>NZ_JBNAFN010000005.1:0-219874 GCF_049800695.1 Fluviibacterium sp. S390 | reverse complement strand
CCCCCCCTTCGGGGGTTGGGTTTCTGCCATCAGGCCCCGGGTTTTGTCCGGGGCCTGGGGTGTGTTGTCAGTCGATGCGGGTAAGCAAGTCGTCGAGGCTTTTCTTGGCGTCGCCGTAGAACATCCGCGTGTTGTCCTTGAAGAACAGCGGGTTCTCGATGCCCGAATAGCCGGTGCCCTGGCCGCGTTTGGACACGAACACCTGTTTCGCCTTCCAGCATTCCAGCACCGGCATCCCGGCGATGGGGCTGTTGGGGTCGTCTTGTGCGGCCGGGTTCACGATGTCGTTCGAGCCGATCACGATCGCCACGTCGGTCTTGGGGAAATCTTCATTGATTTCGTCCATTTCCATAACGATGTCGTAGGGCACCCGCGCTTCGGCCAGCAGAACGTTCATGTGACCAGGGAGGCGTCCGGCAACCGGATGGATCGCAAACCGCACAGTCTTGCCCTTGGCGCGCAGGCGCTTGGTCAGCTCGCTCACCGATTGCTGGGCCTGGGCCACCGCCATCCCGTAGCCGGGGATGATGATGATCTCGTCGGCATCGTTCAGGGCCGCGGCGACGCTGTCGGCATCGGTGGCGATCATCTCGCCCTCGACCGCCATCTGCGGCCCCGAGGTGCCGCCAAAGCCGCCCAGGATCACCGACACGAAGGCCCGGTTCATCGCCTTGCACATGATGTAGCTCAGGATCGCCCCCGAAGAGCCCACCAGCGCGCCAGTCACGATCAGCAGATCGTTGCCCAGCGTGAAGCCGATGGCGGCCGCGGCCCACCCCGAGTAGCTGTTCAGCATCGACACCACCACCGGCATGTCGGCGCCGCCGATGCCCATGATCAGATGGTAGCCGATGAAGCCCGCGATCAGCGTCACCAGCACCATGGTCCAGATGCCCGCGCCGGCGATATACATGATCCCCAGCAGAACGCACAGCGCCAGCGACGCCGCGTTCAGCATATGCCCGCCGGGCAGCTGTTTGGGCTTGCCGTCGACCTTGCCCGCCAGCTTGCCGAAGGCCACGACCGACCCGGTGAAGGTCACCGCCCCGATGAAGATGCCAAGGAACACCTCGGTCTTCAGGATGCCGATCTCGACGCTGGTCTTCTTGGCCAGGGTGGCCGCGAAGCCCGCCAGCGCGCTCAGGTCGCCGCCGGCCTCCTTCAGCGCGGTCACCGCGCCCAGTTCCAGGTCGGCGTTGAGCCCGATGAAGACCGCCGCAAGACCGACGAAACTGTGCAGCGCCGCCACCAGTTGCGGCATCTCGGTCATCTCGACCCGCTTGGCCACGATGGTGCCGGCGATGGCGCCAAGCGCCACCATCAGGATCACGATGAAATAGTTGCCCATGCCTGGCCCGAAGATCGTCGCGACCACGGCAAAGGCCATGCCCACGATCCCGTACCAGATCGCGCGCTTGGCGCTCTCCTGGCCCGAGAGCCCCCCGAGGCTCAGGATGAACAGAACGGCGGCAGCGATATAGGCCGCCGAAACAAGTCCGATACTCATGTCACTGAACTCCTCAGGATTTCTGGAACATTGCCAGCATCCGGCGTGTCACCAGGAAGCCGCCGACGATGTTGATCGTGGCAATCAGGATCGAGATCGACGCCAGCAGAACCACCAGCCAGTTGCCGGACCCGACCTGCAGAAGGGCGCCCAGGATCACGATGCCCGAGATTGCATTGGTCACCGCCATCAAGGGCGTGTGCAGGCTGTGGCTGACGTTCCAGATCACCTGGAAGCCCACGAAACAGGCCAGAACGAAGACGATGAAATGCGCCATGAAACTGGCCGGGGCAAAGGCGCCCACGATCAGCATCAAGGCCGCGCCCACCCCCAGCAGGGTCACCTGCTGTTTGGTGGCGGCCTTGAAGGCGGCCACTTCCCGGGCCTTCTTCTCTTCCGGCGTCAGTTCCTTGGGCTTTTCCTTGGGCTTCTGCGCCGCGATTGCCGCGATCTTCGGCGGCGGCGGCGGGAAGGTGATCTCGCCCGCGTGGGTCACCGTGGCGCCGCGGATCACGTCATCTTCCATGTTGACCACCGGCTGACCGTCCTTGCCGGGCGTCAGATCGGTCATCATGTGGCGGATGTTGGTGGCATAAAGCGTCGAGCTTTGCGCCGCCATCCGGCTGGGGAAATCGGTGTAGCCGACCACGGTCACGCCATTGTCGGTCACGATCTTCTCGTCCGGAACCGTCAGGTCGCAGTTGCCGCCACGCTCGGCCGCCAGATCAACGATCACCGAGCCCGGCTTCATCAGCCCGACCATGTCCTCGGTCCACAGCTTCGGCGCCGGCCGGTTCGGGATCAGCGCCGTGGTGATGACGATGTCCACCTCCGGGGCCAGCTCGCGGAACTTGGCCAGCTGCGCCTCGCGGAACTCGGGGCTCGAGGGCGCCGCATAGCCGCCCGTCGCCGCGCCGTCGGTCTGTTCCTCGTCGAACTCGAGGTAGACGAACTCCGCCCCCATCGATTCGATCTGCTCGGCCACCTCGGGCCGCACGTCGAAGGCCAGGGTGATCGCGCCCAGCGAGGTCGACGCCCCGATCGCCGCCAGCCCGGCCACGCCGGCCCCCACCACCAGAACCTTCGCGGGGGGCACCTTGCCCGCCGCCGTCACCTGGCCGGTGAAGAAGCGGCCGAAGTTGGCGCCCGCCTCGATCACCGCGCGGTAGCCCGCGATATTGGCCATCGAGCTCAGCGCGTCCATCTTCTGGGCCCGGCTGATCCGCGGCACCATGTCCATGGCGATCACCGTGGCGCCGCGATCCTTCGCGCGCGCCATCAGCGCCTCGTTCGCCGCCGGCCAGAAGAACGAGATCAGGATCTGCCCCTCGCGCAGCAGATCCACCTCGGATTCTTCCGGAGGCCGCACCTTGGCCACGATGTCGGCGCCCGCATACAGCGCCGCCGCATCCGCCACGACCTCGACCCCGGCCGCGGCATAGGCCGCATCCGAAATCCCCGCCGCAGCCCCGGCCCCGGACTCAACCAGACACGCATAGCCCAGCTTGCCCAACTGACCCGCAGACTGCGGCGTCAAGGCAACCCGACACTCGCCAGGATATAACTCCTTGGGTACTCCTAACTTCAAAACTCCAACTCCCTTCAGATGTTGCGTCCGGGGCCGCGCCCCGCAAGTCTCAGATCCAGCGTCTTGTTTTCGCAGCGTAGGCATCAAACTGCGGTCCGAATTTCTCGGCCATTGCCGCCTCTTCCTTCTGGATGAACCGATCGGTGATCACCCACATGAACAACGGCACCAGCAGAAGCGACGGCACGGCGTCCCAGTAGAGGACGAACCCCACCAGAACCAGCGTGTCGCCCAGATAGATCGGGTTGCGACTGCGCCGGAAGATGCCTTCCTGCGCCAGTTGGTCCGGTACGCGGTGCGGCACGATCGTTGTGCGCTGACGCCGAAGTTCCAGCACGGCCAGCGCCATCACGATCAGCCCCGCGCCGATACACAGACCGGCCAACAGATCGAAGCCGGCACCAGGAAACCCACCCAGGGGCAGGCTTTGCGACTGGACCCGCGCGAGCCCAAGGAACAGCGCCAGCCAGAGTGGCGGCCAATCGAGCCATTTTGACAGCAGGTCCATAGCGATCGGTCCGATTCACCTGTTCCGCGCCGGGGCTGGCGCAACAATATTTCCCGTCTCTTAGACGGCTCAGGCGAATATTTCAAACACAAATAGCCGCAGTGCAGCAATTGTAGACCAAAGAAGGAGAAGCCCACCTGATCCGGATGACCGACACGCGTCCCAATCGACCGAGTTTCGCTTGCGCCTGCGCAGGCAGGCTGGAAAGGATGCTCCATGACCCGCGTTCGTCCCTATTTCGCCACCGATGCACCCGCGCTGCGCCGGATTTTCGTCGAAGCCGTGCAGGTCGGCGCACAAGCGCAATATTCAGCAGCACAGCGGGACGCGTGGTCGGGCGCGGCGCAGCATTGCCCACCCGATTGGGGCGACCGTTTGGGCGATCACCTGACCTTCGTCGCGGAACAGCACGACAATCCTGTGGGGTTCATGACACTGGGTCGCGACGGCCATCTGGATCTGGCATTCGTGCTGCCGCGTGTCATGGGCCAAGGTGTCGCCGACGCCTTGCACGACAGGGTTCTGGCCGAAGCGCAGGCGCGCGGCCTGTCCCGCCTGACGACCGAGGCCAGTCTCAGGGCGCAGCCGTTCTTTCAGCGCATGGGCTGGCGGCTGGTCACGCATCAGACCGTCGAAATCCGGGGCCAGAAGCTGGACAACGCGATCATGGAAAAGCCGCTTCAGGCGCTGCGCAAACTGCCGCTGCGCTGACCCAAGGCCCAGTCGCGCACCGCCGCGCCAAAGGCTTCGAACAGGGGGCGCGAGACCGGATCGTTGGCCGCGTTCCATTCCGGATGCCATTGCACCGACAGGGTGAAGCCGGGCGCATCGCGCACATAGAGCGCCTCGGGCGTCTCGTCCTCGGCCCAGCCATCGATGACGATGCGCGGACCGGGGGTTTTCACGCCCTGCCCGTGCAACGTGTTGGTGAAAACTTCGCGCGTGCCAAGAAGGCGGTTGAACGGCCCGTTGTCGGTGAAGCGGACGGTGTGGCGCAATTCGAACTTCTCGTGCAGCGTGCCATCGGGCGGCATCCGGTGGTTCATCCGCCCCGGCAGATCGCGGATTTCCGGATGCAGGCTGCCGCCCAGGGCGACATTGACCTCCTGGAACCCGCGGCAGATGCCAAGGAAGGGCTGGCCGCGCTCGACGCAGGCGCGGATCAGCGGCAGGGTGATCGCATCGCGGGCACGGTCGAACGCGCCATGGGCTTCGGTCTCGGCCTCGCCGTATTCCTCGGGATGGATGTTGGGTCGTCCACCGGTGAACAGGAAGCCCGAGAAATTCGCCAACAGTTCCTCGACCGAGACAAAGCGCGGATCGGCGGGGATCAGCAACGGCATGGCGCCGGACACCTCGGCAATGGCCTGCGAGTTCATGGTGCCACCGGCATGGGCCGGGTACTGGTCATTCAACAGGTAGGAATTACCGATAATGCCGACCATCGGGCGCGTCATGGGAACCTCGCGAAGCTACGACGCTCAACCGTATTCGGTTTTGATTGGCGCGTCGAGATCACTGCCACGACTGGGCGGCGCGTTTTTTTTCGGCCCGATTGTTCCGCAGCCTGTCAGAACGGCGGGCAATGTTCCATCATTCGGAAAAAGTCCTGCAAGGTGCGGCCGTGCTCGGGTCGGAAGGTGCCGGCCGGGGTGCTGCTGGCAATTCGGTCGACCCGGAACATGCGGAAGTCCTGCCGCAATTCGCACCAGGCGACCAGGGTCCAGACCTTGCCCCAGAACCACAGGCCCAGCGGCCGGATGGTGCGTGTCGTCTGCGCACCCTCGACGTCCATATAGGACAGTTCGAGCCGTTGGCGGCTCTCGATCGCGGCCTCGATGTCATCCAGCCGCAAGGCGATGGCCTCGGTCATCTCC
Source organism: Fluviibacterium sp. S390 (assembly GCF_049800695.1). Taxonomy (NCBI): domain Bacteria; kingdom Pseudomonadati; phylum Pseudomonadota; class Alphaproteobacteria; order Rhodobacterales; family Paracoccaceae; genus Meridianimarinicoccus; species Fluviibacterium sp. S390. The sequence continues at coordinate 214,394 of NZ_JBNAFN010000005.1, read as the reverse complement.
GGCGCGAAGGAATGGATCTGCACCTGCCGGGCGCGGTCGCGCTCGGCCTCGGGCAGGACCGCCTCGATCTTGACCAGGGCTTCCTCGGCGCTGCGGGCCATGCTGGCGCCGCCCCAGGCGCGCAACAGACGCGCCCCGGCCACCAGCGCCACGATCTCGTCGCGGGTGAACATCAGCGGCGGCAGGTCGAAGCCTTCGCGCATCACATAACCGATGCCGGCCTCGCCCTCGACCGGCACGCCGGTGGATTGCAGATCGGCAATATCGCGATAGATGGTGCGTTCGGACACCTCAAGGCGTGCGGCCAGGGCGGCCGCCGTGGTCAGCCGACCGCCCCGCAGATACTGCACGATCTGGAACAGGCGGTCGGCCCGACGCATCAGGTGCCCTCGAACAGGCCGATGGAGTTGCCGTCAAGATCCTGGCAATAGGCGAACCGGCCCGCCGGGATCGGGATCGGGTCCGACAGAACCGTGCCGCCGGCCTTGCGCAGACGTTCCAGTGCCTCTTCCAGCGTGCCCGCAATGGCCAGATGGATGGTCGGCCCCTGCCCCTGCGCGGCTGGCTTGCCTTCGTACAGATGCCCCGCGACACCGCCCGCAGGGTCAGCGGTCTGGAAAACGGCGGTCTCATTGGGGCCCATCTGCTGGCGTTCCAGCTTGCCGCCCGTGGCGGCTTCGTAGAAGGCGATGGATTTGCCCAGATCGGTGACGGGGATTTCGATCCAGACGGTGGCATGATCCGGCGTGAAGCTCATGGTTGATCCTTTCCTCGGAGTTGGTGACATGCCCGTTGTGACACACCCCTCCTGACAGCATTCTGTCAGGAGGCTTCAAGCCGCCGCCCCTTGTACCGGCGCGGCAACAGGATACACCTGACACGAGGCGGCCAAAAGGAGCAGGACATGACCAAAGACAGCGCGCAACCGATCTTTCTGGCCGATTACACCCCGCCGGCCTTCCAGGTGGATCGCGTCGAGCTGACCTTCCGCCTGCATCCCACGGCAACGCGGGTGCTGTCGCGCATCGCCTTCCGGCCCAACCCCGACGCGCCCGGCCCGTTCACCCTGCACGGACAGGATCTGACCCTGATCCGCGCCACCATCGACGGCACCGAAGTGACCCCGACGCTGACCGGCGACGGCCTGACCTGCCCGGTGCCCGACGCCCCTTTCGTCTGGGAAGCCGAGGTCGAGATCAATCCCGAGGCCAACAAGGCGCTGGAAGGGCTGTACATGTCCAACGGCATGTATTGCACGCAATGCGAGGCCGAAGGGTTCCGCAAGATCACCTACTACCCCGACCGCCCCGACGTGATGGCGCCGTTTACGGTGCGCATCGAAAGCGATCTGCCGGTGCTGCTGTCCAACGGCAATCCGGCCGCCGCCGGCGACGGCTGGGCCGAATGGGACGATCCCTGGCCGAAACCGGCCTATCTGTTCGCCCTGGTGGCGGGCGATCTGCACGCCCATCGCGACAGTTTCACAACCGCCTCGGGGACATCGGTGGACCTGGCGATCTGGGTGCGCGACGGCGATCAGGACAAATGCGCCTTCGGGATGGAAGCTCTGAAAACCTCGATGGCGTGGGACGAGCGCGTCTATGGCCGCGAATACGATCTGGACGTGTTCAACATCGTGGCGGTGGATGATTTCAACGCCGGCGCGATGGAGAACAAGGGGCTGAACATCTTCAACTCTGCCGCCGTTCTGGCCAGTCCTGAAACCGCCACGGACGCGAATTTCGAACGCATCGAGTCGATCATCGCGCACGAGTATTTCCACAACTGGACCGGCAACCGCATCACCTGCCGCGACTGGTTCCAGCTGTGCCTGAAGGAAGGTCTGACGGTCTATCGCGACCAGCAGTTCACCAAGGACGTGCGCTCGGAGCCGGTGAAGCGGATCGACGATGTGCTGGTGCTGCGCAGTGCCCAGTTCCGCGAGGACGGCGGCCCGCTGGCCCATCCGGTCCGCCCCGAGAGCTTTGTCGAGATCAACAATTTCTACACCGCCACGGTCTATGACAAGGGCGCCGAGGTGATCGGCATGCTGCACCGGCTGGTGGGCGACGCCACCTATGCCAAGGCGCTGGACCTGTATTTCGACCGGCACGACGGGCAGGCCTGCACCATCGAGGATTGGCTGAAGGTTTTCGAAGACGTCTCGGGCCGGGATCTGAGCCAGTTCAAGCTTTGGTATTCCACCGCCGGTACACCGCATGTGAAAGTCACCGACGACTGGACCGATGGCACCTATGCGCTGACCTTCCAGCAAAGCGTTCCAGACACGCCGGGCCAGACCGACAAGCCGCCCATGGTCATTCCCATCGCCGTCGGCCTGCTGGACACCGATGGCACCGAAGTGGTGCCGACCCGCGTGCTGGAAGTGACCGAGGCCCGGCAGAGCTTCACCTTCAACGGTCTGTCCACACGTCCGGTGCCGTCGATCCTGCGCGGCTTTTCGGCCCCGGTGAACCTGCACCACCCCCTGACGGCCGCGCAAAAGCGCCTGCTGCTGGCCCATGACACCGACCCGTTCAACCGCTGGGAAGCCGGGCGGGCGCTGGCGCGTCACGCGCTGCTGGCAATGCTGACCGACCGGGCCGCGCCCGATCCGGCCTATCTGGAGGCGCTTCAGGCGCTGCTGGCCGACGACAGTCTGGACCCGGCGTTCCGGGCGCTGGTGCTGCGTCTGCCCAGCCAGCAGGACCTGACGCAGGCCCTGTTCGACGCGGGCCATGTGCCCGATCCGCTGGCCATCCATGACGCACTGACAGCCATGGAAACCGCCATGGCCACCCATCTGCAGGCGGATCTGGTGGCGCTGTTCGATGCGCATCAGGTGCCCGGCCCCTACCGCCCCGTGGCCGAGGACGCGGGCAAGCGGGCGCTGGCCAATGGGGCGCTGGCGCTGCTCAGCCGCACCGACGCGGGCGCGCGGGCCAAAGTGCAATATTCTGAAGCTGCCAACATGACACAGCAAATGGCCGCCTTGTCGGCGCTGCAACGTATCGATGCCGCCCACGACGCGCTGGAGCATTTCCACAGCCAGTGGCAGCACGAGCGCCTGGTTCTGGACAAGTGGTTCGGCCTGCAATCCGGCCTGACCCCACCGGCGCAGGCCGTCGCAACCGTGCGCCGCCTGACCGAGCATCCGGATTTCACATGGGAGAACCCCAATCGCTTCCGCGCGGTCTTTGGCGGGTTCTCCAGCAACCTTGCGGGGTTCCACGATCCCTCGGGCGAGGGGTATGCGCTGATGGCGGACTGGCTGATCCGTCTGGATCGCCTGAACCCGATGACCACGGCCCGCATGACCACCGCCTTCGGGACTTGGAAACACTATGATGCCGATCGTCAGGCGCTGATGCGCGACGCCCTGGAAAAGATCGCCGCAGTCCCGGTTTTGTCGCGGGATACCAAAGAGATGGTCACACGAATTCTGGCGGGCTAAGACTGCAGCAGGGCGCGGTTTACTGCCGCCCTGCCCGCCATCGTGTTCGCGTGGATGGAACCGTGCAGGGTGTTGCGGTAGACTTGCGTCACACCGGCTTTGCAAAACCGTGGTTGGGTGCCCCGATGAAAGACAGAATCGACCCCCTGATCGAAGAACGCGCCCCGTGGCTTTACGCGGGCCATCCGTGGTCTGCGCCTTCGCGGATTCTGTTGACGGGAATGCTGGGCTACAACAAGACCATCCGCCTGGGCGAATACCTGGAAGACAAGCCCATGGACGTGATCATGGGCACCATGGGCGAAATGCTGGCCAAGGATGTTCAGGTCTCGGGGCTGGAGAATATACCCCGGCAGGGCGCGGCCCTGATCGTGGCCAACCACCCCACCGGCATCGCCGATGGCATCATTCTGCATTCGGTGCTGAGCGGCATCCGGCAGGACAGCTATTTCTACGCCAACAGCGATATCCTGAAGGTGCTGCCGCAGATGGAGACGCTGATCGCGCCGGTCGAATGGCGCAAGGAAAAGCGCAGCCATGCCAAGACCCGCGAGACCATGGCCTATACCCGCAAGGCGGTGGAACAGGGGCGGCTTGGCGTCATCTTCCCGTCCGGCCGCCTGGCCAAGCGGCGCGGGCTGAAGCTGTACGAACGGCCGTGGATGGCCTCGGCGGCGATGATCGCGCGCAAGTTCGACCTGCCGGTGATCCCGGTCAACGTGCGGGCGCGCAACTCGGCGCTGTTCTACCTGTTCGACCTGATCCACCCGACCCTGCGCGACATCACCCTGTTCCACGAGACGCTGAACAAGCACCGCCAGCCCTATCGCATCACCGTCGGAGAGCCGATTTCCCCGGCCTCGCTGCCCGCGAAATCCGACGAGGGGATCGAGATGCTGCGCATGGCGACGCTGGCCCTGGGCGGACGCTATGCGCCATCGGTGTCGCTGGTGCAGAACACGCGCCTGCCGGCCTGGGCGCGCCCGGCGCTGGGATAGACCGCGGCGGTTGGCGGCTCAGTCGCGCAGGCGATAACCGGTCTTGAAGATCCACCAGACCACACCAAGGCAGATCGCGGTAAACCCGGCGATGGCCAGAAGGCTCCACCCGACAGCCACATCCGAAGCCCCGAAGAACGACCAGCGGAAACCCGAGATCAGATAGACCACCGGGTTGAACAGCGACACGCCCTGCCAGAACGGCGGCAGCATGGTGATCGAATAGAAACTGCCCCCCAGAAACACCAGCGGCGTGATCACCAGCAACGGGATCAGTTGCAACTGTTCGAAATTGTCGGCCCAGATGCCGATGATGAAGCCCAGAAGGCTGAACGACAGGCAGGTCAGCATCAGGAACAGCAGCATCGCGATCGGGTGCTGGATGTCGAGATCCACGAAGAAGAAGGCCGTCAGAAGGATGATGATGCCGATCAGGAACGACTTGGTGGCCGCCGCGCCGACGTAGCCAATGACGATTTCCAGGAATGTCACCGGCGCCGACAGATGTTCATAGATCGTGCCCATGAACTTCGGAAAGTAGATCCCGAAGGAGGCGTTCGAGATCGACTGGGTCATCACGCTGAGCATGATCAGCCCCGGCACGATGAAAGCGCCGTAATCCACGCCCTCGACCTCGTCGATGCGCGAGCCGATGGCGGCGCCGAAGACCACGAAATACAACGAAGTCGACAGCACCGGCGAAATCAGGCTTTGCGACAGGGTGCGGAAAAACCGGGCCATTTCGAAGCGATACATGGTCAGGATGGCTTGCGGGTTCATGGGCGATCCTTCACCAGATCCACGAAGATATCTTCCAGAGAGCTTTGGCTGGTTTGCAGATCCCGCAAATGCAGGCCTGCGTCCGACAGGTCCGACAACAGCCGGGTGATGCCGCTGCGTTCGGCCATGACGTCATAGGTGTAAATCAGGGCGTTGCCATCCTCGACCCGTTCCAGCGCATAGTCCGACAGGGTGTCGGGCAGAGTGTCCGCCGGTTCGCGCAACTCCAGCCGCAGCTGCTTCTTGCCCAGTCGTTCCATCAGGGTGGCCTTTTCCTCGACCAGCAGGATCCGGCCGTCGTTGATGACACCGATGCGGTCGGCGATGGCCTCGGCCTCCTCGATGTAATGGGTGGTCAGGATGATGGTCACGCCCTGCGCCTTCAGACGGCGGACGATGTCCCACATGTCGCGGCGCAGTTCCACGTCGACGCCGGCGGTGGGTTCATCCAGGAACAGCACCCGTGGCTCATGCGCCAGCGCCTTGGCGATCAGCACCCGGCGCCGCATGCCGCCCGACAATTCACGGGTAGAAGCGTTGCGCTTGTCCCACAGCGACAGTTGCCGCAGCACGTCCTCGACAATCGGATCCTTCGGGTTCTTGCCGAACAGGCCCCGCGAGAAGGCCACCGTCGCACTGACACGGGCGAAGGGTTCCAGCGCCACTTCCTGCGGCACAAGACCGATCATCTGGCGGGCGCCGCGAAAGTCGTCGATCACGTCGTGTCCGCCGACGGTGATTTTGCCCGAGGTGGGGATGGCGATGCCGCAGATGGTCGAGATCAGGGTCGTCTTGCCCGCGCCGTTCGGCCCCAGCAGCGCCAGAATCTCGCCTTCCTCGATTTCAAGATTGACGCCTTTCAGCGCCTCGAAGCCGTCGGCATAGGACTTGTGCAGCTCTTGCACGGAAACGATGACGGACAAGGGCACTCTCCCGGCTCAGGACTGGTCCGCGCCTGGGCGCAGCCAGACATGCAACACGTCCCCCTCAATGGCACGGCTGTCGCTCAGATGGAAGCGCGGTGCGCCCCGCAGCGCGGTCAGGCCCATGGCCCCCAGCGAGGGCCGGCCCTCGGCCCCGATCGCCACCCCGGCGGTAAAACCGATCAGGCGATCCACCAAGTCGGCACGCAGCAGCGCCGCCGCGAACTGTCCGCCGCCCTCGCAAAACACGCGCGTCAGACCGGCCTGCCCCAGCGCCCGCAGGCAGGCTGCGGGATCAAGAGGGCCATCCGGGCCAGTTTCCACGGACAGGCAGTGCGCGCCCAGGTCCGTCCATGCCGACACGCGATCCGGGTCCGCCCCTGCCCCGTGCAGCAGCCAGACCGGCACCTGCCTTGCAGTGCGCGCCAGCAGGCCGTCGCGCGGCAGATCCAAGCGTGTCGAAGCCACGACCCGCACGGGCTGATGCGAGATGCCCAGACCGCGCACGGTCAGCGAGGGATCGTCGTCGCGCGCCGTGCCACCGCCCACCAGCACCGCGTCATGGGCGGCCCGTTCCAGATGTACCAGCCGCCGCGCGGCGGGGCCGGTGATCCATTGGCTGTCGCCGGTCTGCGTTGCGATCCGCCCGTCGAAGCTGTTGGCCAGTTTCAGCGTCACCATGGGGCGGCCATCACGGATGCGGCGCAGGAAACCGGCGTGGCTGGCCGCAGCCTCACGCGCGCAAACCCCGACATCGACGATCAGGCCCGCAGCGCGCAACCGGGCCAGCCCGCCGCCATCCACGCGCGGGTCGGGATCGCGCAGGGCCACCACAACCCGGGCAATGCCAGCCGCCACCAGCGCGTCGGCGCAGGGCGGTGTCTTGCCGGTATGGGCACAGGGCTCCAGCGTGACATAGGCTGTGGCCCCGCGCGCCGCGGCGCCCGCCTGCGCAAGGGCAACGGCCTCGGCATGGGGGCGCCCGCCGGGCTGGGTCCAGCCCCGGCCGACAATCCGCCCCTCACGCACGATCACGCAGCCCACCGCCGGGTTTGGCCAGCACCGGCCCAACCCCCGCGCGCCAAGGGTCAGCGCGTGGCGCATGTGGCGCTGATCCGCCGTTGTCACCGGATCACTTGTCCTTGGGATGATCCGGGCGCAGTTCCGACACGAACTTGTCGAAATCATCCGCAGCCTGGAAGTTCTTGTAAACGCTGGCAAACCGGACGTAGGCCACAGTGTCGATCCGGGCCAGGGTTTCCATCACGATCTCGCCGATGGCGCGCGAGGGAATGTCCTGCTCGCCCAGCGATTCCAGCCGCCGCACGATGCCCGAGATCATTTTCTCGACGCGATCAGGCTCAACCGGTCGCTTCTGCAGGGCGATGCGGATCGAGCGTTCCAGCTTGTCGCGGTCGAAATCCTCGCGCCGGCCATTGGATTTGACCACCACGAGATCGCGCAATTGCACCCGTTCATAGGTGGTGAACCGGCCGCCGCATTCGGGACAGAAGCGCCGCCTGCGGATCGCTACATGATCCTCGGCGGGGCGTGAATCCTTCACCTGGGTGTCGACATTGCCGCAAAACGGACAGCGCATGGGCGTCTCCCAATCGTCCAGCGACGCGCCGGGTTGCGCGCCCTCGCAAAAAGTCTACCGCCTCTTGCGGGGCAACGCCACCCTTAGTGTTTGGTCAACTCACCACCACAAGCCGCAACCGTTGTGGACCTAGTCGTTGTCATTCTTGAACGTGTTCTTTCGGCAGTTCTGGCGTGCCAGACCGATCTGCGCGTTCTGGCCGGGCTGCATGCTGTAATGGAGCGTGTTGGAGCGCGGCACGCTGCCCTGCTTTGCGACCGAGAAAAAGGCGCTGAGCGATCCGGTGCGCTGACCGACTGACGGCGACGACTGAACAACCACCCGGTCGGCCGGGCTCGCATCCAGACGGCGAAACGCATAGTCCGCCGCCGCGCAGTAGTAATCCGACCCGCCGGCCCCGGCCCGTGCCAGCACTTCAAACCGGTTGGGATCCGCCGTTGGCAAGACACGGTAGCCGTTTGCGGCCATGAAGATGCCGCTTGTGTCGGCTCCGCTGCAGGCTCCCAGGGTCAGGAGGGTAAAGGCGGTGACGGCCTTGAGTTTCATACGACTGCTCCACGATCTGTTGCAGGTAAAATAGCATACGCCCGCCGGGTTACCAGCGGGCGCGAGATCACATTCAAGGACAAGGCCCGACTATTGATCGAGGAACGAGCGCAATTTCCGCGACCGCGAGGGATGCTTGAGCTTGCGCAGCGCCTTGGCTTCGATCTGGCGGATCCGTTCGCGGGTCACGCTGAACTGCTGGCCCACCTCTTCCAGCGTGTGATCCGTGTTCATGCCGATGCCAAACCGCATCCGCAGAACCCGTTCCTCGCGCGGGGTGAGGCTGGCCAGAACCCGCGTGGTGGTTTCCTTCAGGTTGTCCTGAATGGCGCTGTCCAGCGGCAGAACGGCGTTCTTGTCCTCGATGAAATCGCCCAGTTGGCTGTCTTCCTCGTCCCCGATGGGGGTTTCAAGGCTGATCGGTTCCTTGGCGATCTTCATCACCTTGCGAACCTTTTCCAGCGGCATCTGCAGCTTGGCGGCCAGTTCTTCCGGTGTCGCCTCGCGACCGATCTCGTGCAGCATCTGGCGGCCGGTGCGGACCAGCTTGTTGATTGTTTCGATCATATGGACCGGAATCCGGATGGTCCGCGCCTGATCCGCGATGGATCGGGTGATCGCCTGGCGGATCCACCACGTCGCATAGGTCGAGAACTTGTAGCCCCGGCGGTATTCGAACTTGTCCACCGCCTTCATCAGGCCGATGTTGCCTTCCTGAATGAGATCAAGGAATTGCAGGCCGCGGTTCGTGTATTTCTTGGCGATCGAGATCACCAGCCGCAGGTTCGCTTCGACCATTTCCTTCTTGGCCTGACGGGCTTCCTTCTCGCCCTTCTGGACCTGCTGGACGATGCGACGGAATTCGCTGATGTCGAGACCGACGTATTGGCCGACCTGCACCATTTCCGAGCGCAGTTCTTCAACCTTGGGCAGCGAGCGTTCGAACAGCGCCTGCCAGCCCCGGCCGGGGTTTTCCTGCATCCGCTCGATCCAGTTCGGATCCAGTTCGTAGCCGCGGTAGGCGTCGATGAAATCGCGCCGATTGATCCGCGCCTGATCCGCCAGCTTCACCATCGAGCTGTCGATGGACATGATCCGGCGGTTGATGCCGTACAGCTGGTCGATCAGCGCTTCGATCCGGTTGGCGTGCAGATGCAGGCTGTTGACCAGCTCCACGATTTCCGAGCGCAGCTTCTGATAGCGCGCCTCTTCCGAGGCCGAGAAGCTTTCATCCTCGTTCAGCGTGGCCGAGATCCGCTGGTCCTGAAACTCGGACAGTTGTTCATAGTCGTCGGCAATGCGGTCGAGGGTTTCCAGAACCCGCGGCTTCAGCGCCGCTTCCATTGCGGCCAGCGACATGTTGGCCTGATCGTCCTCGTCGTCGTCATCATCGGCCTGGATCGGGTTGCCGTCGGCATCCAGTTCCTGCGCCTGCGTGCCCTCGGCAGGCTTGGCCGTACCATCGGCATTGACCGGCGCGACAACGGGCGTGGTCTCTTCCTCGCCGTCTTCGTCCATGGCGTTGCCGAAGGTGGTTTCCAGATCGATCACATCGCGCAGAAGAATGTCTTCGGACAGAAGTTCGTCGCGCCAGATGGTGATCGCCTGGAAGGTCAGCGGGCTTTCGCACAGGCCCGCGATCATCGTGTTGCGCCCGGCCTCGATCCGCTTGGCGATGGCGATCTCGCCTTCGCGCGACAAAAGCTCGACCGAGCCCATTTCGCGCAGGTACATGCGCACCGGATCGTCGGTACGATCCAGCTTTTCGGTTTCGGTCTGCGCAACCGTGACTTCGCGCGAGCTTGAGGTGGTGGTCAGGCCGGTGGACTTGCTGGTGTCCGCGTCTTCGGCTTCTTCCTCCTCGATGATGTTGATGCCCATTTCGGACAGCATCGACATCACGTCCTCGATCTGTTCCGACGAGACCTGATCGGGGGGCAGCACCTGGTTGAGCTGATCGTAGGTGATGAAGCCGCGATCCTTGGCTTCGGCGATCATCTTCTTGACCGCTGTCTGGCTCATGTCCAGCATCGGCTCTGCTTCGGTCTCGTCTTGCTTACGATCGTCGGCGTCTTTGGCTGCCATGCGGGGCTCCTCGGTGGATTCGCTGATTCGCGACGGGTCTCATGGAATCACATAGTACGCCCAAGTGATTCGGTCTTCCGTCTAACTGTTTTTTTTTGGGATTTCCTCACCAAAACGCATGGTTTGCCTACCTGCGCTTCGGTTTGGAGAAGCTGATTCGGTCTATCAGTTTGCCAAACGCCTCTTTCTCATCCCGGTTCAGTTTCGCGCCATTGGCGCCGGTGTCGTATTCGGTGCGGTCGTCCAGCACGCTGCGGTCGGCCTGATTGCGCGCCTCGCTGGCCTTGGCCAGACGCCAGGCCAGCCGGTCCGCCGGGATCGCCTGCGGGGATTCCACGGCCTCGCGCAGTTCGTGTTCCAGCCCGGCGCGGCTTTGCAGTTTTGGCAGTTCCTCGGACAGGCACATTTCGGCGATCTCAAGGTTGCCGGGCGCACGCACGGCGGGGGCTACTGCCACATGGCCCTGCGTGAACAGCTTTTCAAGGCACTGGGCCCCGACCGCAGCCAGAACCTGCGCGCGCAGGTCGTTTTCCTGCCGCATGTGCCACATCAGCACCGCATCCAGAATGCGTTGATGATCGGGTCCGGCAAAGCTCATCTCGGCCAGGGTATCGGCCACCTCGTCCAGCGCCTCGGGGGTCGAGATCACCGTGGCCAGGATCACCGCCTCGCGCAGCGCAACTTCGGTGCGCCCATCGGAGCCTGCCAGCAACGAGTTGCGGGTGGACGAGCTGGGCACCGGCTTGGGGTCGGCCCGGAACGCGGCGCGGGCCTTGCGCGGCGGGCGGAATGCCTGCCATTGCAAGTCGCGCAGCGCGGTGCGGTAGTGATGCTGCACGGTCTTGTCGGGGATCTGCCCGACCAGTTGCTGCAAGCGGGCGTCCAGCGCGGCGCGGCGGTCGGGGCCGTCGAAGCTCTTGCCCTCGGTCTCGCGCCGCCACAGCAGGTCGATCATCGGGCAAGCACTGTCCAGCGCCGTCTGCATTGCCTCCCGCCCCTGCTCGCGGATCAGATCGTCGGGATCCTTGCCCTGCGGCATCAGACAGAAGCGCAGCCCGCGCCCGGCTTCCAGCAGCGGCAGCGCCCGGTCGATCACCCGCATCGCGGCCCGCACCCCGGCGGTGTCACCGTCCAGTGCAAGGATCGGCTCTGGCGACATGCGCCACAGCATTTGCAGATGATGTTCGGTGACGGCGGTGCCCAGCGGCGCCACCGCACCCTCGAACCCGGCGCGGCACAGGGCGATCACATCCATGTAGCCTTCGGCCACCACCAGCGGGTGATCCTTGCCCGAAACGGTGCGAGCGGGCCCGTGATTGTAAAGCGTGCGGCTCTTGTCGAACAGGTCGGTGTCGGGCGAATTCAGGTACTTGGCCTGCGCATCCGCCGCCATGGCGCGGCCCCCGAAAGCGATGCAGCGCCCGCGCGGATCGCGGATCGGAAAGATGATGCGATCGCGAAACACGTCATAGGGGCTGCCACGGCCATCCTGCGGGCTGCGCGCCAGACCCGCCGCCGCCATCTGGTCAAAGGAAATCCCCTTGCCCACCAGATGCTGCTGCAAGACCTGCCGCCCGTTGGGGGCAAAGCCGATCTCGAACCGGTCCAGCGCGGCGGCGTCCAGGCCGCGACGCTCCAGATAGGCCCGCGCTTGTGCCGCGCCGCCGCCGGACAGTTGCCGCCGGAAGAAGCGCACCGCTTCTTCCATCACATCGGTCAGGGTGTTGCGGCGCTCGGCGCGTTCACGCTCTTGCGGCGAGTTCTCGGGCACGGTCATGCCCGCGTCCGAGGCCAGCGCCCGCACTGCCTCCATGAAATCCATGTTCTCGGTTTCGCGCAGGAAGCTGATCGCGTCGCCCTTGGCCTGACACCCGAAGCAGTAATAGAACCCCTTGCGGTCGTCGACATGGAAGCTGGCGGTCTTTTCCTCGTGGAAAGGACACGGCGCCCACATGTCGCCGCGTCCGGGGTTGGACTTGCGGGCATCCCACAGAACCTTGCGCCCCACGACCCCAGACAGGCTGGTGCGGGTGCGCAGTTCTTCAAGGAAACCGGGGGGCAGACTCATGGTCCCTATATTGACCCAAGCCTGCGCCCTGTCCAGCGGTCCCGCGCGTCAGAGACCCGCCGCGCGATAGCTGTCCGCGACCCGGTGGATCGCCACCAGATAGGCCGACACCCGCAGGTCGGTGACATCATCGCGGCCATGCCAGACCTCGCGCATCGATTGATAGGCGGTACGCATGGTGTCATCCAGACCCGAGCGCACCAGTTCCAGCTCGTCCGCGCCGCGCAGGTACTTCTGCTTGAAATCCGGTGTCATGGACCAGGCATCGCCAAGGTATTTGTCCAGCCGCTCCAACTCGTCCACCACCAGCTGGTGGCGCGCTTCTTCCTGGCGCCGCTGCATCCGGCCAAAGCGGATGTGGCTGAGGTTCTTGACCCATTCGAAGTAACTGACCGTCACACCACCGGCGTTGGCATACATGTCGGGAATGATGACGGTGCCCTTTTCGCGCAGGTATTCGTCGGCCCCGGCGGTGATCGGACCATTGGCGGCCTCGATGATCAGCGGCGCCTTGATGTTGGCCACATTGCCCAGATGGATCACCCCTTCCAGCGCGGCCGGGATCAGGATGTCGCACTCCTGCTCCAGAACGGTGCCGCCATCGCTGGTGTGGGTGGCGTCCGGATAGCCGGTGACGCCGCCGTATTTCACGATCCAGGCGCGCACGGCGTCCACGTCCAGCCCGTTGGGCGAGAACAGCGCGCCGTCATGTTCGATGATGCCGGTGATCTTCGCGCCATCCTCGGTCTCAAGGAAATGGGCGGCGTGGTAGCCCACGTTGCCCAGCCCCTGCACGATCACGCGCTTGCCGTCCAGCTTGCCCGAAAGCCCGGCCAGGGCCACGTCTTCGGGATGCCGGAAGAACTCGCGCAGGGCGTATTGCACGCCGCGCCCGGTGGCCTCGACCCGGCCGGCGATGCCGCCCGCATGGGGCGGCTTGCCGGTCACGCAGGCAGCGGCATTGATGTCGGTGGTGTTCATGCGGCGGTACTGGTCGGCGATCCAGGCCATCTCGCGCTCGCCCGTGCCCATGTCGGGGGCCGGCACGTTCTGCGAGGGGTTGATCAGGTCGCGCTTGGCCAGCTCATAGGCAAAGCGTCGGGTGATCCGTTCCAGTTCATGCTCTTCCCATTCGCGCGGATCGATGCACAGCCCGCCTTTCGAGCCGCCGAACGGGGTTTCCACCAGCGCGCATTTATAGGTCATCAGCGCCGCCAGCGCCTCGACCTCGTCCTGATGTACCCCCAGCGAATAACGGATGCCGCCCTTGACCGGCTCCATATGTTCGGAATGAACCGACCGGTAGCCGGTGAAGGTGTGCATCTTGCCGCGCAGGCGCACCCCGAAACGCACGGTGTAGGTGGCATTGCAGACGCGGATCTTCTCTTCCAGACCCGGTTCCAGATCCATCAGGGACACGGCCCTGTTGAACATCAGATCCACGGATTCGCGAAAGCTCGGTTCCTTGATGATTCCGTCGGGCATGGTTCGATGACCTCTCTGTCTGTCGCAGGGCAGCACGTTCTTGGAATCGCGCTTGTCCAATCCTTGGCAGAGATACCTAACGGGGCCACCCTAAAGTTTTCATTTCGGTGTTTTTTTGTGCAGATCGGCGCCTATCGGCTATTTCGCCAGCTCCATCGCCAGCATCTCGGCCATGAATTTTCCCTGCGACGGCGGTGTCACCCCGCCAAATCCCATGCGCCGGCCCAGACACCACCAAAGGCCCGGTTGCCAGCCGCGCGGCAGTTTTTCCTTCAGAACCAGCAGAAAGCCGTTCGAAGGCTTGAAGGCGAAGGTGCCGCGTTCGACCTTCTCAATATTGTCCAGCCGCACCAGGCATTGCCCGCTTTCGTCGAACAGCCCTTCGTGGGTCAGCAGGATGCTGCCTGCCGTGGCCTGCCAGAAGCGCGCGGTCAGCCACAGGGCCAGCCCGCCCAGCACCAGCATGTAGATCTGCCAGCCGATCGAGGCCGGCGGCTTGGTCAGGCCGATCCACAGCAGCAGCCCGCCGATCGACAGAAGAACGAATCCGGCCAGATAGCGGCGCGGGACCGAGGCGTTGAGCGTGGCGATGGGAGAGGAGGTCATTCAGGGATCCTGTCAGGAAATAGGGTGGGGTCAGCTCCGGGTCGCGCCCACGGCGCCACGGGTCATTTCCCAATAGATGTCCGCGACCATCTCGCGGCTCAGATCGCCGCCATCCTTGAACCAGGTCTGGACCCCGGTCAACATGGCGATCACACCATAGGCCGCCACCTTGGGGTCGGAGACCGAGACCAGACCCGCCGCCCGGGCCCGGCGCAGGATATCGGTCAGCGACTCCTCATAGGCCTTCCGGCGCTGCAACAGCGCCTCAAGGTTCTCGGGATCGAGATTGCGCAACTCCATATAGGCGATGAACACGGCCTCGCGCCGTTCCAGGTGAAAGCGGACGTGAAAGCGGGCAAAGGCTTCCAGCTCGGCCAGCGGGTCGCCGGTCGGGCGCGGTTCGTCCGCCCAGGCCTGTAGAACCTCGTCCATGTGGGTGCGCATCAGGTCGAACAGCAGGCTTTGCTTGTCGGGGATGTAGTTGTAAAGAGCACCCGCCTGCACCCCCACTTCGGATGCGATCTGGCGCATCGACACCGCCGCGTAACCATGGCGCGCGAAAAGCCGCTGTGCTGTGCTGAGGACGCGCGGTCCGGTGACGCCGCCGAAGGATCCTGCTGTTCTTGCCATGGTTGCCGTTGTAACGGTGAGACAGGAGAGGGCCAAGAGGTGAACGGATGTTCATAACCAGAATATTCGGTGGTGTGGCGATCGCGGTGGGTCTGTCCGGCTGCGCGCCCGAAGGCTATGACGACAACCCGCTGTTCGCGCCGCCCGAAACGCTGGAGGTGCCCGAAATCCGCTCGACCCTGGCGGTTCTGGACGCCAACCCGGTCGATTCTGAACCCGACGCGATCCAGACCGAACTGACCGCGCGCGGCGAGGATCTGCGCCGCCGCGCCGAGGATCTGCGCAACGCGCCGTGAACCCGGCGCAGGCCCGCCGTCCCGCGATGACATCGCGTTGCAGTTACCGCCGGAAGCGGCTAACAGCGCGGTCACGCGACGGCAGTTGAGGATTAGTTATGAGCCAGCCCCTTCGTCTTGGAATTGCAGGTCTGGGCACCGTCGGCGTCGGCGTGGTCAGGATCGTTCAGCAACATGCCGCCCTGCTGTCGGCACGCTGCGGACGCCCGATTGCCATCTCGGCCGTCTCTGCCCGCACCCGCCACAAGGAGCGCGGCGTTGATCTGTCGACCTATGGCTGGGAAGACGATCCGGTGGCGCTGGCCAAGCGCGATGACGTGGATGTGGTGGTCGAACTGATGGGCGGCGAAGACGGTCCGGCCAAGGCCTCCACCGAAGCCGCGCTGCACGCCTGCAAGGATGTGATCACCGCCAACAAGGCGATGCTGGCCGTCCACGGGCAGGAGCTGGCGGAACTGGCCGAGGCCAATGGCTGCGTGCTGCGCTATGAAGCCGCCGTTGCCGGGGGCATTCCGGTGGTCAAGGCACTGACCGAAGGCCTGGCTGGCAACAAGGTCACCCGGATCATGGGCGTGATGAACGGCACCTGCAATTACATCCTGACCCGGATGGAAAAGGCAGGCCTCAGCTATGACGAGGTGTTCAAGGAAGCCTCGGACCTGGGCTATCTGGAAGCCGACCCGACCCTGGACGTGGGCGGCATCGACGCGGGCCACAAGCTGGCACTGCTGTCGGCGGTGGCCTTCGGCACCAAGGTCAATTTCGACGGCGTGCATCTGGAAGGCATCGACCGCATCACCATCGAGGACATCAACCGCGCCTCGGACATGGGCTTCCGCGTCAAGCTGCTGGGCGTGGCGCAGATGACCGGACGCGGGCTGGTTCAGCGCATGACGCCCTGCCTTGTGCCCAAGGGGTCGCCGCTGG
The DNA here is from genome assembly GCF_049800695.1 of Fluviibacterium sp. S390. Classification (NCBI taxonomy): domain Bacteria; kingdom Pseudomonadati; phylum Pseudomonadota; class Alphaproteobacteria; order Rhodobacterales; family Paracoccaceae; genus Meridianimarinicoccus; species Fluviibacterium sp. S390. The sequence continues at coordinate 197,996 of NZ_JBNAFN010000005.1, read as the reverse complement.
GACGGCTGGAACGCGCCACCAACATGGTGGTGATCGAAGGCGACAGCTGCGGCCAGATCGTGCTGCGCGGCGCAGGAGCAGGCGAAGGCCCGACGGCGTCTGCGGTGATGTCCGACGTGATTGACATTGCCCGCGGCCTGCGGATGCCGGTCTTCGGCCAGCCCGCCACAAGCCTGGCCGATGCCCCGGCAGCCACCAGCGCGGCCCCGGCCCCCTTCTACCTGCGCCTGAGCCTGCTGGACAAACCCGGCGCGCTGGCCAAGATCGCCACCACGCTGGGCGATGCCGGAGTTTCGATCGACCGGATGCGTCAGTACGGCCATGCCGAGGGCAGCGCCCCGGTGCTGATCGTCACCCATAAAACCACGCGCGAAGCACTGGATCAGGCGATGTCCCGGTTCGATGCCACCGGCGTGCTGGCGGAACAGCCCGTCGCCATCCGCATCGAAGAAGTGTAACCCGTTCACCAGCCCTGCCCCCGCAAGGCGACAGACATCCAAGACGAGGACCGTTCCATGGCCACACCCAGAGATTTCAACGACCGCATGCTTTCGCTGGGCCTTGCCCGGGTTTCCGAAGCGGCCGCCATGGCCTCGGCCAAGCTGATCGGGCGCGGAGACGAGAAAGCCGCCGACCAGGCCGCGGTCAACGCCATGCGCACGCAGTTGAACATGCTCGACATCGCCGGGGTCGTGGTCATCGGTGAAGGCGAACGGGACGAAGCCCCGATGCTGTATATCGGCGAGGAAGTCGGCACCGGCGCGGGCCCGGCCGTGGACATCGCGCTGGATCCGCTGGAAGGCACCACACTGACCGCCAAGGACATGCCCAACGCGCTGACCGTGATCGCCATGGGGCCGCGCGGCTCGATGCTGCACGCCCCCGACGTCTACATGGACAAGCTGGCCATCGGGCCGGGCTTCGCCCCCGACACCGTGACGATGGACATGTCTCCGGCCGAACGCGTCGCGGCCCTGGCCAAGGCCAAGAATTGCGATCCGTCCGACATCACCGTCTGCGCGCTGGAACGCCCGCGCCATGACGACATGGTGGCCGAATTACGCACCACCGGCTGCGCCATCCGCCTGATCACCGACGGCGATGTGGCCGGTGTGATCCATTGCGCCGAAGCCGCCGTCACCGGCATCGACATGTACATGGGCTCGGGCGGCGCACCCGAAGGCGTGCTGGCCGCAGCGGCCCTGAAGTGCATGGGCGGCCAGATCTACGGCCAGCTGATGTTCCGCAACGATGACGAGCGTGGCCGCGCCGCCAAGGCCGGCATCACCGATCTGGACAAGGTCTATACCCGCGACGAACTGGTCACCGAGGACGTGATTTTCGCGGCCACGGGCGTCACCGACGGTTCGCTGGTGGCCGGTCTGAAACGCGAAGTGGGCTATCTGACGACCGAAACCCTGCTGATGCGGTCGAAAACCGGGTCTGTGCGGCGCATGATCTATCGCAACCCCACCGCCTGAGGTGACTGACCCGAACGGGTTTCTGGGCGTCACCCGGTCCCTGACCGGGCGGCGCTGGATCGGGCCGACGCCCGATCTGCAACGCGCAGCGGAAACGCTGCACCAGCGCGCCGGCCTGCCCTTGCCGGTCTGCGCGGTTCTGGCACGGCGCGGCGTCGCCCCCGAAGATGCCGAAACCTTTCTCGCGCCGAAGCTGAAGGATCTGATGCCCGATCCGCGTGTGCTGAAAGACATGGAGACCGCCGCCGCGGTGTTCCTGAAGGCCGCGAAGGCCGGGGCGCGGATCGCCATCTTTGCCGATTACGACGTGGATGGCGGATCGTCCGCCGCCCTGCTGCTGCGCTGGCTGCGCGACATGGGACAGGCGGCAACCCTCTATGTGCCCGACCGCATCGACGAGGGCTACGGCCCCAACCCCGAAGCCATGTCGCAGCTTGCTGCCGCGCACGACCTGATCGTCTGCGTCGATTGCGGCACGCTTTCTCATGACGCGCTGGAAGCGGCCACCGCTGCCGAGGTCATCGTTCTGGACCATCACCTGGGCGGCGAAACCCTGCCCCGGGCCCGCGCCGTAGTGAACCCCAACCGCCAGGACGAAAGCGGCGACCTCGCGCACCTCTGCGCGGCCAGCGTGGTCTTCCTGATGCTGGTCGAGGTCAACCGCCAGATGCGCGCTGCCGGGCAAAAGGGCCCCGACTTGATGGCACTGCTGGACCTGGTGGCGCTGGCCACCGTGGCCGATGTGGCGCCCCTGATCGGGGTCAACCGGGCGCTGGTGCGACAGGGGCTGAAGGTCATGGGCCAACGCCGTAACCTCGGCCTTGTGGCGCTTGGCGATGTGGCGCGGCTGGACACGGCGCCCGCCAGCTACCACCTCGGCTTCGTCTTCGGCCCGCGCATCAACGCCGGCGGACGGGTCGGCACCGCCGATCTTGGCGCGCGTCTGCTGGCCACCGATGATCCGCAAGAGGCCGCCGGTCTGGCCGCCCGCCTCGACCAGCTCAACAGCGAGCGCCGCGAGATCGAGGCCCGCGTCCGCGAGGCCGCCATGGCGCAGGCCGAAGCGCGCGGGTTCGATGCCCCGCTGGTCTGGGCGGCTGGCGACGGCTGGCACCCCGGCGTGGTCGGCATCGTCGCCGCCCGCCTGAAAGAGGCCACCAATCGCCCCGCCGTGGTCATCGGCTTCGAAGGCGATTCGGGCAAGGGCTCGGGCCGCTCGATCGCCGGCGTCGATCTTGGCGCCTCGATCCACCGCATCGCGGCCCAGGGGCTGCTGGAAAAAGGCGGCGGGCACAAGATGGCTGCCGGTCTCAGCCTCAGCCGCGCGCAACTGGAACCCGCCATGGCGGCCCTCTCCGCGCTGATGGAAAAACAGGGCGCGGGCCGCGCCGGTCCCGGTGATCTGAAACTTGACGCGATGCTCATGCCCGGTGCCGCCAAACCCGATCTGGTCACCGCGCTGGAACAGGCCGGCCCCTTCGGTGCCAGTGCCCCGGCGCCGCGTTTTGCGCTGCCCGATTGCCTTGTCACCTACGCCCGCCGGGTCGGCCAGACCCACCTGAAACTGACGCTGGGCGATGACATGGGCGCGCGCATGGACGCCATCTGCTTCGGCGCGTTCGACAGCGATCTTGGCCCCGCGATCGAGGCGCGCACCGGCGCCCGCATTCATGTCGCCGGCCGCCTAGAAATCAACACCTGGGGCGGTCGGGAAAAGGTGCAGTTGCGCCTGGAAGATGCCGCCCTGCCGGGCTGAAAAAATCCATCTTTCGCGCGATTTTCCCCTTGCGTGCCGAGGCCGGTTTTCCTAAATACCGCCCCACGCCAAGCGCGGTCCGTTCGTCTATCGGTTAGGACGCCAGGTTTTCAACCTGGAAAGAGGGGTTCGATTCCCCTACGGACTGCCACTTTTCCCCGACACCGCCCCATATGAACGCCCGTAAAGTGACGCGCGCCGTGTCTTTCTTCTTGGCGCAAGTACTCAATTTCCCTAGCCCACCACAGGCACCGCAGCAGCCATTGCAAGGCCGCGCAGGCCATGGAAACGCCGCCCTGAAAAACCGGGAAATCCGCGCGTATCAGGGGTTGCGCCGATGCGGTCCAGCCGATAGATAGCCCCTCACGCCAAGCGCGGTCCGTTCGTCTATCGGTTAGGACGCCAGGTTTTCAACCTGGAAAGAGGGGTTCGATTCCCCTACGGACTGCCACTTTCCCCGCTCAGAAATCCCTTCAGAACGCCACCGACCCGCTGCGCTTGCATCGCCCAATCGGGCAGCTTTTGCCCAGCTTGGCTTGAGGCCGATGCCATCCACAGGCGCGTGTCTGTATCGCTCAGCACCCGGCGCAACGCATCGGCAAAGCCACAAGCATCCTCCGCCTCCACCAATATCCCTGCCCCTTCCGGCACCGTGTCGGGCACCGCCCCGACGCGGCAGGTCACGATGGGCAGCCCGTGCACCAGGGCCTCGGCAAAGACCATGCCATAGCCCTCGTACCGGGTGGCCAGCGCAAAGACCCGCGCTGCGCGGTAAAGGTCCTGCAACTCGACGTCCCCAACCAGGCCGGCCAGACGCACCCGGTCGGTCAATCCCAAGGCGTCCCGCAACTCCGCCAGCGCGTGCGCCACCGCTGCGTCATGCACGCGCCCGACAATCACCGCTTGCCACTCCAGATCGGACAGATGCGCCAACGACCGCAGAAACACGTCATGGCCCTTGCGTGCGGCCTGAATGCCCACGGACAGGATCAGCGGCGGCTCGGCCTTTGTCGCGGCCGTCAGAGCAGGCCGGACTACGCCCGGCTCCACCACGGTCAGCTTGTCCCCCGGCACGCCGTAGTCCGCCTTCAGAACCCGGGCGGTGTGCGGGCTGGGCACCAGAATGTGACGGGCCAGCACCAGATTGTCCCGCTCCCGCTCGACCAGGGCGGTGGCAACCTCGGGGGCAAGCCCGGTTTCCAGCGCCAGCGGATGATGCACCAGCGCCACCAGCGGGGCCGCCACCGCGCGAAGCCTGCCCGTGTCCATCGCGCCATAGGCCAGCCCATCGACGATCACCGGGCAATCGGGCGGCAGCCCGGCCAGGGCCGCCTGTGCCTCGGCCCGTTCGGCGGCATCGGGATGAGGAAACCCGTCCGGAAGGCGGATCAGGCGCATGTTCCACCCGGCCCCTGACAGCGCCGCCATCAGGCGCGCATCGTACAGATAGCCGCCGGTTTTGGTGGCAATGTCGCCGGGCACCGCAAGTGCTGCGCATCTGGGGGGCATGAGCCGTCTCCTGTCGCCCGACGCCTGCGCCCATCCGCGAAACGCCTGAGGTTGCAGCATTTCCCGGCACGACAGGGCGTGCAAGGGGTCACTTGCGCGTATTCCCGCCGGCGCTGTCGGAAATGTCATCAGGCTTGGCTTGCATTGAGCCGCGCATCCGTCATGTCATCGGTTGACACCTGCGCCGAGTTGTTGGCGCGGGACGCAAACACAGGACGATCCGTTTGGCCATTACCGATCCAAGTCTTTCCGTGTCCGGCCCTGCCAGCCCGTCCGACGCCACACTGACCGCCGTCGTCCGGCGGCGGCGCCTGCTGGTGCTGGCCCTGAATACCGGAACCGTCCTGGCGCTTCTGGCCGCCATGGCGCGTCTTCTGGCCTTCAACGGGGTCTCGCCGCTGGAAGGCGCAATGCTGGTTGTCTATGCGCTGACCCTGCCCTGGCTCAGCATCGGCTTCTGGAACGCGATCATCGGCCTGTACCTGGACCTGTGCCACAAGGATGCGGCGGGCTATGTGACCCCGCAGTTGCGCCGTACCGATCCCGACGCCCCCATCACCCTGCGCTGCGCCATCATCATGCCGCTGCGCAACGAATCCGCCGACGGCGCACTGAGCCGGTTCGAGGCCGTCCAGCGCGACCTCGCCCGCACGCCCTGGGCCGGGCAATTCGAGTTCCATGTGCTCAGCGACACCAACCTGCCCGCCATCGCCGCCGCCGAACGTCAACGCGTGGACATTTGGCGGACCCGCGCCCCCGGCGCCCGCATTGTCTATCGTCAGCGGCTGGACAACAGCGGTTACAAGGCCGGCAACATCGCCGAATTCCTGTCCCGTTGCGGCGATGATCACGACCTCTTCCTGCCACTGGACGCCGACAGCGTCATGAGCGCCAGCGCCGTCCTGCGCCTTGTGCGCGTGATGGAGGCGAACCCGGAACTGGGACTTCTGCAAGGTCTGGTGGTTGGCCGCCCGGCGCAGAGCTTCTTCACCCGCGCCTTCCAGTTCGGCATGCGCCACGGCATGCGCAGCTTCACCCTTGGCTCGGCGTGGTGGCAAGCCGATTGCGGCCCCTACTGGGGACATAACGCGGTGGTCCGCACCGCGCCGTTCCGTGACAATTGCATGTTGCCGGTCCTGCCCGGCAAGGGACCGTTGTCGGGCCATATCCTGAGTCACGACCAGGTCGAAGCCGCCCTGTTGCGCCGCGCCGGGTACGAGGTGCGGGTGCTGGCCGAAGAAGACGAAAGCTATGAGGAAAACCCGCCCAGCCTGACCGATTTCATCCTGCGGGAATTGCGCTGGTGCAATGGCAACTTCCAGTATTTCCGCCTGCTGGCCACCCCCGGTCTGATGCCCGTCAGTCGGCTGCAACTGGTGCTGGCGATCCTGATGTACCTGACTGCACCCGCCTGGATGGCCTTCATCCTGATGGGCGCGATCCTGGCGGGCGGCAGCGGCCAGTTGGCCGGGGTGCCCATCGGCTATGGGTTGGCGCTGTTCGCCGCGATCATGACCCTGAACCTGTTTCCCAAGATCATGGGGCTGGCCCAGGTCTGGCTGAACCCGGACGAGGCCCGCCGCTATGGCGGGCGCAGACGCGTCGTCACCTCGGGCCTGCTGGAACTGGCCCTGTCGATGCTGACCGCGCCGGCGGTGGCCTTCTCGATTTCGATCTTTGCGGTGGGTCTGCTGTTCGGCCGCCGTATCCAGTGGCGCGCCCAGACCCGCGAGCGTCACCGGCTGGGCTGGGACGAGGCCACGCGAATGCTCTGGCCGCAAACCATCACCGGCACCGGGCTGAGCCTGTATCTGGCCAGCACCGCGCCCTGGGCGATGATCTTCGGGGCGCCGGTGCTGCTGGCCCTGACATTTGCCATCCCGATCGCGGTGCTGACCACCCTGCCCACCTGGGGCGCCTGGTCGATCCGCAACGGCATCTTCGACATTCCCGAGGATGACCACAGGGACCGCGACGAGACCCGCCCCGAAATTCTGAAAGCCGCTTGACTGCCCAAGGAGACCGTCCCATGAAACGCCTCGCCCTTCTCGCCCTCGCAACGGTTCTGCCGCTGACCGCACAGGCCGACATGGCCCGATACACGCTGGACCGCGATCACGTGGTGGTGGCTTTTCTGGTGGATCACATCGGGTATGCCAATGTACTGGGCCGGTTCCCAGATGTGTCAGGGGGCTTCGACTTTGACCCGGACACCAAGGTGTTGGGCGCGGTCGAGGTGACCATTGGCGCCGCCTCTGTCCAGACTGATCACGATGCCCGCGACGGCCATGTGCGCAGCCAGGATTTCCTGTCGGCCGAGGCGCATCCGACCTTCACCTTTACCGCCGATGGCGGCACCCCGATCACCGACACCACCGGCACCGTTACGGGCACATTGACCCTGCGGGGCGTCAGCCAGCCGCTGACCCTGGACGTGACCCTGAACCAGGTCGCCGACTACCCGTTCGGGCATAGCAAGCAGACCGTGGGCATTTCGGCGCGTGGAATGGTGAAACGGTCGGAGTTCGGGATGGACTATGGCGTCGCCAACGGCTTGGTTGGCGACGAGGTCTATCTGATCATCGAGGCCGAAGGCGTCCTTCAGGACTGACCCTCGACCCACGCGCGGCGCTCAGTCCAGCGTACGGGCGTTGGCGAAGACCTGATCGATGGCGATCTGCGTGCCCTTCGAGAACTCCAGCGGACAGGGATAGGCCGCACCGGTCCGCACCGAGGTGTTGAAGGCCGCGACCTGCAATTCGTACTGCCGGGCCGCGCCGAAGCGGTGGATCTGCACCTCGGCCCCGCCACGCTGAATCTCGACCTTGGCCTCTCCGAACACCTGCGCGTTGAAGGGCGTGGTCAGACGCAGCGTGCCGGTACGGCCGTAGAACACCATTTCCTGCGCGGGCGACAGGCGGGTCGACACCACCGCGTGATAGGTAAAGCCCGGAAACTGCGCGTCGATCTGGCTGAACACGTCATAGCCGTTTTCCCAGCGGATGGCGGACCGGATCTCGCCGGGTTCCTGACCGGTGGCGAAGCGCGCGCCGCCCATGACATAACAACCGATGTCGCGCAGGGCGCCGCCGCCCGTTTCGGCCTTGTTGCGGATGTTGTCGGGATCGGCATTGTCGAAACAGAACATGCCCGACACATGCACCAGATCACCGATGGCCCCGGCCTTGATCTGGTCGCGGGCGAACTGCCACTGCGGGTGATGCACGATCATATAGGCCTCGGCCGCCAGCAAACCGCTGTCATCGCGGGCCGCGATCAGCCGGTCGATTTCCCCGGCCTGCATCGCGATCGGCTTTTCGGTAAGCACGTGCTTGCCCGCCGCCAGTGCCTTCAGGGTCCAGTCCACATGCATCGTGTTGGGCAGCGGGATATAGACCGCATCGATGGCCGGATCGGCCAGAAGCGCGTCATAGCTGTCATGCACCGTCAGATCGGGCGCGATGGCCTGAAATCCGTCGATCTTGTCGGTCGAACGCGTGGCCAGTGCGGCCAGCTTGCCGCCCGGTGCCAGATGCAGCGCAGGCGCCATGAAATTGCGGGCAAATTGCGCGGCGCCAAGAACGCCCCAGGAAACGTGTGACATGAAAAACCCCCTGTTTTGCGCCAAGTGTTAGACGCTAACAGGGGGCGATGGCAACGGCTAGATCGCCGTCAGACCCTTCTTCTGGGCCAGGTCCTTCATGCGCTTTTGCAGCTTTTCAAAGGCCCGCACCTCGATCTGGCGGATGCGTTCGCGGCTGACATCATATTGGCCCGAAAGCTCTTCCAGCGTGACCGGGCGATCCTGCAAGCGTCGCTGCACAAGGATGTCTTTCTCGCGATCGTTCAGCGCGTCCATGGCTTCTTCCAGAAGCTCGCGCCGGACGGCCAGTTCGTCAGCCTCTTCATAGCTGCCGGCCTGATCAGCGGTTTCATCCTCCAGCCAATCCTGCCACTGGGTCGCACTGTCATCCTCGGATCCGACCATGGCGTTCAACGAGGCATCGCCGCCCGACATCCGGCGGTTCATCGAGATGACCTCATCCTCAGTCACGTTCAGATCATTGGCGATGCGCTTGACGTTCTCGGGGCGCAGGTCGCCATCTTCCAGCGCGCCGATGCGCGCCTTGGCCTTGCGCAGGTTGAAGAACAGTTTCTTCTGGCCCGAAGTGGTGCCCAGCTTTACAAGCGACCACGACCGCAGGATGTATTCCTGGATCGAGGCGCGGATCCACCACATGGCGTAAGTGGCCAGACGGAAACCCTTTTCCGGATCAAACCGCTTGACCGCCTGCATCAGGCCGACGTTGGCTTCCGAGATCACCTCGGCCTGCGGCAGCCCGTAGCCGCGATAGCCCATGGCGATCTTGGCGGCGAGCCGCAGGTGCGATGTCACCATCTTGTGGGCGGCCTCGGTGTCCTGATCCTCGACCCACCGTTTGGCCAGCATGTATTCCTCTTCCGGTTCCAGCATCGGAAAATGCCGGATCTCCTGAAGATACCGGTTCAGCCCCTGTTCGGGAGACGGCGCGGGAAGATTGGCAAACTTGTTCAACTGGACGGTCCCTATCGTTTTATGTTTCGCTCTTTTACATTAAATGGTGGCGCAATCATGGCGGATCAAGATGTTTCGCCAATGTTCACGAACCCGTCAAGGCCCCGAAGTCGCAGAAAGATGACATTCCAACGCCATCATATCTGCGGGTAACTCTGCGGAAAAGCTTAACATCTCGTGGCTCACGGGATGTTCAAAACCAAGTGTCGCGGCGTGCAAGGCCTGACGTGGAAACGCATCGGCGGCGGCGCGGGCTTCGGGCGGGAAGCCCTTTTTCGGCAGCCGCCGGCGTGCGCCATAGGTCTGATCGCCCAGCAACGCGTGACCGGCATAGGCCATATGCACCCGGATCTGATGGGTCCGCCCGGTTTCCAGCCAGCATTCCACGCGCGCCGCCCCCGCCGGATCGCCGAAGGTCTGCGCGACACGGGCGCGGGTGATGGCGTGGCGCCCGCCATTGGCCAGTACCGCCTGTTTCTGCCGCTCGGTCCGATGGCGGCCGATCTGGGTGGTCAGCCGCAGGATGCCGCCGGGCTCGAACCCGATACCGGGCAGCCCGCGCAGGCGCGGATCGCCCGCATCCGGTACGCCGTGCACGAAGGCGACGTAGCGGCGGTTGACCGAATGCGCCTCGAACTGCGCGGCCAGCCCGTGATGGGCCCGGTCGCTTTTGGCCACCACCAGCAGGCCCGAGGTGTCCTTGTCGATGCGGTGCACGATGCCGGGCCGCTTCTCGCCGCCCACGCCCGACAGGTTGTCGCCGAAATGATGCAGCAAGGCGTTGACCAGCGTACCGCCCGGCGTGCCGGGCGCGGGATGCACCACCATGCCCACGGGCTTGTTGACGACGATCAGATCGTCATCCTCGAACGGGATTTCCAGCGGGATGTCCTCGGGCCGGGTTTCGACCTCGGCCGGGGCATCGACCAGCACGGTGATCTCGTCGCCCTCGGACACCCGTGCCTTGGGATCGGTCAGCACCGTGCCGGCCCGCCGCACCGCGCCGTCGCCGATCAGCCGCGCCAGCCGCGACCGGCTGAGCGCCGCAGCGTCAGGCACATCGCGGGCAAGCGCCTTGTCCAGCCGCTTTGGCGGGTCGGCGGAAATGATGACGGTGATGGCCTGCGGCTGGGTCATGTCGGGTCCTGAATGGGGTGGTCAGCCGTACCCCCGGGACAAATTCGACGCAAGCAATCTTGGCCGGTGGGCGCAAATATTTGATCAGCGCTGACTGGCGAAATTGGTTCATGACGCGTATCAAGGCGCTCAAAGAGACAGGGCAGAAAATGACAGGCATTGTAGACAACAGCGACGCGGCCGGGCCGGAGCCCGCCAACCTGCGCTTTCTGAGAGTTCTCGTCTCGGTACTGACGGCGGTGATGATCTTGGGAATCGTGACGATCGTCGGTCTGATGATCTGGAAATTCTCTGGTGACACCGCCCCGGCCCTGCCCGAGATCATCACCCTGCCCGATGGCACCGTGCCGGTGGCCGTGACCTATGGCGCGGCATGGTATGCGGTGGTGACAGCGCAGGATGAGATCCTGATTTTCGACAAGGCCACGGGTCAACTGCGCCAGCAGGTCAATATTACGGTGGAAGCCCAATGATCCCCCTCACGACTGCAATGCTCCGCCCTGCCCTTGCCAGCGCAATTCTTGGCGTTGGTGCCCTGTGTGCCGCCAGCCCCGCCCATGCGCAAACCCCGCGGCTGCCCAGCTATGTCGGCAGCGACGCCTGCGTCGATTGTCATGACGACGCTTTCAAGGCCTGGTCCGGCTCGCACCACGCGCTGGCCTGGACCGCGCCCACACCGGACAATATCCTTGCCGATTTCGAGGGCACCAGCTTTTCGCTGAATGGTGAGATTTCGAAATTCGAGCGGGAAGGCGATACGTCTTATGTGACGACCCCCGGCCCGGACGGGAAGGACACGCGCTATCCGCTGGCCGGTGTCGTCGGGATCGAACCCCTTCAGCAGTACCTGCTGGAAACCGCGCCCGGCAAGTTGCAGTCCTTCGACGTGGTCTGGGATACCGAGGAAGGCCGCTGGTATCATCTCTATCCGGATCAGGAGTTGAAGCCCGGAGAAGGCCTGCACTGGACCGGACCCTACAAGACCTGGAACACACGGTGTGCCGAATGTCACGCCACCGACTATGACAAGGCCTATGATCCGCTGACCGCGACCTATTCCAGCAGCCAGGCCGAGATCGGCGTCGGCTGCGAAGCGTGCCATGGCCCGTCAAAGGCGCATTTGGAATGGGCCGAATTGCAGGACAACTTTGATCATGCTGCCTGGACAGACGTGGGCTTGAAGGGGTTGACCCTGAATTTCGACGCGCTGGATGCTGCCGCGGAAATATCGCAATGCGCCGGCTGTCATTCCCGCCGCGAGCCCTTCGGGGATCGCAGCCCCGAGCCGGGCACCCCGTTTCACGATTCCTATCGGTTGGCCTTGTTGCGCGAGGGTGCCTATCACGCCGACGGCCAGATCCAGGACGAGGTCTATGTCTACGGCTCGTTCCTGCAATCGAAAATGTATGACAAGGGCGTGCGGTGCAGCGACTGCCACGATCCCCATGCCGCGCGCCTGAAGGCGGACGGCAACGCGGTCTGCACCCAATGTCATTCGACCGCCGGCAACACCCGGTTCCCGACCCTGCCACTGGCCGACTATGACAGCCCCGAGCATCATTTCCATCCCGAGGCCAGCGACGGCGCCCAGTGCAAATCCTGCCACATGATCGAACGGGTTTACATGGGGACCGACGGGCGCCGCGATCACTCGTTCCGGGTGCCGCGCCCCGATCTGACGGTCGAGATCGGCACCCCCAACGCCTGCAACGACTGCCATACCGACCAGACCGCGGCTTGGGCCGCGCAGGTTCTGGACGAGAAATTCCCCGACAGCGCACATCGTGGACCGCATTTCGCAACCACCTTTGCTGCTGCGCGGGTCGCACCGGCGACGCAGACCTCGGCGCTGATGGACATCGCGCGGGAAACCTCGATGCCGGGCATCGTGCGCGCCTCGGCGCTGGATCTTCTGGGCCTGGCCAGCACGCCTGACATTGCTGACCTGATGGAGCCGCTTCTGGCCGACGAAGATCCGCTGGTGCGCGCCGCCGCCGTGTCCGTGCAACGCGGGGCCGAGCCGGTCACGCGGGTGCAGCGGCTGGCCAACCTTCTGGGCGATCCGGTGAAACTGGTCCGGCTGGCAACGGTGCGCGAGTTCCTCGACGCGCCGCCCATGCGCCTGCCCGACCGGCTTCAGCGTAACCTGGAAAGCGCCATGGCGGAATGGCAAGGCGGGCTGACCGCACGCGCGGATTTCCCCGAAACCCAGATGATCCTTGGTGGTCTTGGCCTGACCATGCGCAACATGCCGGCCGCGCTTGCCGCCTTTGGCGAAGCGGTGGAGCAGGATCCGCAGATGGAGGACGCCTGGGTCATGATGATCCGCATCCAGGCCGCCGTGGGAGACGTGACAGGCGCGCGGGCGACGGTGCGGCGCGGGCTCATCAAGAACCCTGACAGCGCGATCCTGCGACAGTATCTGCTGGAGCTTCAGCCCTAGGAAGCAAGGCCGCCGGAGCACATCAACCACGGCGCGACGCCCCCCAAAAAAAATGACCGGACCCGCGGTGGCGGATCCGGTCTTTTTCTGTCCCAGTCGGACGCTTACGGCGTGCCGGCCGGGGCCGTCAGTTTCTCCATCACCTTGTCGAGGCTGAACGAGGCAGCTTCCTGACGCGGCGGGAATTCCTGGAAGGTCTCAAGGAAGGCACCCACGTACTGCTGTGCCGGCACCAGGAAGTAGGCCCGGTCAAGCATCCAGTCGTAGAAGGTGTTCGACGTGCGATAGGCGCGCTCGTAGGGATCGCGGCGCAGGTTGAAGATCAGCGGCACCCGCAGCGGTGTCAGCGGCTCCATCCAGGCGCGGAAAGTGCCCCAGGCCTTCTGCTCCAGGAAGGTGATCTTCCAGTCGTCGAAGCGCAGCGCGGCAAGGTCGCCATCATCGGTGAAGTAGAAGATCTCCCGACGCGGGCTCTTGTCGGTTTCACCGGTCAGCAGCGGCAGGATGTTGTAGCCATCCAGGTGCACCTTGTAGTCACGGCCCAGTTCCGAAACCGTCACGCCGGTCAGCAGATCTTCCTTGACCGTTTCATTGCCGGCCGCGGCCAGGAACGTTGGCAGCCAGTCCATATGATGCACGATCTCGTTGACGACGCCGCCTTCGGCGATCTTGCCGGGCCAGCGCACCATTGCCGGAACCCGCCATGCGCCTTCCCACTGGGTGTTCTTTTCGCCCCAGAACGGCGTCATCGCGGCATCGGGCCAGGTGTTCATATGCGGACCGTTGTCGGTCGAATAGAACACGATGGTGTTGTCGGCGATCCCAAGCTCGTCGATCTTGTCGAGGAACTGACCGATGTGCAGATCGTGTTCGATCATGCCTGCGGTGTATTCGTCGACATTGCGACCGGCCATTTCATTGGCCTTGGCACGCATTTCGGGCTTCACATGCGTACGGAAGTGCATCCGGGTGCCCGACCACCAGACAAACCACGGGGTGTCCGAGGCTTCCTGACGCTCGATGAAGTCCAGTGCCGCGGCGACGGTTTCGTCATCGACGGTTTCCATGCGCTTCTTCGTCAGCGGGCCGGTGTCTTCGATATTGCCGTCTGCCGAGGACTTGACCACGCCGCGCGGACCGAAGGACTCGCGGAAGGTCGACCCATCGGGCAGCACCATATCGCCGGGGTAATCCTCGTTCTCGGGCTCTTCCTCGGCGTTCAGGTGATAGAGGTTGCCGAAGAACTCGTCGAAGCCATGGTTGGTCGGCAGATGCTCATCCCGGTCGCCCAGGTGGTTCTTGCCGAACTGGCCGGTGGCATAGCCCTGGGCCTTCAGCAGGCCCGCGATGGTCGGATCTTCGACCTGCATGCCTTCTTCGGCGCCCGGCAGACCAACCTTGGACAGGCCGGTGCGGAACACAGATTGCCCCATGATGAAGGATGACCGCCCGGCGGTGCAGGACTGTTCGCCGTAATAGTCGGTGAACATCAGACCTTCTTCGGCGATGCGGTCGATGTTGGGCGTGTGATACCCCATCAGACCGCGCGTATAGGCGGAAATGTTGGACTGGCCGACATCGTCGCCCCAGATCACAAGTATGTTCGGCTTTTCGTCCTGCGCCACGGCCATGCTGGCCGCAAGGGCCAACGAGACCACTGTCGCTGCCGAAAAGCCGATCCTGACGGCTCTTGATTGCATTCGAATTACTCCCTGTTGTTTTCTTCAAAGACTGTCCGGTTACGCCGATACGTGTTTGGGAAGAAACCTAGCTTGCTTCATTGGTTTGGCAAAAGCGTGACTGCAAGAAGACATCACTCCTATTCTGTACCAGACGGCCATGCGGCCATGAGAACACTAGCCTTCCGGCGCGCTTCGCGAAAGCCCATGCTCTTGCAGCCCACCGGTCCAAGGCACCGCGCAACGGTACACGACCCTACTGTGGCCCAGCAAAGGGCGCAGATCAAACGACAATTTCGGGAAATTCGAAACGGTGCCGAGGGGCCGTGCGGGTCAAATGTACTGCAGAGGTGCGGCAGGTTCCGACCCATCGGCCCGAGAAACACGTTCCCGCGCAAGGTGTTGGGATGCAATTAGCCTGATATGTCGATGACATATATGGGGTGCCGGTTGACCGGCCTCATCATACCATTGAGGAGTCGCTCGAATGTGCCACGTAATTTCCCTCAAAGCATTGGGGAATATGGGATTATTCCGGCCTGCTCCGGAAGAAAATGGTCCTGAGACTGGCTTTTGCAGTGCCTTTGCCCTGCGGCCGGAACGAGGGGTTTCGAACACCTAGTCTAGCCCTGTTTTTCAAGGCCTTCGGTGAGTTCTACAGCAACGAATGTGAGGTGGCGCACCTGAGAGGATTCGAACCTCTGGCCTCTGCCTTCGGAGGGCAGCGCTCTATCCAGCTGAGCTACAGGTGCGTGCGGGTCCGTATAGGCAAAGCCGCGGGACCGCGCAACTTGGAAATCGCGCGCGAGCCCCGTCAGGCGAAAAATTCGTGGCAAAGCTCAAGGGCATCGACCAGAACGTCGACCTCGGCCTTGGTATTGTAAAGGCCGAAGGAGGCACGGCAGGTGGCCGGGACGCCCAGGTATTCCATCAGCGGCTGGGCGCAATGGTGCCCGGCGCGCACCGCGACGCCCTTTTTGTCCAGCACTGTCGAAATGTCATGCGCATGGGCAGCCCCCTCCAGAGTGAAAGAGAAAATCGCAGCCTTGTCAGCGGATTGCCCCTGAACGTTCAACCAATTCAGCCCATCCAGACGGGTGCGGGCATAGTCGCGCAAAGCCTGTTCATGGGCCGCGACATTGTCCATGCCCAACCCCATCAGGTACTCCAGCGCCGCCCCCAGCCCGATCATCTGCACGATGCCCGGCGTGCCGGCTTCGAACTTCATCGGCGGGCTGTTGTAGGTCACGCAGTCCCGCGACACGTCGCGGATCATGTCGCCGCCGCCCAAGAAGGGCTGCATCTCGGCCATGCGCTCGGGCTTGACATAGATCGCGCCGGACCCCGAGGGCCCATACAGCTTGTGCCCGGTGATCGCGTAGAAATCACAGTCCAGATCGGCCACATCCACCGGCATGTGCACCGCCCCCTGAGAGCCGTCCACCAGCACCGGCACACCCTTGGCGTGGGCCGCCGCGATGATCGTCTTCACGTCAACCACGGTGCCCAGCACGTTGGAAAGCTGGGTGATGGCCACCAGTTTGGTCTTCGGGCCGATGGCGTCGATGACCTTTTGCGGGTCCAGATCGCCGCGTGCGTCCACATCAACCCATTTCAGCACCACCCCCTGCCGTTCGCGCAGGAAGTGCCAGGGTATGATGTTGGCGTGATGCTCCATGACCGACAGCACGATCTCGTCGCCGGCTTGCATCCGTGGCGCCGCCCAACCGTAAGACACCATGTTGATGCCCTCGGTGGTGCCCGAGTTCATGATGATGCTGTCCTCGGAAGCCGCGCCCAGGAACCGCGCAATGGTGCCGCGCACGGCCTCGTAGTTCTCGGTGGCGAGGTTCGACAGGAAATGCAGCCCGCGATGAACGTTGGAATACTCCTCGGCATAGGCGCGCGTCACCGCGTCGATGACCACCTGCGGCTTCTGCGCCGAGGCGCCATTGTCCAGGTAGACCAGCGGCTTGCCATTCACCTCGCGCGACAGGATCGGGAAATCGGCGCGGATCGTTTCTATGTCAAACATTCAGAGCTCCGGGCCCGACAATACCAAGCAGGCTAAGGACGATGGACAGCACGAAGGTCAGGGCAAAGGCCGACACCAGGATCATCACGAAGACCAGCGGCAGCGATTTGAACCCGTGCAGCGTGGCCACGAAGTTGGTGAACAGCCACAGGAACAGGACCAGGCCGACGATGCCCAGCACGTCGGCCAGCGGCGGGGCCAGCAACAGGGCAAGGGTCTGCAGCACCTGCAGGCAGGCCAGCACGAACTGCAGCCAGACCACGATGGACAGGGCGCCGTTGTAACTGCCGGTGCCGCCCATCATCCGCCCGATGCGATAGGTGGCATGGACCATCACCACCAGCAGCACCAACTGGATGCCACACATGGCCAGCGGATACATCAGGAACGGATTGTTGAGCGCCGACTCGCCGGCCACCAGCAGCAGGCTGCCCTGCCCGATCACCACCGAGGCCGTGACCACCGCCACCAGGGCCATCCACAGGATCTGGTTGGGGAATTGCGCCCCGATCACCGCACGCGCGCCAGCGCGCGGGTCGCGGATGCTTGCCACGGCGGCCCGGATGAGCCCCCCAAGCGTCAAATCAAACGTACTGTTCACCATAGATCCTGACCTAGGAGCCTGCCACGTCGGACGCAACCGGTTCCGCGCGTTCGGCCTCGCGCAGGGTTGCGACCCATAGCAGCGCGAACACCAGAAGAGAGACCAGCGTGACCGCATCCAGCGCGACCCCCGGTCCAAGAAATCCGGACACCATGCCCCGCAGCAGCCAAAACGGGCTGAGCGCCACAAGCGTCCAGAAGGTTGCCATGCGGGCACGGTACCAGGTGCCCTGTCCGCCCAGCATCCGCGCCACCAGATGCGCCAGCGCCGCCAGCGCATAGAACGCCAGCGGCGCCATGAAGATCCAGACCAGAACCTCGCCCGAGGCCAGTTCGGCCATGTCGTGGTTCGGATCCAGTGCCGCCTGACGCGACAGACGCGGCCATTGCGCGACGAACACCAACACACATCCCAGCATCAGGTAGGCCAGCGCCCGACCTTCATGCGCCGGACCGGCCAGCAGCCGCCGCAGCACCTGTCGCGGGTGGCGATAGGTGGCCAGGATGTCGGTGGTGACCGCCATCAGCCGGCGCGCCGCCGCGCAAGCCAGGCTTCCAGACGCGCCAGGATTTCCGCCGCCAGGGTCTCGTCCTCGATCTCCTCGATGGCTTCGGCCAGGAAGGCCAGCGTCAGCAGATCGGTGGCCGGACCTTCCTCGATCCCGCGGGAGCGCAGGTAGAACAGCCCTTCCTCGTCGATCGCGCCCGAGGTCGACCCGTGTGAACAGACCACGTCATCGGCATAGATCTCCAGTTCGGGCTTTGCCAGAAACTGGCTGTCGCCGTCCAGAAGCAGCGACTGGCTGATCTGGTAGCCGTCGGTTTTCTGTGCACCCGCCTTCACAAGGATCTTGCCCTGAAAAACGCCGGTGGCGCCGTTGCGCAGCACCTTCTTGAACACCTGGCGGCTTTCGCAGTTCAGGGCGTCATGGGTAATGAACACCGTGTCGTCATGGTGAAAATCGCCATCCCCGACACAGGCACCGGCCACATGGGCCACCGCATTGTCGCCGGTCAGTTCCAGCACGCACTCGTTGCGGGTCAGCACGCCATTGGCGGTCAAGGTGAAGGACTTGAACACCGATTCCTCGCCCAGACGGGCAAAGATGTGGGTCGCGGCGCGGCGTTCGTGATCGCGCCCCTGCGCGCGTACATGATGGAAGGCGGCACCATCGGCCACATCCACCTCCAGCACCTTGTTGAAGCGGGCAGCGGCGGGGCCGTTTTCCAGAAGGGTCAGATCGGCACCGGCATCCAGACGCACCACGTGATGCAGGATCGCATCGGAGTTCGCGTCCGCGTGCAGATAGATCAGCGACACCGGTTTGGCAGCCTTGCCGGTGACATGGATCAGCACGCCATCGGTGGCAAAAGCCGTGTTCAGGGCCGCCAGCGGACGATCGACCGGATCCTGCCCGCGGGCTTCCAGCACACCGTAAAGATCCTTGGACCAATGGATGTCGTGACCTTCCGCATCGGCCAGCCGTTCGATGGACACCCCTGCCAGATCAAGATCATCCGAGGCTTCGGCATCATAGACGCCGTCCACAAAGACGATCTTCACGCGATCGACCTCGCCAAAGACCGGCGTCTCGTCAGTGTCAAAGACGGCTGCCGGCGCCGCCTCGGGCGCGACCAGCGTGTCGGGGCGGGTGTATTTCCAGTACTCGTCACGCCGTCCGGGCAGGCCCATGGCGCGCAGCCGGGTCAGGGCCTCGGCCCGGTTGCTGGCCAGCGCGCGCGACTCTGGCAGGGTCAACCCCGCCAGACGCGCCTCGGTGGCATCCAGTTTCGGTTGCGTCAGCGCCATCACACAGCCTCCGCAAGGATGTCGGCATAGCCGTTGTGTTCAACTTCAAGCGCCAGTTCCGGACCACCGGATTTCACGATGCGGCCATCGGCCATGATGTGCACCACATCCGGTTTGATGTGATCCAGCAGACGCTGGTAATGGGTGATGACGAGGAACGACCGGCCCTGGCTGCGCAGGGCATTCACGCCTTCGGCCACCAGTTTCATGGCATCGACGTCCAGGCCCGAGTCGGTTTCGTCAAGCACGCACATCTTCGGTTCCAGCATCGCCATCTGCAGGATCTCGTTGCGCTTCTTCTCGCCGCCCGAAAAGCCGACGTTGACCGGACGTTTCAGCATGTCGGCGTCGATCTTCAGGGCCTTGGCCTTGGCGCGGATCAGCTTGAGGAAGTCGGCGGCGCTGAGTTCCTCTTCGCCGCGCGCCTTGCGCTGCGAATTCACCGCGGTGCGCAGGAAGGTCATGTTGCCGACGCCGGGAATTTCCACCGGGTACTGAAAGGCCAGGAACAGGCCAAGGGCGGCCCGCTCTTCCGGTTCAAGCTCCAGCAGGTCATGGCCATCCAGAGTGGCCGCGCCCGCGGTCACCTCATAGCCGTCGCGTCCGGACAGCACGTAGGACAGGGTCGATTTGCCCGAGCCGTTGGGGCCCATGATGGCATGGACCGATCCGGGCTCGATGCTCAGGTCCACACCCTTGAGGATTCGCTTGTCCTCTTCTTCAAGTTTGACGTGGAGGTTCTTGATTTCCAACATGAATCGGTTCCGCTTCTGACGTATTTCCATGAACAGGCCGGGGCCTGTCCGGTTTAACTGATGCTGACGGCGGTGCCCGAGGCGGACACCATCAGCATGTTGTTGACAACTTCATAGTCCAGATCGACGCCGACCACGGCATTGCCGCCGGCCTGTTTGGCGCGATGTTCCATTTCGGCCAGCGCCGTGGCGCGCGCCTCGCCCAGAGACTTCTCATAGGCGCCCGACCGGCCGCCGATGATATCGGTGATGCCCGCGAACACATCGCGGAACACGTTGGCGCCCAGAATGGCCTCGCCCACCACGATGCCGTGGTAGCGGGCGATCTTGTGGCCTTCGATTGTATTGGTGGTGGTCACGATCATCCCAGATCCTCTTCGTCCCAATACCCGCGCCCGTCCTCGCGCTTACCCACATGCAGCAGATGGGCCTGCATGAAGCTGGTGCCGGGCGCGATGCCGATGGCGGCGAACTTGCCGCTGTCGGGATACTCCGCAATGTCCGGATCATGCGTCGTGCTGATCCCCACATAGCGCAGCGTGTCGGTGCCGGTGTTGATCAACTGATGCGCCGTGTCCGGACCGCCCCTTGGGGCAAGGCACACATCGCCGGCCTGCACCGGATGCTCGCCCGCGCCGAAGCGATAGATCCCGCTTCCCTCCAGGATGACGAAGGCCTCGTCATTGCCCAGATGGTTGTGGAAGGGAAACGCCCGCTTGCCCGGTTCGACCGTCACATACATCAGGCCCAGATCGCCCATCCCCAGCCGCGTGCCGAAAGAGTTCAGCGCCGCGCCGAAGCGGGTCGAGGGCCGGTCGGGGCCGCGCTGGATCAACTCCAGATCGGCCAACCTGACCACGGGATGGGTGTTCGCGTGACTTGCCACCGTCTAACCCCTGTTCAGAACCATGGCGCCAGCGACCTTGCGGACGAAATCGGCCATGCCTTCCGGACCCGAAGCCCGATCTTTCAGGTGGATCGACACATCCGGGCGCTGTTCGGCAATCAACCCGACCAGATCGCCCCGGATATTGTCGTCCAGACCCGCGCCCATGATGACGCAGGAAATCGAGGGTTCGGTATCAAGCTGGCGCATGACCTCACCATGGTCATGGGCGCCCAGCCAGCGCACCGGCAGGTCCTCCAGTTGATCGGCCAGATGTCCGACGATGCCGGGCAGTTTGCCCACAAGCAATACAACAGGTTGCATGATCTTTCCTCCGCTAGCCACGCCATCGCGCACCACGCCGGGAATCGCCAGGGCGCCCAACGCGTTCGCAGATGGCCCATGGCCGGAGTATAGCATCATCAGCCCACCGAGCCTTCCAGAGAGATCGCCACCAGTTGCTGCGCCTCCATGGCAAACTCCATCGGCAGCGCCTGCAGCACTTCGCGGCAGAATCCGTTGACCACCAGGGCCACCGCTTCTTCCTCGTCCATGCCGCGCTGTCGGCAATAGAACAGCTGGTCGTCATCCACCTTGGAGGTCGTCGCCTCGTGTTCCACCCGGCTGGAGTTGTTGCGCACCTCGATATAGGGCACTGTATGCGCCCCGCACTCGCCGCCGATCAACAGGCTGTCGCACTGGGTATAGTTGCGGCTGTCCTTGGCCTTGGGATGCATCGACACAAGCCCGCGATAGGTGTTCTGGGCCTTGCCCGCCGAGATCCCCTTCGAGACAATCCGCGACTTGGTGTTCTTGCCCAGGTGCACCATCTTGGTACCAGTGTCGGCCTGCTGATAGTTGTTGGTGATGGCGATGGAATAGAACTCGCCCTGGCTGTCGTCGCCGCGCAGGATGCAGGACGGGTATTTCCACGTCACCGCCGAGCCGGTTTCAACCTGCGTCCACATCACCTTGGCCCGGTCGCCCCGGCAATCGGCGCGCTTGGTGACGAAGTTATAGATACCGCCCTTGCCGTTCTCGTCGCCCGGATACCAGTTCTGGACAGTCGAGTATTTCACCTCGGCGTCTTCTTCGACGATGATCTCGACCACCGCCGCGTGCAGTTGCGCCACATCGCGCTGCGGCGCGGTGCAGCCTTCCAGATAGGAGACATAGCTGCCCTTGTCGGCAATGATCAGCGTCCGTTCGAACTGCCCGGTGTTTTCCGCGTTGATGCGGAAATAGGTCGACAGTTCCATCGGGCAACGCACGCCCGGCGGGACGTAGACAAAGGAGCCGTCCGAAAACACGGCCGAGTTCAGCGTGGCATAGAAATTGTCCGAAACCGGCACGACCGACCCAAGGTACTTCTTGACCAGATCGGGGTGGGTCTTGATGGCTTCCGAAATCGAGCAGAAGATCACGCCGGCCTGCTTCAACTCCTTCTGGAAGGTGGTGCCCACCGAGACGGAGTCGAACACCGCGTCCACGGCAACCTTGCGGCCCTCGGCCGGTGCATCCTCGGCGCCTTCCACCCCGGCCAGAATCATCTGTTCCTTCAGCGGGATGCCCAGCTTTTCATAGGTGGCCAGCAGCTTGGGATCGACATCGTCCAGCGACTTGGGCTTCTCGCTCATGCTTTTCGGACGGGCGTAGTAATACTGGTCCTGAAAGTCGATCTTGGGATAGCTGACCATCGCCCAGTCGGGTTCGTCCAGCTGGGTCCAGCGTTCGAAGGCCTTCAGACGCCATTCGGTCATCCATTCGGGCTCTTCGTTCTTTTCCGAGATCAGCCGCACGATGTCGGGGGACACGCCCTTGGGAGCGTATTCCATCTCGATCTCGGTATCCCACCCGTATTTGTACTTGCCCGCCATCGACTGGACGGTTTCGACGGTTTCCCGATCGACGCCTTCGCGAACTTCGGTTTGGGTGTCCAATGCAGCCATCCTGTTGTTCCGTTCCTTCCGTCAGCACTGTCGTGCCGCTTGTTTGTCCGCGCCGGTCGGCGGGTTCATCTGCTGCGCTCAGGCGGCGCGGTTTCGGACCTTGGCATAGGCGCGGGTCCAGGTTTCTGCGAAGCGTTCCACTTCGTCCAATGTCGTCGTCGGTCCCAGCGACACCCGAAGGGCGCAAGACGCCTGCTCCGGCGGATAGCCCATCGCCCGCAGCACGGCGCTTTCGCGCACCTTGCCGGACGAGCACGCCGACCCCGCCGAAACCGCGAACCCGGCCAGATCCATCTGCATGACCTGAGTCTCGCCTTTCCAGCCGGGAGCAATCACGCAGGAGGTGTTGGGGAGTCGCTCCACCGATTTCCCGACAAAAATAGTCTCATTCGTTCCGGCTTCCAATGATGAATCTAGAACTTTTCTAATTTCCGCAGTTTTTTCCCAGATCCCATCGGCCAGTTCGCGCGCCGCTGCTTCAGCTGCGGCCCCGAAGCCCGCGATTCCAATCAGGTTTTCGGTTCCGGAACGGCGGCCCATCTCTTGCCCGCCGCCTTTGATCCGGGCGGCGACCTCGGTGCCGCGTTTCAGCACCAATGCACCGATCCCCTTCGGGCCGCCCAATTTGTGCGCAGAGATGAGGCCCATCTCGACCCCGGACCAATCGAAGGCCACCGGCAGTTTTCCAAAGGCCTGGGTGAAATCGCAGACCGCCAGCCCCTCGGGCAGCGGCTGCACGATGCCGGTTTCGCTGTTGGCGGCCTGCAAGGCTGTGGCCGCCGGATCGCCCACCGCAACCTGCCCATTGTTGTCGCAGGCCAGATCGCACCGCGTCCAGGCACGCACCGCGTCGTGTTCGATGTTCGACGACGACAGATCGCGACCTGCCAGCGCCAGCGCCGCGGCCTCGGTCGCGCCCGACGTGAACACGATATCCGCCGCCTGCGCCCCGAAAGCTTCGGCCACCTGCGCCCGCGCCTTTTCCAGAACCGCCGTTGCGGCACGGCCCTCGGCATGGACAGACGACGGGTTGCCCACCAGATCCATGGCCGCGATCATCGCCGCGCGCGCCTCGGGGCGCAGCGGCGTCGTGGCGTTCCAGTCCAGATAGACGCGGGATCGGCGGCTCATTCGTCGACGATCTTCAACAGGCTGGGCACCGCCGGACAGGGCGCCAATTCGTTGCTGACGATGTCCGACAGGCGGGTTTGGTGCAGGAAAACATAGACATGCGCCGAGAAGCTTTCCCATAACCGGTTGGTCAGCGACTGCGCCCGCGACCCCGACAGCCCGCCCGAAGCCGCCCCCCCGGTGTGCAGGGCGCTGACGGTTTCATCCACCGCCCCCAGAATTTCCGACACCCGGATATCGGTCGGCGACCGCGACAGCCGATAGCCACCGCCCGGACCACGCACGGAATCCACCAGCCCGGCCCGGCGCAATTTGACAAACAATTGCTCCAGATAAGCCAGCGAAATGTCCTGCCGTTTCGCGATTTCACCCAGGGTGACCAACGTATCTGCGGGTTGAAGCGCCAGATCCGTCAGAGCCACCATGGCATATCTGCCCTTTGTGGAGAGTTTCATGGCTCCAAACCCCCTGCGCCATTGACCATTCTCGCCGGGATGGTTACTTGCAAATCCCGAGAAACAAAACCCGCTGAGTTCATTAGAATTGTTCTAAGTTTCCGAGGATCGGGCGTCAAGCCACCTCGCAGAGCCGTCAGCGCAAGGAGAGTCAACCGCCCGATGCCCGAGGTAATCTTTCCCGGCCCCGAAGGCCGTCTTGAAGGTCGTTATCATCCGCAGAAGGCGAAAGACGCCCCCATCGCCATCGTTCTGCACCCGCACCCGCAATTTGGCGGGACCATGAACAACCGGGTCGTCTATAACCTGCACTATGCGTTCTTCAACATGGGCTTCACCGTGCTGCGGTTCAATTTCCGCGGTGTAGGGCGCAGCCAGGGCGAATACGATCAGGGCGTGGGCGAGCTTTCGGATGCTGCCGCGGCGCTCGACTACCTGCAGTCGATGAACCAGAACTCGAAGCATTGCTGGGTTGCCGGGTTTTCCTTCGGTGCCTGGATCGGAATGCAACTGCTCATGCGGCGTCCCGAGATCACCGGCTTTGTCTCGGTCAGCCCGCCCGCCAACATGTACGATTTCTCGTTCCTGGCGCCTTGCCCGTCCTCGGGCCTGATCATCAACGGCATGAACGATCGCGTGGCACCGCCCGCCGATACCCAGTCGCTGGTCGGCAAGCTGCACGAGCAGAAGGGCATCACCGTCACCCACGAGGAAATCGACGGCGCCGGGCACTTCTTCGAAGATCCGCATATGGACACGATGATCGGTTCGGTGGACGACTATGTCCGCCGCCGCCTGACCGAAACCTCGCGCTGATGGCCGACGGCAGCACGACGGGCGACCGTCTGGACCGGCAACTCGATTTTCTGGTGGAGATCGACAAGCTGAAGACTATCGTGCGGGCCTCGCCCATTGCCGACGGCTCGCGCCGCGAAAACTCGGGTGAACACAGCTGGCATCTGGCCATGTTCGCCCTGATCCTTTCCGATCAGGCCGGGCCCGAGGTCTCGATCGACCGGGTCATCCGCATGTTGCTGATCCACGACATCGTCGAGATCGACGCGGGCGACTTCCCGATCCACGAAGCGCATGACGAAGCCGCCAAGGAAGCCGCCGAACGCAAGGCCGCCGATCGGTTGTTCGGACTGCTGCCCGCCGATCAGGGATCCGACCTGCGCAGGCTCTGGGACGAGTTCGAGACCGGCGAAAGCCCCGACGCCCGTTTTGCCCGCGCGCTGGACCGCTGCCAGCCGCCGCTGCTGAACATGGCTTCGGGCGGCGGAAGCTGGATCTTGCACAACGTGACGCTGGAGAACATCGACACCCGCGTGGGCATCCCGGCCAAGCGCGGAGCGCCAGGGCTTTGGGAGCGGGTCCGGCACCGCATCCTGCCCTTTTTCCAGACCAACTGACCCAAGTCCCCCCGCGCATCATGCGCGGGGTTTTCGTTTCGGGTGCGTCCTGCACAGCATTTTTGTATACAACGGCATACAAACCCTTTCCCCGCGCCTCCGAATTCGATATGACAAGGACACCGAGACTCAGCATCACCGCAAACGAGGTGCCCCGTGACCAAGATCAAGGTAGACAACCCCATCGTCGAGATGGACGGCGACGAGATGACCCGCATCATCTGGCAATTCATCAAGGACAAGCTGATCCTGCCGTATCTGGATTTGGATCTTCTGTATTACGACCTGGGCATCGAGGAGCGTGATCGCACCGATGACCAGATCACCATCGATGCTGCCGAAAAGACCAAGGAAGTCGGCGTCGCGGTCAAATGCGCCACCATCACGCCCGACGAGGCGCGGGTAGAGGAATTCGGGCTCAAGCGCATGTATCGCTCGCCCAACGGCACCATCCGCAACATCATCGGCGGTGTGATCTTCCGCCAGCCGATCATCTGCCGCAACGTGCCGCGCCTGGTGCCGGGCTGGACCCAGCCCGTCGTGGTGGGTCGTCACGCCTATGGTGACCAGTATCGCGCCACCGATTTCCGCTTCCCCGGCCCCGGCAAGATCACCATCAAGTTCGAAGGCGCGGACGGCGAGGTCATCGAGCGCGAGGTCTTCGATGCACCCGGCTCGGGCGTGACCATGGCGATGTACAACCTCGACAAGTCGATCTACGACTTTGCGCGGGCGTCGTTCAACTATGCGCTGGGGTTGAAATGGCCGCTGTATCTGAGCACCAAGAACACCATCCTGAAAGCCTATGACGGCCGCTTCAAGGACATCTTCGAAGAGGTCTACGAGACGGAATTCAAGGACAAGTTCGCCGACGCCAAGATCTGGTACGAACACCGGCTGATCGACGACATGGTGGCCTCGGCGCTGAAATGGTCGGGCGGCTATGTCTGGGCCTGCAAGAACTACGATGGCGACGTGCAGTCCGACACCGTGGCGCAGGGCTTCGGCTCGCTCGGGTTGATGACCTCGCAACTGATGACTCCGGACGGCAAGATCGTCGAGGCCGAGGCCGCGCATGGCACGGTCACCCGGCACTATCGTCAGCATCAGCAGGGGCATCAGACCTCGACCAACTCCATCGCGTCGATCTTCGCCTGGACCGGCGGCCTGAAGCATCGGGCCAAGCTGGACAACAACGCCCCCCTGAAAGCCTTTGCCGAGACGCTGGAAAAAGTGATCGTGGACACCGTGGAGTCGGGCTTCATGACCAAGGATCTGGCGCTGCTGGTGGGCCCCGATCAGGGCTGGCTGACGACCATGGGCTTCCTTGAGAAGATCGATGAAAATCTGAACAAGGCGCTGGTTGGTTAAGCCAACAAGGAGCGCATTTTGTCGGCCAGGCCCCACGGTGGGCCTGGCAACTTAAGTCAGCCTTGCTGCCCTAGTTCGTCTGCGTTATGGCAGACCCATGCCAGCACCCGTTCCCTTTCCCGATCCCGATCTCGTCCGCCACTCGCCGCTCGAGGACCTTCAGGGTCTCAGTGCCGGGGTTCTGCTTTGCAGCCTTGGCATGACCCTGCTGACCCACCTGGGGCTGATCACCGGGCAGACCGCCGGGGTCGCGATCATCCTGTCCTATCTGACCGGATGGTCCTTCGGCACATGGTTCTTCCTGATCAACCTGCCGTTCTATTGGCTTGCCTGGACCCAGATGGGACGCGAATTCACGCTGAAGTCGCTGGCCTGTGTTGCTGCCCTGTCGCTGCTGACCGACTACATGCCCACGGCATTCGTGCTGGACAGCCTGAACCCGCTTCTGGGCGTGGTTCTGTTTGGCGTCGTCACCGGGCTGGGGTTGCTGGCGGTGTTCCGCCACAAGGGCAGCCTTGGAGGGCTGGGGGTGGTGGCCCTGCTGATCCAGGACAAGACCGGATTTCGTGCCGGCCACGTTCAGATGGCGGTGGACGTGGTGATTTTCACCATCGCCTATTTCCTGTTCCCTGCATCGGTGGTGGCCTATTCGCTTCTGGGCGCCGTGGTGCTGAACGGCATGATCGCCTTCAACCATCGTCGGGATCGCTACATCGCCCCCTGACTTGCCGGGCAAACGGCGTCTTTCCGCCGGTTTTTCCCATATCTCCCCCATAGCGAGTAAATTTCCCGCATTGCGCGAGTTAATTGGCAACTTCTTTCGTCTATACGCCCACCCTTCCGGTCTGGTATCCTGTAAACACGCATCTTGAAGGGCAGTTTTCCCACGCCATCCGCCTTGGCGAAAATCATCGGGAAACTCTCTCACGAGTGGGGCTTGAGCATGGAAATTGATGACGCAGACCGCCGGATACTTCGTATCCTGCAGAGCGATTCGAGCCTCCCTCTCGAAGAGATCGGAGGCCGTGCCGGATTGTCCCGCAATGCCTGCTGGCGGCGGATCCGCGCCATGGAAGCCGCGGGCGTGGTGCGCGGACGGGTGGCGCTGATCGATCCCACGGCGGTCGGTTGCCCGCTGACGGCCTTCATTCACCTGCGCGCGCCGCACCAAAGCCCCGAATGGGTCAAGACCCTGGCCGAGGTGACCGGCCCCATGCCCGAGATCCTGTGCGTCTATCGCCTGTCCGGCGACACGGGCTTCCTTTTGAAGGCGCAGGTCAGCGACATGGTGGCCTATGACGCCCTGCACCAGGCGCTGATTTCGCGGGTGGACTTGGCCGAGATATCTGCCAGTTTCGTGCTGGAAAATCTCAAGGACAGCACGGCCCTGCCCGTCTAGACCCATGCCCCAGCACATCTATTACCTGCTCGCCGCGATCGTCAGCGAAATCATCGCCACGACCGCATTGGCCGCGTCGGACCAGTTTTCCAGACTTGGGCCCTCGATCATCGTCGTGGTCGGCTATGCGGTCTCTTTCTACATGTTGTCGGGAACCCTGAAGGTCATGCCGGTGGGCATCGTCTATGCGATCTGGTCCGGGCTGGGGATCATCGGCGTGGCGCTGATCGGGCTGGTGCTTTACGGCCAGAAGCTGGATCTGGCGGCGGTGGCCGGGATGGGGCTGATCATCTCGGGCGTGCTTGTCATCAACCTGTTCTCGTCGTCCTCGGGCCACTAGACGCCCGGTTTCCGGCCTGTATCACGGGATTCCTCTGGCCTTTATGCTGCACTCGCAGTAAGGCGCGTCCAACTTATCCCTTCAAGGCTGACGAACATGGACCTGCGGAATATCGCAATCATTGCCCACGTGGACCACGGCAAGACCACACTTGTGGACGAACTGCTCAAGCAATCCGGCTCCTTTCGTGAAAACCAGGCCGTGGCCGAACGGGCCATGGACAGCAACGATCTGGAGCGGGAGCGCGGCATTACCATTCTCGCCAAGGCGACCTCGGTGGAATGGAAGGGCAAGCGCGTCAACATCGTCGACACCCCCGGCCACGCCGATTTCGGTGGCGAGGTCGAGCGTATCCTGAGCATGGTCGACGGCGTTGTCCTGCTGGTGGATGCCGCTGAAGGCCCGATGCCGCAGACCAAGTTCGTGACCTCGAAGGCGCTGGCGCTTGGCCTGCGTCCCATCGTTGTGCTTAACAAGGTCGACAAGCCCGACGCCGAACCCGACCGCGCGCTGGACGAGGTGTTCGACCTGTTCGCGTCGCTCGACGCCGATGACGACCAGCTTGATTTCCCGCACATGTATGCCTCGGGCCGCTCGGGCTGGGCCGATCACCAACTGGACGGACCACGCAAGGATCTGTCGGCGCTGTTCGACCTGATCGTCGATCACGTCCCTGCCCCGCGTCAGTTGGCCCATGTCAAAGAAGATTTCTCGATGCTGGCGACGACCCTGTCGGCCGACCCTTTCCTGGGGCGCTTGCTGACCGGCCGCATCGAAACCGGCACCCTGAAGACCGGCGCCACCGTGAAGGGCCTGTCGCGTCTGGGCGAGCAGATCGACCATTTCCGCGTCTCCAAGATCCTCGCCTTCCGTGGCCTGTCGCAGCAGCCCGTGGACGAAGCTCACGCAGGTGACATCGTGTCCATCGCCGGAATGCAGAAGGCCACCGTGGCCGACACCATCTGCGCGCTGGCCGTGGACGATCCGATCCCGGCCCAGCCCATCGATCCGCCCACCATCTCGGTCACCTTCGGCATCAACGACAGCCCGCTGGCAGGCCGTGACGGCAAGAAGGTGCAAAGCCGCGTCATCCGCGACCGCCTGATGAAAGAGGCCGAAAGCAACGTCGCCATCCAGGTCAAGGACACGCCGGGCGGCGAAGCCTTCGAGGTCGCCGGTCGCGGCGAACTGCAAATGGGCGTGCTGATCGAGAACATGCGCCGCGAAGGGTTCGAGCTGTCGATCTCGCGTCCGCAGGTTCTGTTCCGCGAAATCAACGGCGAGCGCGTCGAACCGATCGAGGAAGTCACCATCGACGTGGATGACGAATACTCCGGCGCGGTGATCGAAAAGCTGACCGGCGTGCGCAAGGGCGAGCTGGCCGAGATGCGCCAGAATGCCGGCAAGACCCGGATCATCGCCCATGTGCCGTCGCGCGGGCTGATCGGCTATCACGGCGAATTC
This sequence comes from Fluviibacterium sp. S390, assembly GCF_049800695.1. NCBI lineage: Bacteria > Pseudomonadati > Pseudomonadota > Alphaproteobacteria > Rhodobacterales > Paracoccaceae > Meridianimarinicoccus > Fluviibacterium sp. S390. The sequence goes on along the minus strand of NZ_JBNAFN010000005.1, from coordinate 167,826 downwards.
CTGACCGACACCCGCGGCACCGGCGTGCTGAACCGCGTGTTCCACGAATGGGCGCCCCACAAGGGCCCGATTCCGGGCCGCCGCGCTGGCGTGCTGATCTCGATGGAAAACGGCACTTCGGTGGCTTATGCGCTGTGGAACCTCGAAGAGCGCGGCCGCATGTTCATCGGTGCACAGGCCCCCATTTATCAGGGCATGGTCATCGGCGAGCATTCGCGCGACAACGATCTGGAAGTGAACCCGCTGAAAGGCAAGAAGCTGACCAACGTGCGCGCGTCGGGCACCGATGACGCGGTGCGCCTGACCCCGCATATCGAGTTTTCGCTGGAAGAGGCCATCGCCTATATCGACGATGACGAGTTGGTCGAGGTCACGCCGACGGCCATCCGTCTGCGCAAGCGGTTCCTGGATCCGCACGAGCGCAAGCGGCAAGCCCGCTCTGGCAACTGAGACACGAAGGGAAGGCATCGCGCCTTCCCTTTTTCTTGCCTTGTGGGTGCAGGTCAGGCCGCCGTGCGACGGCGCCAGCCCAACAGACCAAGTGCACCAAGTGCGGCACCGAGGGCCGGCAGCGCCGCCGGCAGGGGCACCACCTGGGTCGACGCGAAGGCCGAAAAGTCCACGTCGTTCTCGGTCCCGATCCGGACGGTCTGGGTCAGGGAAAACGGCTGCCCCTGGATCACCGCCACCGGATTGTCCGCAGACGCAAAAGCTGCGTTGACGTTGCCGATGTCCGTGAAATCCGCCGATGTCGCGACCACGTTTCCGACGATCTGCGAAGTGTCGAAGGGCGCGTTCGATGTGGCCACCCAGGACCGCCAGCTCATGTCCGCGATCTTGTTCCCGGTGTCGGGCGTCGCTGCATTGCCGTTCAGCGTGGCCAATGTCACGAAGGGGCTGCCCGTTGGCAATCCGCGCGAGGCGTAAAAGCCGGTGTCTGTCACCCGTGCGAACAGGTCGGCATCGCCCTGTGCCGGGCTGGAGCCTGAAAAGCTGAAGCTCAACTGCGCGGCCCCGCCAATCCCGCTATTGGCAATTACCTGCGAGAGTTGGAAGCCCCCGACCATCAGCGGTCCGGGACAGCCCGCGCAGGTCGACGAGAACTGGAAGACACCGCTGTTGGTGTTCTGGTCGGTCAGGTCGTTGTCCATCAATGTCAGCAACGACGCCGGGTTTCCCGCCTCGTAAAACTCCAACCCCAGAGACAAGGCGGGCCCGGCGCCGACCAGCGTCAGCAAACTTGCCGCGGCGATCCCCGTCCGAAATTTTGAAATTCCGTGTGTCATTTTGCAAACTCCTCCCGATTTCTTCCGGATGGCGGGCTTTGAGCATCCGCCTGACCAAGCGTAATCGGCAAGAAGGTGTCAGAAAAACATGTACTTCCGTTGTGTTAATTAATTCGAATATTTGATTTCAACTTGAACAAGTAGTCGTCCGTTGGCCCAGTGGGCGCACACCTTCTGGACCCGGAAAGACCGGGGGAAAGACACGCAACCAAAAGGGATGTCTTGCGATGCGGACGTTGTTCAGGTGGACCGTGTGCGCCGCCAGCCCAGCAGACCAAGCGCGCCAAGCGCCCCACCAAGCACCGGCAGTGCCGCTGGCAGCGGGACAGCCTGTGTGGATGCAAAGGCCGTAAAATCGACATTGGTGTCGGTACCAATGCGCACCGTCTGGGTCATCGAGTATGTACCCCACGGTATGATCACGGCAGGGTTTCCCGCCGAGGCGAAAGCTGCGTTCACACTCCCCACATCGAAAAAGTCGGACGATGTTGCCGTGACGCTGCCAACAACCTGCTGCGGATCAAAAAGATAGTTGGAACTGGAGATCCATGATGTCCAATTCACGACTGAAATCTTGTTGCCACGATCCGGCGTGGCTGCATATCCGAACAGCGTTGCTTGAGTTGTGTCAAAGTGGTGGAGGATCCTGTAGAAATTGATGTCGGACACTCTGGCAATAAGGTCGGCATCTGTCCCCGGAGAACTTGTTCCCTCAAACGAAAAACTCAGGTGCGCGCCGAGGCCTTTGCCGGGCCTGGTTCTCTTTGCGCTGATCTTAGAAATCTGAAATCCGCCCACCGAGAGTGCCCCCGGACAAGTGGTACATGTGGATGAGAACTGAAAGTTCCGAACCTTGCCGTTCTGATCCGTCGCGTCGCCATCGGTAAACCTCAACAAGGACGTCGGGTTGCCCGACTCAAAGAACTCCAGACTCAACGACACGGCAGGATCCGCGCTGGCAATGGCAAGAATGCTTGCTATGGCAAGCCCGATCCGCCCCTTCAATCGATCAATTTCCATGTCAATATCTCCTCCCGGTCATTGCCGGATCGCAGGCAATGCACCCTGCCTTACCTATGGTAAATAACGAGACGGAACAAAAGAACATGTTTCTTTAATATGTAAATGCAATCTCATATGCGATTTTGTAGTTGGAGGAATTCTGACCACCGATGCCCGCCCAAGAGACGCACAAGGGCCACGGTGCCACGCCTTCGCGACTTGGCAAGCTCATCCTGGAAGGCCCGTGCGGGGCTACAGCGCCCCGGTCTTCACGATCTCCAGCATCGCCGACAGGACCGCATTGGCCGCCACGGACGCCAGAACCATCCCCATCACCCTGCTGACAACGGCGCTCCCCGATATTCCGATCAGCCGGATGATCGGATCGGCCAGACGCATGCAGGCATAGGCAATGGCCACGATCAGCACCATGACCCCTGCGGTCATCGCCTGATCCCCGACCGAAAAACGGTGGTTGTCGGTCAGGATCACGATGGCCAGCATGGCGCCGGGCGAGGCCAACGAGGGAACGGCCAGAGGGAAAACCGCCGGGGACGGGCGATCTGATGTAATCCCTTCTTCCAGTTCGATTGATTTGCGATCTGTTTCCGCCTTGGATTCCCCGAAAATCATGGTGAGTGCGAACAGGAACAGGATGATGCCGCCCGCAACCTGAAACGACAGCAGGCCGATGCCCAGGGCATCGATCAGCAATTGGCCGAAGACCAGGAAGAACATCAGGATCGCGGCACTGACCAGACAGGCCACAAGCGCGGTCTTGCGGCGCTCGGCGGCGGTCAGGGCCGAGGTCACGGCGATGAAGACCGGGATTGTGCCGATGGGATCGATCACCACCCACAACGTGATGAATTCTTCAAGAAGGGTGTTGAACATGGCGCGGCTTCAAATCCTGATCCAAGGGGCCTGTGATCAATGACCGGTCAGGGCAAGATGCGTCAACCGTCTATACGGAAGGACGGGCGGCTTTTTCTGCCACACCAGAGGTCCCCATCCGGCCTTCCAGCACGTCCAGCACGTCGGCCAGCGCCACGTCGCGCGCCGTCAGCATGACCAGCAGATGATACAGCACATCGGCTGCTTCACTGGTCAGCGCCGGCTTGTCATCCTTCACCGCTTCGATGATGGCCTCGATCGCTTCCTCGCCGAATTTCTCGGCGCATTTTTCCGGTCCCTTGGCGAACAGACGTGCCGTCCAGGAGCTGTCGGGATCAGCGTCGCGGCGGGTCTGGATGGTTTCGAACAGACGGTCCAGCGTGTGCATCTCTCAAAGCCTCACAGGGATTCCGGCCTGCGCCATATGCGCCTTGGCCTCGCCAATGGTGTAGTCGCCGAAGTGAAAGATCGAGGCCGCCAGCACCGCGCTGGCCCTGCCCTCGGTCACCCCTTCGACCAGATGATCCAGCGTGCCGACCCCGCCCGAAGCGATCACCGGCACATGCACCGCATCCGAGATCGCCCGCGTCAGCGGCAGGTTGAACCCGGCCCGCGTCCCGTCCCGATCCATCGAGGTCAGCAGGATCTCGCCCGCGCCCTTTTCGACCACCGTGCGTGCAAACTCCACCGCATCGATACCCGTGGGCTTGCGGCCGCCATGGGTAAAGATCTCCCACCGCCCCGGCTCCACGGTCTTGGCATCGATGGCCACCACGATGCACTGGCTGCCGAAACGATCCGCGGCTTCGGCCACCACGTCGGGATTGGCCACGGCAGCGGAATTGAAACTGACCTTGTCGGCCCCCGCCAGCAGCAGTTTGCGCACATCCTCGTGGGTCCGCACGCCGCCGCCGATGGTCAGCGGCATGAAGCAATGCTCGGCGGTGCGGGTGGCCAGATCGTACATGGTCCCGCGGTTTTCATGGGTGGCGTTGATGTCCAGGAAACACAGCTCGTCAGCACCCGCCGCATCATAGGCCTTGGCGGCCTCGACAGGGTCGCCGGCATCGATCAGATCGACGAAATTGACGCCCTTCACCACGCGGCCGTCCTTGACGTCCAGGCAGGGGATGATGCGGGTTTTCAGCATGGGGGCATCCTGTGTTCGTGTTGCGCCGGTGATACGCAGCCGCCTGCCAAAAGAAAAGAGCCGCAGGGCCGCCGCTTTGTCGCGAAACCTGTGGTTTTGCTCTTGCCCCTGCCCCGCAATTCCCGATAGACCCGTCCGCGGAGACGTGGCCGAGTGGTCGAAGGCGCTCCCCTGCTAAGGGAGTAGGCCCGGAAGGGTCTCGAGGGTTCGAATCCCTTCGTCTCCGCCATCACCCCAAAAATTCCAGTTATTGCAATGATTTGGGTGTGACTGGCATTCTTTTGCCCCCCGTTTCACCCCCCACTCCGCAGTGCCGATACTTCGATCTCGCTCAAGCCATTGCTCTGAGCCCGGTTTGCCGCAAGTACCTTCCGCGTTCCAGATTGCGCACCAAGTGGTCATTCACTACGAAGAGACGGAAGAACAACAGCATGCCTGATGGCCAGGATGTCCCCGGAACCAGCAATATCGGGCCATGCTCCCATCTACACCAAGACACGGAAGAAGGAAGTTCGTGATGCAAATGACGCGCCGCCAGATTGTCGCCGCCATGGCAGGTTTTGCCAGCACCGCGCCGTTCGCAGCGTTTGCGCAGGACGCGCCCGCTGTGCAGGTTCTCAAAGACCCCAATTGCGGCTGCTGCCAAGTTTGGGTCGACATCCTTCGCCAGGAGGGCTTTCGTGTTACCGTGGAGCGCAGCTCTGGGACGCTGCTGATCCGCTACAAGTTGGACAACGGTATCCCGCAAGACATGATCTCGTGCCACACAGCCAGGGTCAAAGGCTACTTGATCGAGGGGCACGTGCCGGTTGCCGACATCCGCCGTCTACTGGAAGAACGACCAGATGCTGTCGGCCTCGCTGTTCCTGGCATGCCTTACGGGTCACCCGGCATGGGTCCTGAAGAGCAGCGCGAAGCATACGACGTATTCTTGATCCGACGCGACGGCAGCACCGAGGTGTTTACAAGCTACGACGCGGCATAGGGATACAATAGCCCTTGGTCAGAAAATTCCGGCCAGCTACGGTCCGTCCTGTCCCTTGAAGGTATGCGCCTGACGTCTGCGCATTTGGCCATGCTGTGGGATAGGATTGACTGGCACCGGCCGGACCGGGGCGTACTGCCTGCGCGAGCAGGCCAACCTTCTGCACTGATATTGCTAAATTTTGTGGAGGCAAGTGGGGTGCCATGGCAGTCATGCTCATGTCCGGCGGCACGCCAACTCCGTCCAACGATCCGGCCGTTCTGAAGACGGTCGTCGTCTCTTTGGAGGCTGAGACAGCCAAACTCTCAACCACGCTGCGGGCCCATGATCCGTCGGCTCATACCCTGCAGATGCGCATTGCCAAACTGCAAAAGCACGCGTCTGGGAAGAATTCCGAAAAGATCGATCGCGAGATTGAACAACTGGAACCGGCGCTTGAGGATCTGCAAGTCGCCATGACCGAGGCCGATGAAGCGGCGGGCTTGGACGACGATGCCCCAATAGACGAAGCGACTGCAGAAGAGAAACCCTCCGCGCCGCCGACCACGCATCTCAGGCGCGGCTGAATCGCCCATCAACCCGCGGAGCCATCCGATTGATCATCCGGACGTTGTGCCGGCTGACAACGATGAAACCGGCCTTATGGGTCAGAATATTGTCGCAAAATGACCGGAGCGGCTGTGTTACGTCTGGTTCCAATCGCCGTTGACGGACGCTGACCATGGTTCCGCCGACGGATGGCGGGATTCATCGGTCGGGTCGTTTTCGTGGATCCAGCAGATCGCACAGGTCGCCTGACCCGTTCAATCGTCAAGGCGGACGCTCGAATTAGGAGAAATTTAGATGCTCAGGACATCAATCACGGCTCTGGTCTGTGCAACCGCAGCGGTGCCGGTCGCCGCACAAGACGTAGGGACGCTCTCACCCAGCCCCAATACAGACTACGTGCCCTATCTCCAGCACGACTATCCCGATCAGGTTCTGTTTGGCGATACGCATCTGCACACCGCATATTCCGCTGATGCAGGTCTTACCGGTGCAACAACCACACCTGACGATGCCTATCGCTTTGCCAAGGGGCAGGTCGTCACGTCGTCGAACGGCATCCCGGCGCGCCTGCAGCGGCCGCTGGATTTTCTGGTTGTTGCCGACCACGCCGAAAATCTCGGTCTCTATCTCGCGCTCGACGAAGAGAGCCCGCTACTCGAGGGCAACGACTGGGCCGCCGGTTTGCGCGACATCTTTGCGCCCCGGACCAAGGAGGCCAAGGACGAAGCCTATGTTTATTGGGGCAGCGCATTCTCGTCCGGTCCAAGTGGCGGCGATCCACTGGCTGACAGTCCGCTTGTCCAGACCATGTGGAATCGCATTACCGAGGCCGCCGAGCAGCACAACGATCCTGGCGCATTTACCGCCCTGATCGGCTATGAATGGACGTCCGGCCCGGACGGCAACAACCTGCACCGCAACCTCATTTTCAGGGACAGCAAGGCAGAGGCCGATCAGGTTACCCCGTTCAGCGCCTATGACAGTGACGACCCCGAAGATCTCTGGGACTGGATGGAGCGGTACGAAACGCTAACCGGCGGGCAGGTGCTGGCCATTCCTCATAATGGCAATCTGTCGAATGGCTTGATGTTTGATGACGTGACGTTGACGGACAAGACCCCGATCGACGCCGATTATGCCAAGCGCCGGATGCGGTGGGAACCACTGTACGAAGTCACCCAGATCAAGGGCGACGGCGAGGCACACCCGATGCTGTCACCCGATGATGCCTTCGCAGACTACGGAACATGGGATGTCGGCAGCTTTGGTCCAGAGCTCAAGACCCCCAAGATGCTGCCACGGGAATATGCCCGCGAGGCGCTGAAGCGCGGCATGGCCTACGAAGCCAAACTTGGCGCCAACCCGTTCAAGTTCGGCATGGTCGGCTCGACGGATTCCCATACCGGCCTGTCGACCGCGCAAGAGGACAATTTCTTCGGCAAGGCTCCGATGGTCGAACCGACCGGCGAACCGCTGCGCTGGGAGGAAGAGATTACCGGCCGCCTCACGCCCGACGATCCCGCCGATGACCAGATTCACGGCATCGGCCTTGCTTCCGGCGTTGCGGCTGTCTGGGCGCGCGAAAACACCCGCGAGGCGATCTGGGACTCTCTCAACAACAAGGAAGTCTATGCCACAACCGGAACCCGCCTGCGCGTGCGCGTCTTCGCCGGAGCCATGTTCGGCGCGGATGACCTCGCACGGTCCGATTTTGCGGCCTACGGCTATGACAACGGCGTGCCGATGGGCGGCGACCTGACCGGGTTCGACGAGGGTGACACGCCGGGTATGCTGATCCGCGCGCTGCGCGATCCCGATGGGGCCAATATCGACCGGGTTCAGGTCATCAAGGGTTGGGTTGATGCCGCCGGCGAAACGCAGGAGCGGGTCTATGACGTGGCGTGCTCGGACGCCCGTGCCATCGAGAACGGTGCCTGTGACGGTGATGTAGGCAACACCGTGGACGTGGCCACCGCGACCTACACCAACGCCATTGGCGCGCCGTTCCTTGAAACCTATTGGGAGGATCCGGACTTCGATCCGGCCCTGCGCGCCTTCTACTATGTCCGCGTGCTCGAGATCCCGACACCGCGCTGGACCACCTATGACGCGGTCTTCTTCGGCACTGACATTCCCGACTTCGTGGACCCGACCCATCAGGAGCGCGCCTACACGTCGCCGATCTGGTACACGCCAGGATGACGATGCACCCGCGATGGGCGCGGTGCAGCGTGATCTGTTGCACCGCATCCCGCTTGAACTCGTCGCTGTAGATGCTTGCTCCCATGTCCGCTTCCTCGCGTCAAAGCAAGAGGGTCCAGCGTTTGTGAATCCAGGTGCGCCTCACACTGCCGCTACAGCCCAAGAAAACTGCTGGGCCAGGGGCGCTCCGAACAGGATTCAACGAAAGTCAGGAGAGCATTCCAAACAGCATGAGTTCCCGCCTGAATGCTCAGCGCCAGGATGTGTTGAACGAATATCGACCCGAGCATCCAGACGTGCCGTGACCGTCTTGTCTTGGTTCAAGGGGGTCTTGGATATTCCTTCAAAAGCGCCCAAAACACGGTGATTGGCGCGCTGGTGCGGTCCTTGTCTTGTTTGATCTTGCGCAACTCACGGCTGTTCACGCGCGTTGATGGGACAAAGAACTCGACCCCATCCGGTTGGTTCCTGACGGCATCATACGGCAGGATGCTGGCCCCAAGGCCGCGCCGGACAAATGACAGGATTGCCGTCGTGTTGCGCGCCTCGAGCGTGCTGCCAGCCAGCAGCAAAGGGATCAAAGGGTCGTCCACCAGATTGCAAAGCGGATTCGCGATCAGGGGTTCATGCGTCAGCAGGCTCCAGTCCGAGTGACCTTTGGCTGCAAGGTGCGCTTTGTGAACCGGGCCGCCTTCGGCACACACGATGCCCAAGTCATCGCAGAGAATTGGCTCACCCTCCACGGTATCGTCCGGTCGGGCAGAGACGATGCCGATATCGGCTTCATCACGCTGAACCCGGCGGCGCACAGCGGCGCTGTCGACATCACTGATTTCGATGCGGACATCCGGGTGGGTCTCCCGAAACATCTCGATCACCTTTGGCAACAGCGCAACCGTCGCCGAAGGCACCGCTGCGATGCGCACGATTCCAACCGATGAAACCGCGTGCCGACCAATCGCCTTTATACTCCTGTCAAAGACATCCGTTGCGCGACGGCTTTCTTCGAGCACAAGCTGCCCCAAAGGGGTCAGGCGGCTTTTCCGGTCCGTTTCAAACAACGGTGCGCCGACATGCTCTTCCAACTGGGTCAGAACCATCGAGATGGCAGAAGGCGTGCGCCCCAACGCCTTGGCGGCGCCGGACAGCGTGCCCTTTTCAGCCACGACACAGAAGGTCCGGAGCATCTCTAGCTTGATGTTCATTCAAAAATCCTGAAGAAAACTTCATTTCTTTTAGAATGACTGAATTCTCCTGAATGGTCTAGGTGCCTGTAAGCCAAACAGGAGACTCCCATGACCGATCGCACGCAACTCTATATCGATGGCACTTGGAGCGACGGCGCCTCGCAAATTGAAAACCGCAACCCGTCAGACACATCCGACCTGATCGGGATGTATGCGCAGGCCGACGCATCGCAGCTTGACGAGGCTCTCGCCGCAGCCCGCCGCGCGCAGCCACAGTGGTGGGCCGCCGGCATCCAGAAACGGCATGATGTGCTGATGGCGATCGGGACCGAACTGATGGCCCGTGCCGAAGAAATCGGCCGCCTGTTGTCCCGCGAAGAAGGCAAGCCGCTCGCCGAGGGCAAGGGTGAAGTGTACCGCGCCGGGCAGTTCTTCACCTATTTTGCCGGCGAAGTCCTTCGCCAGCACGGCGATCTGGCCGAGAGTGTACGCCCCGGCATCGAGATTGACGTGCGCCGCGAGCCTGTCGGCGTGGTTGCCATCATCAGCCCGTGGAACTTCCCCGTCGCCACGCCTGCGTGGAAAATCGCGCCGGCGCTGGCCTTTGGCAACGCCGTGGTCTGGAAGCCTGCCAACGTCACGCCCGCCAGCGCTGTCGCGCTGACCGAGATCATTGCACGTCAGGACATTCCCAAGGGCCTGTTCAACCTGGTCGCCGGACCGGGCCGCGATGTCGGCCAACGCTTGGTGGAAAGCGATCAGGTCGACGCAATCACCTTCACGGGATCTGTGCCTGTCGGGCGCGGCATCGCGGCGACGGCCATCCAGAACATGACCAAAGTGCAGATGGAAATGGGTTCGAAAAACCCGTTGATCGTCATGGATGACGCCGATCTCGATCTGGCGGTCACCCTGGCCGCCGGCTCTGCCTTTGGGGGCACGGGGCAGAAATGCACCGCAGCCAGCCGCCTGATCGTGCATGCCTCGGTGCATGACGCCTTCGTTGAAAAGCTGGTTCTGGCGGCCAAGGCGCTGAAGGTCGGTCACGCGCTGGAGGACGGCACCCAGATCGGTCCGGTCGTCAGTGAAGGGCAACTGTCGCAGAACCTCGAATATGTTGGGATCGGAAAATCCGAAGGCGCCGAGTTGCTGTGTGGTGGTGATCGTTTGGATATGCCGACAAACGGCTACTACATGGCCCCCACCGTGTTCGCGAACACCCGCAACGACATGCAGATCAACCGCGAGGAAATGTTCGCGCCGATCACCGCGGTACAACGGGCCGACAGCTACGAGGAAGCTCTGTCGCTGGCCAATGACACGCAATTCGGGCTGACGGCGGGCATCATGACCCGCTCGCTCGCCCGGGCCAGCCATTTCCGCGCGAACATGCGGGCGGGTTGCGTGATGGTGAACCTGCCGACGGCGGGCACGGACTATCACGTTCCCTTCGGCGGGCGCGGCGCGTCGAGCTTTGGCCCACGCGAGCAAGGCACCTATGCCGCCGAATTCTACACCACCGTCAAGACCGCCTATGTCGCCGCGGGAGAGCCGCAATGACCTTTCTGATCGACGGGCTGCAATACGCCAACTGGTCCGAAAAGATCTTTCGCCAGATGCGAGAGGGGGGCGTGGATGCTGTCCACGTCACCATCACCTATCACGAAACCTTCCGCGAAACGGTGCTGCAGATCGAGCGGTGGAACCGCTGGTTCGAGACCTATCCGGACCTGATCTTTCAGGGTCGGACAGCCGCCGACGTAGACCTGGCGCGCAAGACCGGGCGCACGGCGATCTTCTTTGGCTCGCAGAACCCGTCCTGCATCGAGGATGACATCGGACTTGTCGAGGTGATGCACACGCTCGGCCTGCGGTTCATGCAACTGACCTACAACAACCAGTCGCTGCTGGCATCGGGTTGCTACGAGGACGAGGACACCGGTCTGACCCGCATGGGCCGCGCCGTTGTCACCGAGATGAACCGCGTCGGCCTTGTGGTCGACATGAGCCATTCGGGCGAGAAGTCCACTCTGGAGGCGATCGAGCATTCGACGCGCCCGATCGCGATCACCCATGCCAACCCGGCAAGCTGGCACCCCGCTTTGCGCAACAAATCCGATGCTCTGCTACGTGCACTGGGGGAAAGCGGCGGCTTTCTGGGGCTTTCCACCTATCCGCACCACCTGAAAGACGGCAGCGGCTGCACGCTGCAATCCTGGTGCGACATGGCGGCTCTTGCGGTCGATCTGGTCGGACCGGGCAGCGTCGGGATCGGAACTGATCTTTGCCAGGACCATCCAGACAGCATTGTCGAGTGGATGCGCGTCGGCCGGTGGACCAAGACCATCGACTATGGCGAAGGCAGTGCGGATGCACCCGGCTTCCCGCCCATGCCCAGCTGGTTCCATGACAACCGCGATCTGGCTGCGATCCGCCACGGATTGCGCGCCGCAGGGCTGGATGCGGCAACGACTGACGGCGTGATGGGCAACAACTGGCACGCCTTTTTCGGCAAGAGCTTCGGCGCACTCTCTGCGCAATCAACCGACAAGACGCGCGCCGCCGAGTAAGGCGCAGCATTCACATGATCTGGGAGGACCACAGATGACACGTTCAGCGACACCACAATCAGGCGCCGTATCCGGAGGGATAGACAAAGCGCTTTTTGCCATCACCGGCGGGTTTATCGCCCTGTTCTGCGCCTATGCATTCTTTGACATCGAAGGGCTTTCTGCGCTTGTCGATGCCGGGTTCGGATTTTCGGCGCGGTATTTCGGCCTGTATTGGCAAATCCTGCTGTTGGCGACTTTCCTGATCGGCCTTGTGCTGTGTGTTCTGCCTGGCAGCAAGACCGTGATGGGCGGGCTGACCATGCCGGAATTCAACACCTTCAGCTGGGCCGCCATGATCATGTGCACCCTGCTTGCAGGCGGGGGCGTGTTCTGGGCCGCAGGGGAACCGATTGCACATTTTCTGTCGACGCCACCGGTCTTTGGTGATCTGGGCGACGATCCGCAGGCCGTCGCGAACGCGGCGCTGGCACAGAGCTTCCTGCATTGGGGATTTCTGGCATGGGCGATCCTGGGATCGCTGACCACCGTCATGCTGATGCATTATCACTATGACAAGGGTCTGCCGCTGGCACCGCGCACCCTGCTCTATCCGGTGTTCGGAGACCGCGCGCTGCACGGGCCGATCGGCCTGATCGCCGACGCATCCTGTGTCATCGCGGTGGTCGCGGGCACCGTGGGGCCGATTGGCTTTCTGGGTCTGCAGATGTCCTATGGCCTGAACGCATTGACGGGAATTCCCGACAATTTCACCACGCAGGCCGTCGCGGTCCTGGCGCTTGTGGGGGTCTATACGGTGTCCGCGATCACCGGTCTGGCCAAAGGCATCAAGGTGCTGTCCCAGATCAACGTGATCCTTGCGGTTGCCTTGCTGGTGTTCATGTTGATCGCTGGTCCCACAACCGACATATTCTCCGGCTTCTTTGGCGGTATGCAGGTCTATCTTGCCCATTTCATCGATCTGACACTCTACCGTGGCGACGCGGGCGTTTTCGGTGATCCCGGCTGGCTGGGCTGGTGGACCGTGTTCTTCTGGGGTTGGTTCATGGGCTACGGACCGCTGATGGCGATCTTCATTGCGCGCGTCAGCCGAGGGCGCTCGATCCGCCAAATCATCATCATGTTGTCGATCGTCGCACCGATCATCACCAACTTCTGGTTCACGATCATCGGTGGATCCGGCATCTTCTTCGAAATCGCCGAGCCCGGTATCATTTCGGGGCCGTTCGAGGGCTTCAACCTGCCCGCCGGCCTGCTGGCGATCACCCAGGCGATGCCGCTGGGCTTCATCCTGTCGGTTCTGTTCCTGGCGTTGACGATGTGCTTCGTGGCCACGACCAGCGACTCGATGAGCTATGTGATCTCGACCACCATGTGCGACGGGGAACCCTCGACCGGACTGCGGGCGTTCTGGGGGATTGCCATGGGGGTGATGGCGTTGATCCTGATCTCGACCGGCGCCGGTGGCATCGGAAAGCTTCAGAGCTTCATCGTGATCACGGCGGTGCCCGTGTCCCTGATCCTGCTGCCCTCGCTTTGGGATGCCTTGCGGATCACCTGGATGCTCGGACGCTCGCCGAAACCGGTGCAGACCTGACATCTCGGTGTGGCGCGGCGCGCCTGCGCCACACCTGCTTCACCCCAGAAACACCAGGAGGAAATGCGATGTCCCTACAAGATCAGAATTCGTCTTCGGAAACCGCCGCATTCCGGCGTCCGGCATCAGAAGTCATGCGACTTGCGCGGATGGGCAGCAGCCATCCGACCCGTTTGTCCTTCCTCCGTGTGCTTCTGCGGCGGTTGACCGACGAGGATTGGGTTATCGACCGTCCGGTCTGGGAAGTTGATGCGAAGGGGGTCGGTCATGCGGTGTACCGGGTCAAGGGTGCCGAACGGACCTACAGCCTTGTCGCATTTTCCCATGACCTGCCTGCCGAGATGCGCTCGGACCGGGTGATCGCGACCGCCTGGGATGCGACTTTCACACTGTTCGACGGTGATCCGTCGCCCGAGGATATTGTCCGGCTTGGCGACAATGTCCCCTTGCAGGAAGCCGGCCGGATCAGCCCCACGGAACTCACCCTGGCCCGCGCGAACCGCTCGGTTCGGCTGTTCGACCATGTGGTCGGCGCGCTCTCGCAAGGCCAACAGCCGGACCCCGAGGAAATCGCCGCTGTCGGCTATCTAATGCGGACGACGGCTGTCTACGGTTCCGGAAAATTCGGCGCGGCGGACCGTGACGACATTGCCGCGCGCCCCGAACTTGCGGCCCCGTTTCAGGTCGAGATGCTGACAGTGTGGCTGATCCGTGCCTTTACGGTCGATATTGCTGAACACATGGCGGCCGTCAAAGGCGGGGATCGCGCGGTCGGGCTGAGCCCCGAGATCCGCCGGATGCTTGGTGTCGGCAACTCCACCGGGCTGGGCATGGCACCGTTCATCGTCCGGCATCCGGTGCTCCTGAACAACTGGATCATGGCCCGCGAAGAGGCACTGGCGCGGGTGCGCGCTCAGCCCGGCGCGGCAGACGACGCCGTGGCCGGGATGGGCAAAGCCCTGGATGCGGCGATCCGGAATGCCGACATCTGGCGGTCGGTGCATCCTGTTCAAGTCGAAAAACTGCACGACCTGCGCCGTGATCTTGCCATGGTATCGGACAAACTGTCTGACTGGGATACACAGCAACCCCGTCCCTGGGATGCGCTGTGGACATGGGGCTCCGAGACCCTGAGTCACGAAGGGCAAGAGGCGCTGTTGGCTCTGATGCTGGAGCCGCATGGAGACCTGGTGGACGATCTTGCCGATCATATGGGGGCCGACGAAGCGGCAACCTTCCGGTTGAACGGGTCAATGCCGATCAAGGATTTGCGGGCCATCCTGGAATCCGAATACGCCTGGGCGCTGTCGATCGATTTCACCTCGCCCGAGAACATCGCTCGGTTCTGGTACGTGTCCGAGGAAAAGCTGGAACCTCGCCTGGGCGAGCGCGCCTCGGAAGAAGGGGCGACCCTGGAACAACCGCTGTGCATCGCCCGACTGATCGCCGAGTTGTATGCGGCATTGCAGGGGTTTGACGACGCGACCCCGGTCGCATCCCTTCTTTTGGCCCACCCTGAGCATCGCTACACCGTGCGCCGTGCCCAGATCGCGCAGCACCACCCCTTTGCGGAAGTCCATGACAACCTGATAGCGGCCGACATGCTGCCCATCGACCTTTTGCGCTGCAAGTTGGCATTCTTCGGGGCAAACCAGTTCGATCCGCGGTCGGATCGCTGGGTTCGCATCAACCTGTTTCAGGGCGCGCCCTATCCCGACGACGTCCAAGCGGAGAAGTCCACATGAACACGCAACCTCACGACCAGACGCGCGGCGATTCCACGCCTTTTTTCCAGGACAACCAAGCAGCACCCTTGTCGCGCAATGAAGTTGCATCGCTTTGCATGAAGGCGGCCCGCGGCGCGGGGATGAGCTGGGGCATGGCCGAAGAGGCCGGGTTCGCTGCCGCCTGGCTGGCCATGCACGGGATCGACGGCCCCGGCTATCTTTGCACCCATCTCAAGCAGGCCCAGGGGCGCGAATGGGCAGAGCTGTGCCCGAGTGTTGCGCGGGGCGACTGGCGCGCCGCAGGCGGTCGCGCGCTGTGTCCGATCGTTCTGGGTGCAACGCTGTGCGACTACGCCGCCTTGTCGGACGGTCCCGTGGCGGACTGTTCGATCACCCTAGGCAAGGTGGATTGTCCGATCCTCATGTTGCCCTTCCTTGCCAACATCGCCCAGAAGAACGGTGTTTCGATCACCGTGTCCTGGGCCGGCGGCTCGGTCGTTGTTGGGCAGGGGTCAGATTGGCCGGAAACAGCATCAGGCGCGCTTGCCGCGTTGCCGTCCGAGGCTGAGCTTTCGCTGACCGCACAGCAGGGTGTGGCGACAGACCCGCCCGCAGGCCAATCGCCCAAAGCCAACACCGGCGCTGACACCATTTCCATGCTCAACACCTTTGCCATGCGCACGACGGTTCCGGCGTCGGAACAGTCGCGCGCAGGCGCTGGATCTACTCTTGACGACAACGATTGACTCGAAAGGAAACCAGATGTCACTCAAACGCCTCACCCCAGGTCCCCGCATGAGCCAAGCGGTCTGTATCGGAAATGTTGCCTTCCTTGCCGGGCAGGTTCCGGATGATCTGGCCGCGGATATCACGGAGCAGACCCGCCAGGTCCTGGGCAAGTTGGACAAGGTTGTCGAAGAACTTGGCGCAACCAAGGCCGATATCGCCTCTGTCCAGGTATGGTTGTCCGACATGGCGGATTTCCAGGGCATGAACGCCGTCTGGGATGAATGGGTCAGCCGTGACGCCCCGCCTGCCCGCGCGACCGGCGGTGTTGCACTGGCCCGTCCGGGCATGCGGGTCGAAATGATCGCCGTTGTGGCGCTGCCCGACGAAAGTTGAGCTGCCAACAGGCAAAGTGGCACCCGTGTGCCACTTTGCTGGCGGCCTTGATGCCGGTGCTGTGGATCAGAACGTTCAGCGGGCCAAGGCACTCTCTCGTTCAGCTTTCCTTGCCAGCCGCAAGAGGCTTTCCACAAACCCGGTTGCCTACCGCACATGCTGGGATCACGCGGTGTCTCCCTCAAGGCGATTTGGGCAGTGATGCCACCTCGGGAGCTTTTGGCCAAAGGCCGCGCTTGGCGCGAACTCGATGACCCAAACCCCGAAGGGAGACGTCGGCCGGGTCACACCCCGGCCGACGTTGCGGATCAATCGCTGGCTTTTTGCAGCGCTTCTTCCAGCGTCTTCTTGTCGGCTTCGCTCAACTGTGGCTGATCCATCTTGACGGTCAGCTTGTCCAGCTTTGCGGTCAGGGCGAAGGGCGGCGTGTAGTCGGCATCATTGACCCCGGTCAGCGTGTCGGATCCGATGTCAAAGCTCTCATCCCACTGCAGGATGATCGGCAAGGTGTTCTTCATCGCCTTGCTGTCGACCACTGTGCCGTCGACCTTGAGGGTGCCCGTGCCGCCTTTGCCGATGCCGCTGGAATTGTTGTAGGCCAGCGTCCCGGTGCCCAGCCCGTCATATTTGAAGTCGAATTCGACGGTATGCTTGCCCGGCGCAAGGGCGTCCTTGCCTTCCCATTTGATGCGCTCAAGATCGACCATGTTCCACA
Organism: Fluviibacterium sp. S390; assembly: GCF_049800695.1. NCBI lineage: Bacteria > Pseudomonadati > Pseudomonadota > Alphaproteobacteria > Rhodobacterales > Paracoccaceae > Meridianimarinicoccus > Fluviibacterium sp. S390. The sequence goes on along the minus strand of NZ_JBNAFN010000005.1, from coordinate 150,840 downwards.
GGAACACCGGCTTGCCATCCTTCAGGTAGAAACCATAGCCACCAAAACGCCCGCCCGAGGTCAGGATCATGCCCTCGGCGCCGCCTTCCGGCACGTCGATCTCGGCGGTGATCGTGTAGGAGGTGTTCAGCAGCAGCGGCGAGTCGCCCTGCGGCAGACCCACCATCGGCTTGATGTAGACGAATTCGTCACGGCCGGCAGTGATATTCGGACGCGGCGCAACAAGACGCGATTGAACCGAGGCATCCAGCGGGAACACCTGGTACTTGTTCGCCTCATCGATGAACAGCGCTTTCAGTTCCTTCACCTTTTCGGGGTGATCCTTGGCGATGTCGGTTGTCTGGTTCATGTCGCTGGTCAGGTCATAAAGCTCCAGCACCTGATTGTTCAGCGGATCGGGGTTTGCGGCGCCGCTGATTTCCCAAGGCGCGCGGTTCACCTTGGTGCTGAGCAGCCAGCCTTCGTGATACAGCGCCCATTGACCGAACATCTCGAAATACTGGGTCGTGTGCTGGCTGGGGGAGTCGGCATTGGCAGCGTCGAAGGTATAGGCAAAGCTGGTGCCTTCGATGGGTTTCTGGGCGATCCCGTCCACCTCCTCGGGCGCGGCAATGCCGGTGACCTCAAGGATGGTCGGCACCACGTCGATCACATGCATGAACTGGTCGCGGCGTCCGCCTTTTTCCTCGATGCCATTGGGCCAGGACACCACCATGTTCTGGCGGATGCCGCCCAGTCGCGAGGCGTTCTGCTTGAACCAGTCGAAGGGCGTGTCAAAGGCCCAGGCCCAGCCTGCCGCCATGTGGTTGTAGGTCGCTTCGGTGCCCCAGACATCGTACCATTTCATCTGGGTTTCGGCGGGGATTTCGTTCAGCCCGTTGAAGAAGGCCACCTCGTTGAAGGTACCCAGCGGGCCGCCTTCGGCCGACGTGCCGTTGTCGCCGTTGATATAGATGATCAGCGTGTTGTCGCGTTCGCCAATGTCTTCGACCGCCTGAATGACACGGCCGATTTCGTGGTCGCTATAGGCGGTATAGGCGGCGAAAACCTCGACCTGGCGGATGAACAGCTTCTTCTCGGTATCGGTCAGCGCGTCCCAGGGCTTCAGCTTGCCGGCGGGCCATTCGGTCAGGGTGGCATCCTGCGGCACCAGTCCCATTTTCTTCTGGTTCTCGAAGATGGTCTCGCGCAACGCTTGGTAGCCATCGTCGAACAGGTGCATCGCCTCGATCTTCTCGACCCATTCCTTGGTCGGGTGGTGCGGGGCATGGGTGGCGCCGGGCGCGTATTTCACGAAGAAGGGCTTCGACGGGTCGATCTGATGCAGGTTCGTGATGTGCTCGATGGCGTCATCGGCCATCGCGGTGACCAGGTTCCATTCTCCCTCGGCCTGGTTGAACGGATAGATCTGGGTGGTGTTGCGGAACAGGTTGGGCTGCCACTGGTTGGCGTCGCCGCCGACGAACCCGTAGAAATACTCAAACCCCATGCCCGTGGGCCACTGGTCGAAGGGCCCGGCCTGGCTGGCCTGGAAGGCGGGGGTGTTGTGATCCTTACCGAACCACGACGTTGCATAACCGTTGTCGAGCAGGATCCGCCCGATGGTCGCCTTGTCCTTGGAAATGATGCTGTTGTAGCCGGGGTACCCGGTGGATTGCTCGGAGATTACCCCGAAGCCTGCCGAATGGTGATTGCGCCCGGTGATCAGCGCGGCACGGGTCGGCGAACACAGTGCGGTGGAGTGGATGGCCGTATAGCTCAACCCTTCGGCGGCCAGCTTGTCCATGGTGTCGGTCGGGATCACCCCGCCGAAAGTGCTGGGCACCGAAAAGCCCGAGTCATCGGTGATGATGAGCAGGATGTTGGGCGCATCCTTGGGCGGCACGATGCGCGGTGCCCACCATGGTTCGGACTTCAGGGCTTCGTGTTCGATCTTGCCGCCGAATTCCATGGGCGGGGCGGGCAGTTGCGTGCCGCTGAGAGTGCGGGTCGCATCGGGGGATCCGACCGGGGCCTGCGCGACCGCCGGTGTCGCCGCTGCGGTCGCCAGGAACAAGCCGGAACAGACCAGGGATACTAAGGTTCTTCTTCGCGCCATGGATTTGGCCTCCTGTGCACAAGGCACCGCCGGGTTCAGCCCGCCGGGCATTGCGATGAAACTGCGGTGAAACAGAAATGATACTTGGCGCAGGCTATGCCTGTGCCTCTTGATCCCGAAGGCCAACTTGTGCACGATTTGACTTTTCTGGCCATTGCGTGGGCCATTGGAAGGGGACCGCCCCAATGTCCATCTGCATTCCCCTGATCCGTGGTGCAACGGTGACCCCGATCCGCCGCTGGCTGCGGTCCCAAGGCAAGGATCCCGCCCCGTTCATGGCCCAGGCCGGACTGGAGTGGCTGCCCGAGTCCGATCCGTTGCTGCCGATGCCGTTGCGGGGTGCCATCCGGTTGCTGGTTGCCGTCGCGCAGGCCGAAGGGCCGGACGTCGCTTGGCGCATCGTCGGGGCTGGCAGTGTGGCCGAGATCGGGCTGATCGGCCATGCCGCCCTGCGCGGGCCGACCGTACGCGAGGGGCTGCTGCGTGTGGTCGGGATGATGCCGCTGCATGTGACGCACGAGCTGTTTTCTGTCGAAAGCGTCGGGGACGCGCTGCATGTACGCGATGGCTGGACCCTGAACATCGGCTCGGACGAGGTGCTGCATCTGGTCCAGCAATACGTCGCGGCCTTCGTGGACGTGGTCTGCCGAAGCGGCACTTCGGATATTTCCAGCATCGCACGTGTCTCGATGATCCCGCATCCGCGGGCCGGGCTGTCGCATCTGCGCCCATGGCTGGGCGAGTCCCTGCAGGCTTCGGACAACCGGGCACTGGATATCTGGGTCGATCGGGACGTCGCGAGCCGGCCGATCCCGGCGCCTGTCATCAAGGCGGCCATGGAAAGCCCGACCGCGGATCACCCCCTTGTGCCACACGGCTGCGGTCTGGCGGGATCCGCGTCGGTGCTGATGGGCGCCATGTTGCCCCATACCAAGCCCACGGTGGACAAGATCGCCGCCGCTGCGGACTTGAGCCCGCGCACCCTGCGTCGCCGCTTGCGCGACGAAGGGGTAAGCTTTTCAGACGTGTTGGAAAACACCCGCGCCCGCATCGCCCTGGAGCGCCTGCAAAGCGGCGAAGTGCAGACCCTCAAGGAGCTTTCAGACGACCTTGGCTATGCCAATCAGGCGACCCTGACCCGTGCCATGCGGCGCTGGACCGGGCAACTCCCCAGCGCGCTTCTTCGCCATCGATAAGACTGCTGGCGTTCGGCGCCGGGTAGTCCCCGCCAGTGCTATTTGTCCGGGCCTTCGTCAGCCTCGTCCTCTATCGCTTTGATGTGCGCGGCGAATTTGTTCATCATGTGCTGCTTCATCACCTGGCCGAGGCTTTCGCCGTCACGCCGGCGCAGGGCCTCCATCATGCGGCCGTGTTCTTCGATGGCCTGCGCCCAGCGGTCGTCGGACAGATTGGCCATGAAGCGGGCGCGGCGCACCCTTGCTGCCAAAAGCTTGTGATGCGCTTTCAGGATGTCGTTGTTCGCGGCATGGATCAGGGCCTGGTGAATATCCTGGTTGGCCTGGAAATACGATTGCCGATCTCTTGCGTCGAAGGCTTTGGCCATCGCGTCGTGGCGCGCTTCGATCCATGCCATGCCCGCGGCATCGATATGGTCGCAGGCCAGTTCCCCGGCCAGTTGTTCCAGCCGCGCGATGACCGGAAAAGTGTTTTCCAACTCCTGCCGCGTCACTGTTGCGACGCGGGCGCCGCGATTGGCTTGCAGCACGACAAAGCCCTCCGAGGCGAGCACCTTGAGCGCTTCCCGCAGCGGTGTGCGCGATACGCCGAAAGACTCGCACAGCGCTTTCTCGGGCACCTTCTCGCCGGGCTTCAACGCGTCTTCGACCACGAGGTTGCGCAACCTGTCGACAAGTTCCTCGTGCAGGCTGGGCCGTTTGATGGTCTCGGTCAGGGGCATGGGTTTCGGCCTAATCATCAATCACCTGATCCAGCAGACGGGCAAGGTGCATCGCACGGCGCGGGGTGCCGTCGGCGATTTGGTGGCGGCACGAGGTGCCGTTGGCCACAACAACCGCGACTTCCGGAGCCGCTGCAAGCGCCGGGAACAGGTCGAGGTTCGCCATCTTGAGCGAGATGTCGATGGTGTCGGGCGCATAGCCGAAGGCCCCCGCCATGCCGCAACACCCGCTTTCGATCAGGGAAACCTCGGCCTGCGGGATACGGTTGAGCAGATCGAGCAAGGGCGTCACCGCATCATGGGCCTTTTGGTGGCAATGGCCGTGGACATAGATCGTCTTGTTCAGAGACTTCAGGGGCAGGTTCGCCCGTTGGACAAGGAACTCTTCGAATGTCAGCGCGGACTGCGCCAGTGCCTCGGCCTCCGGTCCGGGACACAAACCCAAGGCTTCATCTCGGAAGGTCAGGATCGACGACGGCTCAAGCCCCACCAGCGGAATGCCCTTGGCGACGGCTGCCGCCGTCGCGTCGATCACCCGCGCCACCTCGGCCCTTGCTTCTTCCACACAGCCCACGGCCAGAAGGGTCCGCCCGCAATCCAGCGCCCTGCCCGAGCCATCCCGCGCAACCGCAACCCGCAGGCCTGCTGCACGCAGCACACGCACGGCGGCGCCCAGGTTCTCCGGCTCGAAGTACCTGTTGAAGACGTCGGCGAACAGCAGGACGTCCGGGTTGGCCTCCTGCGCCTCGTCATCACGGAAAGGATTTGAGGACCAGACCGGAACAGCGCGGCGGTGCGAAATGCCAGTGATCCGCTCCGTCAGTTTGCGCACCAGCCCGATCCTGTTGCGCAGGTTTATCAGCCACGCGAATTTCGCAGCCGTCGGCGCATAGTGCGGCAAGTAGCCGACCATCTTGTCGGCAAGGGTCATCCCCCGTTGCTTGCGCCGTGCGGCCAGCACTTCGATCTTCATGCGTGCCATGTCCACACCGGTGGGACATTCGCGCCGGCAGCCCTTGCAGGACACGCAGTATTTCAGGGTGTCGTTCATGGCATCAGATGTCAGCCCGCCGGGCATCTGCCCGCTGATCGCAAAGCGCAGGGTGTTGGCGCGTCCGCGCGTGGTGTCACGTTCATTGCGGGTGGCGCGGAACGACGGGCACATGACGCCGCCCTTCAGCTTGCGGCAGGCGCCGTTGTTGTTGCACATCTCGACGGCGCCCTGAAACCCGCCGCCGGCACCCGGCCATGCCGACCAGTCAAGCGCGGTTTCAAACTCCGGCACGGCGTAGTCGGGGCCATAGCGGAAGACCCTGCGGTCATCCAGGGCCGGGGCCTGCACGATCTTACCGGGATTCATCAGGCCGTCCGGATCGAAGCGCGATTTCACCGCTTCGAAGGCCGAAACGATCCGCGCGCCGAACATCTTTTCATGGAATTCCGAGCGCGCGATCCCGTCGCCATGTTCGCCGGAATGCGAGCCCTTGTAGCGTTTGACCAGGTCAAAGCACTCTTCCGCGATCGCCCGCATGGTCTTGACGTCCTTGTCCTGCCGCATGTTGAGGACGGGACGCACATGCAGACAGCCGACCGACGCATGGGCATACCATGTGCCCTTGGTGCCGTGCCGTGCGAAGATCTCGGTCACCCCTTGGGTGTAGTCGGCAAGATCGGGCAACGCGACGGCGCAATCCTCGACAAAGGAAATCGGCTTGCCTGCCTCTTTCATCGACATCATCACGTTCAGGCCCGCCTTGCGGTATTCGGCAATGGCGTTCTGCAAGGCGGTGTCGGTTACAAGAACAACGCCGCCCCAGCGGTCGCCTGCGCCGGTGAAGGCAAAGCCGTGATCGCCCATCAGCTGCGCCAGTTCTGCAAGCTTGGCGGCATTGGCCGCAGCACTGCCTTGTGCAAATTCGACAAGAAGCAGCGCGGCCGGGTCGCCTTCGACGAAGGCCTCGATGGTCTTGCGGAACAGCGGGATCTCGCGGCCCAGGGCAATCATCGTGTCGTCGATCAACTCCACCGCCTGCGGCATCAGCGTGACAAGATGCTGCGCGGCCTCCATCGCGGCATAGAAGGTCGGAAAGTGGCAGACACCGATGACCTTTTCCCCCTGCAGCGGCGCAAGGCTCAGCTCAAGTTCCGTGAAATAGGCCAGTGAGCCTTCCGAGCCGACCAGCAGATGCGCCATGTTCACATCCGCACCGGTCAGCACGTCGATGTTGTAGCCACCCACCCGGCGCTGCACGGTGGGAAAGCGCGCCGCAATTTCATCGGCCTCGCGTCGCCCCAGGGCACGCATGTCGCTGACCAGATCGGCATAGGACCCCGGCGCGGGATCATCCCGGTTGAACTGCGCCTTCGTTCCATCCGGTAGAAGGGCCGAGATCGCCCGCACGTTGTCGCGCATGATGCCATAGCGCAGGGACTTGCCGCCCGATGAATTGTTCGCGGCCATGCCCCCAAGCGTGCAGCGCGAGGCGGTGGAGGGATCGACCGGAAACCACAGCCCGTGCGGCTTCAGCGCGCGGTTCAACTCGTCCAGAACCAGGCCGGGCTGAACCCGTGCGGTGAGGTTTTCGGCGTCGATGTCCAGGATGCGGTTCAGGTGGCGGGTGTTGTCCAGCACGATGGCGCGGTTGACCGTCTGCCCGCATTGCGACGTGCCGCCACCGCGTGGAAGGATCGGAGTGCCTTCTTCGCGGGCGATGGCCATGGTTGCCTCGATATCCTCCACCGACCGCGGCACAACCACGGCCTCTGGCACCATGTGGTAGATCGAGGCATCGGTCGCGTAGCGCGCACGTGATGCGGCGTCGGCCATCACATCGCCCGTGACAGCCCCGCGCAAACGGCTGGAAAGACGGGCATTTTCACGCATGTGTCTTTGGGTTTCCCCTATTCCGGCACCGATTTCACTGCAGAAATTGGCGACTGACTGAATTATGAATTCATAATTACACCCTGGCAACAGGGGTTCGCGCCAGCCTACGGCGCCTTGGGAGGATCAAATCCGATGCGTCAGGCGGGAAAACACTTCTTCCAGGTTCCGGGGCCAAGCGCGGTGCCAGACCGCAGCCTGAAGGCCATCGACCAGCCAACCATCAACCATCAACCATCAACCACCGGAGGCCGGATTTGGCCCCGGTCGGCAAGAAGGCCCTTGCGGGGATGAAGTTGGTCTTCAGAACCGAGCGGGATGTGTTCCTCCTGCCCTCATCTGGCCCCGGCGCGCCGCTGGCCGCAATGCCGTGTCTCAAGACCTCGGAATAATCCCGGCACACCGCAGAAGAATGCCGCTAGGATGGGGACCATGGGAACGGAAATACCTCGCCCCCTGTCCCAGTTCTTGGTTGACCGTTTCCACAAGCCCATGGGTGCCCCCGCGCGCAGACAAACTGCCAGCGGGCCACCTGACCTTCAGAAAGCCCTGACATGAACCTTGACCTCGCCAACGCCCTGATCGCCGCCGCGCTTGACCATCGCCGCGCAAATCGCATGAACCCGCTGACAATCGCCGTGATCGACGCCGGCGGGCATCTGGTGGCGCTGCAACGCGAAGACGGCACCAGCAATCTTCGACCCGAAATCGCGCAGGGCAAGGCCAAGGGCGCGGTGGCCATGGGTCTTGGGTCGCGCGCGCTTTTCAACCGCGCGCAGGAGCAGCCGTATTTCATCGATGCGATGAACGCGCTCAACGGAGGCCATCTTGTTCCGGTTCCCGGCGGTGTCCTGATCGAACGCGACGGCATTCTGATCGGGGCCATCGGGATCACCGGCGACAGTTCGGACAATGATGAACGCTGCGCCGTCGCGGCCATCGAGCGGAATGGATGCAGCGCCAACACCGGGTAAGCCAGCCCCGCGCGACGGGTTGCCGGACCAGCAAGCCGGCTATGACCAGCCCACGGCCTTCCGGATCATGTTCAGCGCCATGAAGATCAGGAACACCGCAAAGTACCGCTTGAGCGGTCGGGGGTCTGTCCGATGCGCCAACCAGACGCCCAAGGGTGCTGTCAGCAAGGTCATCCCCACGATGATGGCAAAGGCGATCAGGTTGACCACACCGACCGTGTAGGGCGGCAGTGCATGTGTCGGCGGATTGACGAACAGGAACAGCACAACCGACGGCACGGCGATCAACACGCCAAACCCCGCCGCAGTCGCAACGGCCTGATGAATCGGCCGGCCAAACAGCGTCTGGAGCGTGACCCCGAAGGCCCCGCCCCCGATGCCCATCACGACGGACAGCCCCCCGACGGCCATGGCAAAGCCATGACGTAGCGCACCGGTGGGCATCGCCCTTCCCAGTCGCCAGCTGTCCCGCGCCAGCAGCATGTAGCTTCCAACCAGCAACGCCAGAACACCGAAAACACCTTGCAGAACGGACGTGCGCAAAACGGTGGTTACGGACACGCCAAGGATGGCGCCTGCCACGATGCCCGGCGCCCAGCCTTTCAAGGTGTCCCATTGAACGGCGCCCTTGCGGTTGTGGCTGGCGACCGACCGCAGCGAGGTCACGACGATTGTTGCCAGCGACGTCGCGATGGAAATCTGCATGATGTAGTCGCCCCCGTATCCCAGGGAGGAAAACGCATAGTAGAAAGCGGGCACAAGGATGATGCCGCCACCGACGCCCAGAAGGCCGGCAAGGACGCCGGCCATCGCGCCGATGGCCACAAGGAATGCCAGCAATGGCACCGCTTCAGAAAGATCGGGCACGCTTGCCCCCCAAGGCTGCGCCAATAGGGTCAAGGCGTGCCACGACCCGATATCGTGGCAGGATCACACGACCTTGACGTTGAGCGTCCCGACACCTTCGATGGTGGCTTCCATGACGTCGCCCGCCACAACAGCGTTCACACCCGACGGCGTGCCCGCCATGATGACATCACCGGCTGCCAATTCGAAATACTCCGACAGGTAGGAGATCATTTCCGGCACCTTCCAGATCATCTGGTTCAGGTCGCCTTCCTGCCGCAATTCACCGTTCACCAGAAGCGCCACGCGCCCCTGATCTGGATGACCGACCGCCGAAACCGGGCGCAGCGAGCCAACCGGACCGGAGCGTTCGAAGGCTTTGCCAATCTCCCACGGGCGCCCCATCTTCTTCATCTGGCCCTGCAGATCGCGGCGGGTCATGTCGAGCGACACGCCATAGCCCCAGACATGGTCCAGCGCCTCGCTCAGCGGAATATTCGTGCCGCCGGATTTCAGGCCGACCAGCAGTTCCACTTCGTGATGCACATCCGAAGAATGCGGCGGATAGGGAAACTCCCCCGATGCATCCAGGTTGTTGGGGTTCTTCTGGAAAAAGAACGGCGGTTCACGATCTGGATCGTGACCCATTTCCACGGCATGGGCCGCAAAGTTGCGGCCGATGCAATAGACGCGCCGCACCGGGAATTCCTTGCCACCCTCCGTCGGGATGACATGGACCTGAGGCGCGGGAATCACATAGTCGGACATTACTTTCCTCCTGGGCGTTTGATTTCCAGGTTCCGGTTGCGGAACCGTCGAACCGGTGATGACACGCGTCGCACTCCCCCGGCATGACACGGCCAATGTCGGTTTATTCGATGCGTATGCGCGGGATTTGCAAGCCGTCACAACGGCCGTGACGCCAACCATTTTCCCGATTGGTTCAGGCATTCGGCGCGGTCAGTCCTCCTCCGAAACGCTTTCGGGCAAGACACGAGAGTAGACCGAATGCAGGTGACGCCGCATCGCGCTGGCGGCAAGATCCCCCTTTCCGGCCGTGATGGCCGCCACGATTTCATCATGTTCGCGGAAACTGGAATAGTCGGCATCCGGCCCGAGCGTTTCACGCGGCTGTCCCCAGACGATGGACCGCCGCACCGAATTCAACGTTTCGAAAAAATACAGGAACAACTGGTTCTGCGTGGCGCGGGCGATTGCGTGGTGCAGGTTGTTGTCCCAAGCCTCGTACGTGCGCCAATCCACGGCGTTCCGGCATTTGTCAGCGCAGAGTTTCATCTGTTCGCGGTCTGATTTCCGGGCGTGGAGCGCCGCCAGTCGGCTCAGCTCCGGTTCGATATTCAGGCGGACCGCCACCACCTGTTCGGGCTTTATCAGGTCGCGCAGAAAGGTAACGTCCTGAAGATTGAGCACCGGCCGCGCGCCCACAAAGGTGCCCCGCCCCACATGACGCCAGATGCGGCCCTGGGCTTCGAGTTCGGACAGCGCCTTACGCATCTGGTTCCGCGTCGTCCCCAGGCGCTTGCACAACTCGCGCTCAGGCGGGATGCGGTCATTGTGCCGGTATCCCGCGTTGTCGATGAGGTCGCGCAGTCGTTGCGACAGGTCGTTCGTCCCGGCCATTAGCCCGCCCAATTCAGTGATTGGTTGATTGATCCACTCTCTGACTCGTTCAAACTACATGCAAGGAGTGTGGCGGTGAGTCGCAGGCTTTCTTGCGCAACCACCACAGAAATCAGCACGAGGGAGGATTGCCGAGTGCGACTGGCAACGGTTTCCGTGGACGGGCAAGAGGTTTGCGCCGCGGTATTGAACAACGACAAGATGATGGACATTGCCAAGGCGGCTCAGGGTCTGACAGGCCCCGGCGCCGGGGCGCTTCAAGGGGCCTCGATGCTGCGCCTCATCGAAGGCGGGGCCGATGCGCTTGTTGCCCTGAAGGACTTGGTGGCCGATGCCGAGGCCGGCAAGCACGCCGATGCGATTGTCCCGGCAGAGGCTGTCCTGCAAGCACCGATCCCGACACCGCGCAAGAACGTCTTTTGCGTTGGCCGAAACTATGCCGAACATATCGCCGAGGGCGACCGTGCCCAGAAGCAGAACGTCGGCGTGACCGAACATCCGGTCTTCTTCACCAAGCCCCCGACCGCCATCGTGGCACCCGGTGGCGATGTCCTGATCTTTCCGCAGGTGTCCACCAGCATCGACTACGAGGTCGAACTGGCCGTGGTCATCGGCACGGCTGGCCGCAACATTTCCAAGGCGGACGCCATGGATCACGTGTTCGGCTACACGATCCTCAACGATATCACCGCGCGGGATATCCAGCGCCGTCACGGTGGCCAGTATTTCAAGGGCAAGGGGCTCGATGGCTCCTGCCCGCTGGGCCCCTGGATCGAAACCGCCGACGCGATTGCCGATCCGCATGCGCTGTCGATCGGTCTGAAGGTCAACGGCGAACAACGTCAGGACGGCAACACCGCCGACATGATTTTCGACATTCCGACCCTTGTTGCGGCCCTGTCCGAAGGGCTGACGCTGCAACCGGGCGACATCATTGCCACCGGCACCCCCTCGGGCGTCGGCTATGCGATGGACCCACCGAAGTTCCTCAAGCACGGCGACACGGTGGTCTGTGAAGTTTCAGGGATCGGCACGCTCAGCAACACCGTGCGCGCCGTATAAAAGGTCTCTTCCTCGCCACCGCGTGGCTTGAGGAAGGGATTCATCAAAGGACCAATGGGAGGACCTAACACCATGATGAAGAGAAGAGCATTTACAGCCTCGGTGCTGTCGGCTGTGCCGGCAATATGCCTGATGGGAGCAACCGCCTTCGCGCAGGACTTGCGCGAGATCACCTTCGTTCAGCCAAGCCCGTCCGCAATTAACTCGTTCCCTGTCTTTGTCGCGATTGGCGAAGGCTACTTCGAAGAGGAAGGTCTGAAGGTCACGGTCGAGGCGATCAACGGCTCCGGCGCGGTGTTGCAGGCCCTGTCCGCAGGTCAGGCCCATTTCGGGCGACCCGGCCCCGGCCCGCTTATCGCGGCCCGCTCGCGCGGAGTGGAGGCCGTGCACATCTACAACGTGGCCGCCCGCAGCAACTTCGGGATCTCCGTGCAGGAAGACTCCGACTATCAGAACGTCGAGGAACTGCGCGGCAAGATCATCGGCACCGGCACCGCCGATGGCGCAGAAGTGGGCTTTGCCCGCAACGTGTTGACCAGCGCGGGCATGGTCGAAGGTGAAGATTTCGAATTCCTCACCGTAGGCGATGGCGGCCCCGCAACTGCGGCCTTCCTGAACGATGAAATCGCGGCCTATTCCGCCTCGACCGCCGACACGGCCATCCTGAACCAGCGTGGCATGAAGGTTCGTGACATCACGCCCCCTGAATTCGGACGCTTCTTCGGCAATGGCATTGCAACCATGGCCGGCACCATCGCCAATGACCGCGAACTGGTCGAGGCCTGGAGCCGGGCCTTCGCCCGTGGTCATGCATTCGCACTGGATGACGCCAATCGGGAAGCCGTGCTTGCACATCTGGCAGCGGGCAATCCGCAGGAAGGCGAAGATCCTGAATTCCAGTCCGCCCTGTTCGATGCGGTCCGGTCCAAGACGATCCCGCCCGAAGGCAGCCCGCATCTGGGTTGGTACCCGGCAGAGGTCTGGGCCGAATGGCAGGATGCCCTTGTCGCCGGGGGCGAGATTGCGGCCCCTCTTGATGACCTGGATGCCGCCTGGACCAACGAGTTCGCCGCCATGGGCAGCGAGGCCGCCGGCGGATGAACGCTGAAGTGGCAACTGATTACTCCGGCGCGCCCGTAGGCGCGCCGGTCTATGAGCTGACCAACGTCAGCAAGACCTATGCGCGCAACCTGGTGGTCGCGCTGGAGAAGGTCGATCTGACCCTGAAGAAAGGCAGCTTCACGTCCGTCATCGGGTCGAGTGGCTGTGGAAAATCTACCCTTCTCAAGGTCATGGCGGGACTGATCCCGCCGACGCAGGGCCGTGTTGTCTTGCAAGGCAAGCCGGTGACCGGCCCCCGCCGCGACATCGGGATGATGTTCCAGCAGGCGACGCTGTTTCCTTGGAAGACGGCTGTCGAGAACATCGTGCTGCCGATCGAAATCCGCGACGGCAAGGCCGCTGCCCGGAAGGCCATGGACAAGGCGCATGAGCTTCTGGACATCGTGGGTCTGAAAGGGTTCGAAAACGTCTATCCGAACGAGCTGTCGGGTGGCATGGCACAGCGTGCCTCGATCTGCCGGATGCTGATCACCGAACCCGCCGTGCTATTGCTGGATGAACCGTTCAGCGCGCTGGATGAGCTGTCGCGAGACATGATGAACATGGAATTGCAGCGTATCTGCATGGAGCAGAACGCGACGGCCTTTCTGGTCACGCACTCCATTCAGGAAGCCGTGATCCTGTCCGACGACATCGTCGTGATGAAACCACGGCCGGGCCGGATCGCCGAGATCGTGAAGGTCGACCTGCCGCGCCCACGCACGCTCGACATGATGACGACGCCGAAATTCGGCGAAATCGTGGATCACATCCGCGGCATGCTGGACAAGGGAGAGGACATGTGACCGAGCTTCAGACCAACCAGTCCGCCGACGTCGAGACGGTGCAAGACACTGTCTGGGTCCAGGAAATCGCCTTCATCGACTCGGTTCCGCGTTCGATCGCCATGACCTTCGTCTTCGTCATGTTCATCGGCACCTGGCAACTGGTGACGAGCTTTGGCCTTGTGTCCCCGATCATCCTGCCGACGCCGCTGGAAACGCTGAACGACATGATCTTCGTGGGCAAGAACCTCCTGACCGGCGGCTATATGCTCACCTCGCTCTGGATCACGATCAAGGAAGTGATCTATGGCTTCGCGCTGGCCATCGCCATCGGGTTCTCGCTGGGCGTTCTGGTCGGTGAAACGGCCTTTGGTGAAAAAGCCGTGATGCCCTATCTGGTGGCGATCGACACCATGCCCAAGGTCGCCTTCGCGCCGTTGTTCGTCGCCTGGCTGGGCTTTGGCATCGAATCCAAAGTCGCCCTGGCGGCCTTCATCGCGACCTTCCCCATCGTCGTCGGAACCGCGGCGGGTCTGCACGCCGCAGATGAAAACGCGCGGATGCTGTTCAAGACCATGGGGGCGACCCGGATGCAGACCCTGATCAAGATGAAGCTGCCAACGGGCCTGCCGCAGATCTTCACCGGTGTGAAAATCGGCGCCGTTGGCGTCATGGCTGGCGCGATCACGGGGGAATTTCTGGGTGGCGGCAAGGGCTTTGGCGAGTTGATCCGGGTCGCGGCCTCGCAGCTCAACACGCCCCGGGTGTTTTCCCTGATCCTCTATCTCAGCCTTGTCGGACTGGCGTTGTACTTGATCGTGCAATGGACCCAACGCAAGGTTGTCTTCTGGCACAAGGAAAGGGTTGGCGCCGGTGACTACTGAGCTTTCTCCCATTGCCGTCGACCGACTGCGTGCGTTCGTGGCGCAGGCGCTTGCATCGCGCGGTGTCATTGCGGCGGATGCGGAAACGGTCGCATCCCTCATGGTCGAGGCGGATATCTACGGCTACGGCACCCATGGCGTCTTTCGTCTGCGCCAGTACCTTGCCCGGCTTGCGGGAGGCGGCTGCAACCCCGCCCCCAACATCACCATCGCGCAGGAAACCGTCGCCACGGCAGTGATCGATGGCGATGACGGTCTGGGGCACCTGTCCATGGTTGCCGCCCGCGATCTGGCCATCGAAAAGGCCCGGGCCGTCGGTGTCGGATGGGTGGGCGTTCGGCGCGGCAACCACGCAGGCCCACTGGCGCTTTACGTCCGTCCGCTGGCCGAGGCCGGCTTGCTGGGCTTTTCGGCCGCCGTGGGCAGTGCCAACCACGTGCCCCCCTATGGAGGCACGGATCTGCTGATCGGCACCAATCCGATTGCCTTCTCTGCCCCCTCGACCGGGCCTGATCCCTTTGTCTTCGACATGGCGACCACCGTGGCGGCCATGGGCAAGATCAAGACCCTGTTGCAACAGGGCGAACCCATGCCCGAGGGCTGGATGGTGGGTCGCGACGGTCAACCCCTGACCGATCCCGCCCGCAAGTCCGAAGGCTTCCTTCTCCCCATCGGCGGGCCCAAGGGATACGGCCTGTCGCTGGCGATCGGCCTTCTGGCCGGGGTGCTGAACGGCGCCGCCTTCGGGTCTGACGTGGTGGATTTCACCAAGGATACGACATCTTCCACCAACACGGGGCAATTCGTCGTGGCGCTGGATCCGGCAGCCTTTGGCCTGCACGGCGATTTCGCGGAAGCCGCGGCGAGGGTCTTTGCCGAGATGCGCGCGTCAACCCCGCTGCCCGACCGTGATCCCGTGCGCATACCGGGGGATGGCAAGACCGCCATGGCCGCGATGCGCCGCACCACCGGGTTGACGCTGAACCCGGCGCTGCGCCGGGATCTGAACACCCTGGCGGCGGATTGCGGGATTGCCCTTCCTTTCCCGGACGACAAGACAGCCTGAACACTTTTTGACCTGGACGTCACAGCGCGGGTTCGCGCGGGGCATCCGGGATCTTGCGCAATTCTGAAAACCACGAACCTGGCTGAGGAAAAGAGCCCGCCGCCGCTGGCAGTGCTGTGGCCCGAAGCTTGTGGGCAGGATAAAGGGCCGATGGATCGCTCCGTCGGCCCCTTGTTGCGTGGTGCGCTGTGAAGGTGACACTGGGGTGATCGCGTGCCGGACACGCCGTTCACGGCGCCCCCTTAACGGTCGTCAAGCCGCCGCCCGCTCTATTCAGCCGCGAGGATGACGTCGAAGTTCACGTAAAGGAAGGGCGCATCGATCTTGCCCGACAGTTCTATCCCATCGGGGAATTCACCGGCGGGTTTTTCGACATAGGTCATGACCAGATCCTCGCGCACGCCAAAGACGGTATCCTCGTCAAGATACGGATCATCGTCGGGGAAAATTTCCGTCACGAGCGTCCGGAATCCGGGCGCCTTCACGATGTAATGCAGGTGCGATGGCCGCCACGGATGGCGACCGCAGGCCCGCAGGATTTCACCGACCGGACCATCCGACGGCACGGTGTATTCTACCGGCTTGACCGTCGTGAAGGCATAGCGGCCATCCGCACCGACGGTCATGAGACCGTGAAAGGAATAGGTGTCCTGGTTCTCGTCCTGGCTGGCATAAAGACCATTCGGGGCGGTTTGCCAGATATCGATCTCGGCGTTCGGAATGGGATTGCCATCGGTATCCCGAATAACCCCTTCGGCCAGCAACACCGGCCCGCCGAAATCGCGCTTCAGGTCGCCGCCAACCGCCAGCGGCGGGGCCCCCGATACGTGGAACGGCCCCAGCACCGACGAGGATGTCGCGTTGTCCTGGGAATGCAGCATGTCCACCAGCGACGACAGCCCCAGCACATCCGAGGCCAGAACGAATTCGTGCCTGTCCTCGGCCTCGACCGCGGCACAGCCTTGCAGGAACGCGATGCCGTGACGCCATTCTTCGTGCGTCAGGTTGGTCTCTCGCGCGAAGTCGTGAAGGTGCTGAACCAATGCGCTCATGACCTCCCGCGTTCGGGGTGCCATGTCGTTAGCCAGATAGCCTTTGAACACGTCCGTGATGTTGTCCTTGGTGACGTTGCGCATCGGATGTCTCCTTAGATGAGAGCAAGGCTGAGAGTTGGGAACTGGATCAGGATCAGCAGGATGATCAGCATGACGAAGGCGAAGGGCAGCGCGCCCATGAACACGTCCTTGAGCGAAATGCTGTCATCATTCAGCGTCGATTTGATCACGAAGCACGAGATCCCCAGGGGCGGCGTGAGCAGCCCGATCTCGGCACCGACGACCGTGACGATGCCGAACCAGATCAGGGACATGTCAAGGGCTTCGACGAGCGGCAGGAACAGGGGCACGACGATCAGGATGATCGAGGCGGTGTCCAGAAGCGTGCCCAGAAACAGCATGAGCAGGATGTACAGGATCATGATGCCCCAGAACGAAGCCTCGCTGCCTGCCAGCAGGTCCTGCAACTGGTTCGGCAGACCGGCCATGCCCAGCATCCGGCTGTAGATCGAGGCGGCGGTGATCAGGAACAGGATCGCCGCGGTGATGTGGCCGGTCTCCAGCAAGGCGTCCCAGAAGGTTCGCAGGCTCATCGAGCGGCGCACCAGGGCGATGATCAGGGCGACCAGAGCACCGGCGGCGCCGGCCTCGACCGCGGTCAGCCAGCCGGTGTAGATGCCCCCCAGTACGATGGTGATCAGGAAAACCGTCGGGAGGGTCTTGGAGGCGATCTCGCGCCCCGACATCCATTCGGTGTCCTCGACCATGCGGCCCCCGACGAAACCGGGCGTGTAGCGGCCCATGACCCAGATCGCCCCCACATAGGCAATGGCCAGCATGATGCCGGGGATGACACCGGCCAGGAACATGTCGCCCACCGATTGCTCGGACACGAAGGAATAGATGATCAGCATCGCCGAGGGCGGGATGATCATCCCCAGCACCGAGGATCCCGCGACTACGCCCACCGCAAAGCGCGGGTTGTAGTCCTGGGCGATCATCTGCGGAACCGAGACCTTGGTGAAGACCGCGGCGGAGGCAATCGAGGATCCGGTCACCGCGGCGAAGACGGCATTGGCGCCAACCGTTGCCATGCCGATGCCGCCCTTCACCTTGCGGAACCGCAAGGTCATGACTTCATAGATGTCCCTGCCCAATCCGGCCTTTGAAACGATCAGCCCCATGAAGGTGAACAGCGGGATCGTGGCGAAACTGTATTCCATCGCCGAATCGCCAACGGCGACTTTCAGCAGGTTCAGGGCCAGGGTGAAGTTGTCGCGCATCAACCAGATCGAGATGAACGACACCATCCCCAGGGCCACGGGAATGTAGACCCCGGCATAGATCAGGAAAACGATCGCGGCGACCGAGATCAGGCCAATTTCAATCGGGCTCATGTTTTGGGCTCGTCATGTTCGGGAACGCGGACCAGTTGCGGCCGATCCTGCGCTGAGACAACTTTGAGGATGAAGATCACACAGGACAGGGCACAGCCGAGCGCGATCACCAGTTTCACCGGCCACCACGGCAGGGTGAACAGCCCCGGAACGCCGAAATAGTCCTGCGTTTCCCACATGTGCAGGAACTCGGGGAACATGATGTAGGCGATCAGCGCCATGAAGATGGCCGAGACCGCGTTGATGATCCGCCGCAGTCCAGAGGTCAGGCGCGGCCTGCGGTCGTGCAGCAGGTTCAGAAACCCGTCCGAGCGAGTCAGCCGGTCAACCCGCACCACATCGGCCAGTTGCAGGAAGACGATGAACACCACCGAGAATTGAACGATTTCGTAGGTGCCCTTGAGCGGGGAACTGAAGACCCCCCGCGCAATGACATCGACGTTGAGGATGACCACCAACGCCAGAACCGCGAGGGTTCCGATGGCGTTGGCAGCGATCGCAAGGGCATTGGCGACCCGGCTCAGGCCGAGCGTCACGGTTTTCAGCATGTTGTCGGCCTCGGTTGTCGGGTCGCCATGGGATCAGGGCTGGGTCCAGTCGCGCACGCCGACAAAGCCTTCGGCTTCCAGCTTGGCCAGATAGGCTGCCAGCATTTCGCTGCCCGGTTCGCCCGCATCATTCAGGGTCTGCGCCCATTCCTGCGCAATGTTGGGCATCGCTGCTGCCCAGGCCGCGCGATCCTCTTGCGAGACTTCGACAATGGTGCCACCTGCCGCGACATAGGCCGCTTCGGAGTCCGCCGCGATATCCATGGCAATGCCGGCGAGATGGTCGCGGTATGCAACGGCAACCTCTTGCAGCACGCCTTTCACTTCGTCGGGCAGGCCATTCCAATAGTCCTGGTTGACCGTGACCGTCTTGGTGTTCACCGCGCCCAGATCGACGCTCAGCATATAGGGGGCAACCTCCGAGATCTTGAACGTCGCGCCGGCTTCGGGCCAAAGCATGGCAGCATCGACAAGGCCCGTCTGCACCATGTTGTAGAAATCGGTCAGCCCGCCACGCACGCCGGCTGCCCCATTGATGCCTTCGAGATAGCGCAGGTTCATCCCCGCGCCCGCGATCTTCTTGTTCTCAAGATCCTTGAGGCTGGCGACTTCGGACGACGAAAACACCTGATAGCTGTCCAGCACCACTCCGGTGGCCAGGTAGACCTGGTTCTGGGCCGCAAATTCGTTCTGCATTGTGGGGAATTCGCGCGCGATCTCGTCCACGGCCTTTGCCACGGCGCGGGCATCCGATGACACGAAGGGCGTCACGGCGGAAATCCCCTGGCTGGGCAGTTTGGACGAATGGAAGATCGTTGTGACGATCCCGATATCGCCCAGCCCCAGTTGGATGCCTTCCAGCACCCCGCGCGGCTTCACGATGGACCCGCCATAGTTCTCTTGCCAGTCCATGACGTAGTTGCCGTTCTCGGCCAGACGGCGGTCGACTTCGGGAATGAAGAAATTGCTGAATTCCCGCACCCAGAGCGAGCGGTCGGGGTAGCCGTCAATCACGACCGCGGAAATCGTTTCTTGCGCGACGACGGGCATCGCGGTCATGCCCGCCAGGGCAACCCCCATGAGGCAGCGTTTGCTCCAGTTGATCATTTGTTTTCCTCCCAGAAATTCGGACGTTTCGCCCGGTTGCTTCAGTTGGTCTTCACCCAGGTCACCGTCAGGTCCGTCCCTGCCGCCACGAAAAGCTTGGCGATGGCACAGTACTTTGCGGTTTCGGCACCGACGCGATCCAGGTCCTTCTGGTTCGCCGGCGTGGTGCAGTTCACGGTCAGGGCGATCGCGGGAAAAGGCAGGTCGATTTCCTCTTCCATCAGGACGCCGCGCCGATCGAACCGGGCGGCCGCGTCGATGGTCACGTCGCCCAGATCGATGCCAAGACGGTGCGCGTTCTTGTGGCCGATCACATTGGTGCAGGCGATCAGGGACGCCACCGCGGCCTCGGTCGGCGACGGTCCCAGATTGGTGCCGCCGCGTTCCTTTGGCTCATCGATGACCACCTGCAGATCGCGCAGGGGAATTTCGGTGCGCGCATGTGTCGGACATTGCGCCGTGGTCCGATATGTCACGACAGACTTTGGTTTGATTGCCATGGTCTTTCCCACCTTCAGGCGAAGCTGCAGACTTGATCGAACGAGAACCGCGGCAACTTCTGGAACAACGCGCTTTCGTCGGCGTAGCCGAGGTTGCACAGGAAATTCGATTTCAGCGGTGTGCCTGCAAAGAACTCCTCATCCACGATGGCGTTCGAAAACCCTGACATCGCGCCCACATCCAGACCAAGCGCCCGCGCCGCGATCATCAGATACGCGCCCTGCAGCGTGCCGTTTCGAAACGCCGTGGTCTCGCAATGCTCGGGCTTGCCTTCGAAATGCGGGCGGCGGTCTTCGTGCGGGAAGAGGAACGGCAGATGCTTCCAAAAATCGATGTCATAGGCCACGATCACCGTGACCGGCGCGGCCATCATCTTGTCGATGTTCTTTGCCTTGAGGGATTTGGCCAGCCGCGCCTTGCCCTCTGGCGACTTCACGAAAACGAAGCGTGCCGGCAGCGTGTTCATGCTGGTGGCCCCGTTGATCGTGATCTCGAACAGCTCGTGCAGCAGCTCATCGCTGACCGGCTTGTCCGTCCACGCATAGTGTGAGCGGGCGCCGCGCAGCACCACGTCGATCGCGTCGTCAGACAGGCGTTCAAGCCGCTGCCGCAAGTCGCGAACATCGGCCTGCGCCTTCGCCCGCGCCTCTTCCAGCGCCTTGCCGACGGGCGCGGTCATTCTGCAGCCACTTTCACGGGCAGGTCCTTTTCGTCGATGACGGGGCTGGAACAGATGCCGATGCCTTCGATCTCGATATCGACAACCTCTCCGGGCTTCAGCCAGCGCGGATTGGGCTTCTTGGCATGGCCAACACCCGGCGGTGTGCCCATTGCGATCAGATCGCCGGGTTCCAGCGTGGTGTATTCGGAAATCGTGGCGATGGTCTGGGCCACCGACCAGATCATGTTGCCGGTGTTGGAGGACTGGAGGATCTCCGTCCCGACCCGGCTTTCGATCTTCAGACCGCCAGCACCCTGGGGCAGGTCATCCGGCGTCACGACAAACGGGCCGATCGCGCCGGTGTTGTCAAAGTTCTTGCCGGGGGTCCATTGATGCGTCTTGCGCTGGTAGTCGCGCACCGAGCCGTCGTTGAACACCGTGTAGCCAAAGACATGATCCAGCGCATCGGCTTCGGAAATATGCCGCCCGCCCTTGCCGACGATCAGCATCAGCTCGGCCTCGTAATCCAGCCGTTCCGAACAGCTTGGACGCACCATGGGCGCACCGGCAGCCATGACCGAATTCCGGCCACGCATGAACAGTGCCGGGTAGTCGGGGATGTCATAGCCCCCTTCCTTGATGTGGTCGGTGTAGTTCAAGCCGAGGCAGATGATCGTGCCCGGTGTCGCAACGGGCAGCGCAGGAATGATTGACGTGACCGCAACACGGGGGGCGTCGGCAAGGTCTCCCGCAATCGAATCCAGCAAGGACGGATCGCGGATCAGTGCCATGAGATCGACCCCGATCGCCGGGTTCAGTGCGGTCAGATTCACCGCTGTATCGCCCTCTACAGCGTACACCGCCGCACCAGAATGGTCAGAACCAACCAGATATCGCATATTCTTCTTCCTTGTCAGTTGAAGGATTTTTGCCTACTATTTCTGTATAAGTCAACTTATATCGATTTTTTAGAGGGAGGCCAACCATGGTTGCATGGGCGGACTACAAGGCAGAAGCCAAGTCACGCGGGGCGTTGGCGCTGGAGCTCTACGTCGCGATATCCACGCCGGCGAAAGCTCCCCAGGACGTCAAGGCCTCCCTGCCTGATCATCTGGCCTACCAGGGTCAGCTGGAGCGTGACGGCAGCCTCGCCTTTGCCGGCCCCATGTCCGACGAAAGCGGCCAGCAGATGGAAGGCATGGGACTGATCATCTATCGCGCCGACAGCCTGGAGGCAGCGCGTGCGCTTGCTGACAAGGATCCGATGCACCTGTCCGGCGCCCGGTCCTATGTGCTTCGTCGCTGGATGATCAATGAAGGGTCCATCACCCTGACTGTCGGATTGTCCACGAATGCCGTGGCCCTGTCGTGATCCGGCCCGACACCGCAACTGGAGGAAGATCATGACCCAACGCCCGAAACGACGCCTGACCGCGCTTGCTGCGGCCCTTGCCACCCTGGGCATGGCGCAACTGCCCTCGCTCGCCGAGGCCGACAGCGTCACCGCAACCGGAACCGACATGGTCGTCACCCTTCTTGGCACTGGCACGCCGGCACCGGTGTTGACGCGTTTCGGCTATTCCACGCTGGTCTCGGCTGGCGGGCATCTGTTGCTGTTTGACATCGGCCGCGGCGCCACCCAGCGGCTGTGGCAGGTCGGCCTTCTGCCCGGCGACGTGGACGAGGTCTTTGTCACCCACTACCACTCGGACCATGTGATCGGTCTTCCCGACCTCTGGCTGACGTCCTGGCTGGTGCCCTATGGTGCAAATTCCGAGCCGTTCCGCATCACCGGGCCCACGGGTCTGTCCAAGCTGACAGAAGGCCTGACCATGGCCTACGGTGACGATATCAGGATCCGCGTCGCCGATCAGAACCTGCCCGCCGCCGGGGTCGCGTTTGACCTGAACGAGTTCTCCGAGGATGGGGTGGTTTTTGACAAGGACGGCGTGACCGTCACCGCCTTTACCGTAAACCATGGCGAGAAGATCAAGCCTGCCGTCGGCTACCGGATTGACTACGCGGGGCACTCGGTGGTGCTCAGCGGCGACACCAGGAAGGATAACGCGGTGATCGACGCCGCCACCGGCGCGGACCTGCTTGTGCACCAGGTGGCCATGGCGGCACAGGCCATCGCTGACAGCCCCCCGATCAAGGCGATCATGGGGCACCATACCCTGCCCAACGAAGCGGGCGAGGTGTTCGCCTCGGCGGAACCGGGGCTTGCGGTCTTCTCGCACTTCGTTCTGCTTGGCCCGCCGGGTGCCGCGCCGACGGCCAGCGACGTTCTGGCCCTGACACGTACGACCTATGACGGTCCGCTTGAGATCGGCGAGGATCTGATGACGATCACCATTGGCGACGAAATCCGGGTCGGCACGGCTGACACACGCTGAAAACTCCTATCGGGCAGGCGCCGGGAACATCCGGCGCTTGCGACAACCGAGGCATGACAATGGCCATTCAACAGTATTATTTTGATTGCGATTATTCGCGCTTCGCCCCGCACGACGAACGCAAGCGCTTTGCTTTGCAGATCGAGCAGGATACGAGATGTTCATGATCGAGCCGCTTCCAGAGACCTCCCCCGCAGCACCGCCAGCGTCCGTGTCGGCCACGCAAGGCGCTTATCAGGCGATCCGTCAGATGATCATCACCGGCGAGTTGGCGCCGGGCGAGAAGCTGAAGATCGAGCACCTGAAGGACCGGATGAAAACCGGTGCCTCGCCGATCCGCGAGGCGCTGACGCTTCTGGTTTCGGACCAACTGGTCGAGCGGCTTGACCAGCGCGGCTTTCGCGCCGCCCCGGTCAGCCAGGAGAATTTCGGCGAAATCCTCAAGCTGCGTTGCGCGCTGGAGGATATGGCCCTGCGCGACTCCCTCGCCTGCGGCGACAACCCGTGGGAAGAAGCGCTGGTGCTGGCCCATCACCGCATGGCCCGTGTCAACGGCGGCGAGCTGACCACCTTTGAAACCTGCCACAAGGCGTTCCACATGGCGCTGCTGGCGCGGTGCCGCTCGCCGATCCTGCTGCGCTATTGCAGCCAGCTCTATGATCTCAACGTGCGCTACCGGTATCTTGCGGCGCGGTCGCGCAAGTACATTCGTCGCGACGTAGCCGGGGAACATCAGGGCATCCTGGACGCCGCCGTGGCACGGGATGCCGATCTCGCCTCTGAACGGCTGCTCGACCACTACCAAAAGACCGGAACCTTTCTGGCCGAGACCCCGGATGCGTTGCAGGAGTAATCCCAGTCTGGGCGGGCCGCGCCGTCGCCCCGGTCCGGAAGGCAGAAAGGCGGTCGGACGGCGCGATCCGTTGGCCCTCTTCCTTTAATATTGACGACAAAAATGTTATTTGTCTTGAATTATCGATTTTATAGCGCGAGGCTCTAGATCGACATGCAGAAAATCCAATCGAGCTATCTGGTCGACCTGCTTTCGACCATCACGGCCCGTCCGCGTCTGGGTGGTCGGCCGTCCGACCGCCGCTCTCTGCGAGAACTGTGTGATCTGTTGCTGACCGATCTTGGCGATGTGCAGTCAAGCCAGGTCTCGCGCGCCCTGCTGGCGAAATACAGTGACCTGACCGCCGAAGAAAAACTTGCCTTCTTCGAGATGTTGGCGCGAGATTTCGACATTGATGCCCCACAACTTGCCGACCTGGCGACGCAGTACGCCGCAGAAAAATCGGCCGACACATTGGCCAAGGTCATCGCCTGCGCCGAGCCACGCCGTCAGGAACTGCTGCGCCGGCTGAACCGGGTGTCCGGGGCCACGGCCGATCTGGTTGCGATGCGTCTGGAACTTCTGGCCGCCATGCGCGAAGCACCCGAACTTGAGGTGATTGATTTCGACTACCTGCATCTGTTCCGGTCCTGGTTCAACCAGGGCTTTCTGGTGCTGCGCCGAATCTCGTGGGACACCCCCGCCAGCATTCTCGAAAAGATCATCGCTTATGAGGCGGTCCATGCGATCAACAGTTGGGAAGAACTGCGCCGGCGACTTCTGCCCGAGGATCGCCGCTGCTACGCCTATTTCCACCCCGCCATGCCGGATGAGCCGCTGATCTTCGTCGAGGTCGCGCTGACCGAGGGTATTGCGGGCAACATCCAGGACGTGCTGGCCGAGGACCGGCCTGCGCTGTCGCCCGAGAAGATCGATACCGCGGTCTTCTATTCGATCTCAAACTGCCAGAAGGGGCTGCGCGGCATTTCCTTCGGCAATTCGCTGATCAAGCAGGTGGTCGAAGACCTCAAGACCGCCCTGCCCGGCCTGACCACCTTCGTCACCCTTTCCCCGATCCCCGGCTTTCGTTGCTGGGCTGAACGTCAGCTTGCCGAACTGCCAGAAGGTGCGGCAGACACCGCCCCGCTGGCCCGCGCCATGGCCGCCGCCGAAGACGGTGAAGCCGGGGCCGAAGCCTTGCGCGGCTATGTGGCCCGCTACCTGATCGAGGAAAAACACCCGCGCGGCGGACCGCTCGATCCGGTGGCGCGCTTTCACCTCGGCAATGGCGCACTGGTGCATGAGATCAACCTCGGCGCCGATCTGTCCGCCAACGGGCTGCGGCAATCCTGCGGGGCGATGGTCAACTATCTCTATGATCCCGCCCAGATCGACCGCAATATCGAGGGCCATTCGGCCAGCGGTTCGGTCGCCCATACACGCGCGCTGGCCAGCCTGCTGAAATCACATGCCGCCAAGACAAAGAACTGAGACACCAGACATGACCAACTATCTTTTCGACAGCCTTTTCGGACGCCACGCGACAAGCGAGGCGCCTTTTCTGCTGCTGCCCGACGGCGAGGCGTTGACCTACAGGGATTTCCTCACGCTTTCGGCGCGCATGGCCAATGTGTTTACCGATCTGGGGCTGGAAAAGGGGGACCGGGTTGCGGTGCAAACCGGAAAGTCCGCGCAGGCGCTGGCCATCTACGCCGCCTGTTTGCGCGCCGGTCTGGTGCTGTTGCCGCTCAATACCGCCTATACGCCGTCCGAGCTTGGGTACTTCATCGGCGACGCCGAGCCGGGACTGGTGATCTGTGATCCGGGCAAGGAAGACGCGATTGCGCCTCTGCTGTCGCAAGACACGACCCTGCTGACCCTCGACGCACAAGGCGCGGGCAGCCTGATGGACCGGGCACAGGCGGCAAGCGCGGACCAGGCGCCCCTGCCCTGCGGCCCCGAAGACCTGGCCGCGATCCTGTATACATCCGGCACCACCGGACGCTCCAAGGGCGCCATGCTGAGCCATGACAACCTGCTGTCGAACGCCCAGGCATTGGCCGATCTGTGGCGCTTTTCGGACAGCGACGTGCTGCTGCATGCGCTGCCGATCTTTCACACGCATGGGCTGTTCGTGGCCGTCAATGTGGTCGCGCTGACGGGCGGCGCGATGCTGTTTCATCCCGCGTTCGAAATCAATGCCATCATCGCCGACCTGCCCCGCGCCACGGCGCTGATGGGCGTGCCCACCTTCTATACCCGGCTTCTCGGCGACGATCGGTTCACCGGGGATCTGGTGGCGCATATGCGGCTTTTCGTGTCCGGCTCGGCGCCGCTTCTGGCAGAAACGCACACGGAATTCGAAAGCCGTACCGGTCACCGGATCCTCGAACGCTATGGCATGACCGAGACGAACATGAACGTCTCAAACCCCTACGACGGCGCCCGCCGCGCCGGCACCGTCGGTTTTCCACTGCCGGGCGTCGATCTGCGCATCACCGACCCCGAGACCGGCAAGGTGCTGCCCGACGGCGACATCGGCATGATCGAAGTGCGCGGTCCAAACGTCTTCAAGGGCTACTGGCGGATGCCGGAAAAGACCGCCGAGGAACTGCGCGAGAACGGCTTTTTCATCACCGGCGATCTCGGCCAGATCGACGAGCTTGGGTATCTGTCGATTGTCGGCCGGCAGAAAGACCTGATCATCTCGGGCGGCTACAACATCTACCCCAAGGAAATCGAGGTTCTGCTCGACACCTTGCCCGGCGTGGGCGAATCCGCCGTGGTCGGCGTGCCGGATGCCGATTTCGGCGAGGCGGTGATCGCCGCCGTTGTTCCCGCCACCGGCGCCACCCCCGACCCGGAAGCGTTGCTGGAGGCGCTGCGCCCGCAACTTGCCCGGTTCAAGCACCCGCGCGCCATTCGCATTCTCGATGAACTGCCCCGCAATACGATGGGCAAGGTGCAAAAGAACCTGCTGCGCGAGGCATTCACCGGGAAAACCGCCTGACCCTCCGGGCCGCCCTGCGATACCGCCGGGACTGCCCCGACCGCCGCCTTTACAACAGCGGTGACGGGCCGCCGCCCAATGTGACGCGGGTTGGGACATCGACCGCATCCGGGTCGCGATCGTGAACTGAAATCCCTCGGAATTGCCGCGTTCGCGCGGGACGTGGCGGCCTTCCGCGCACAGCAGGGCACTGTGCGATTCGGGCAGGCACCACGGGGTCCAGCAGCCCCCTCCCGACCAGTTTTCACCCTCAAATCAGCATTTTCCCTAGATTTCAGCGCCAGATCGATACGAATCTGTCCAAATCTCCGCACAATCATAGGTAAAGATTGTGTATCCTCTAAGTTGTTTTTAGGCATGACGTTCAAGGAGAATTGCCCATGTCCGGAATTATCATCAACGGCACACCGGCGGATGAAGACATACATGGTACCCGCGACGACGATGTGCTGTCGGGCGGCGCGGGCAGCGACACGCTGCGCGGGCGACGGGGCGATGACGTCTTGCTCTATGACGTGGCCACCAATGCTGGCGCAACGGACACCATTGATGGCGGTCTTGGCTACGACACCCTGCGACTTTTGATGTCATCGGCCGAGTGGCTGGATCCTGAGGTTCAGACGCAGATCGCCGCCTACCTGGTCTTCATGTCCGACAAGACCGCCGGCGGCACCCAGGAAGCCGAGAAGGAATTCTTCTACTTCACCTGCTTCGAAGGACAGACGCTGCGGGTCAACCGGGTGGAGAACCTGGAGGTCTACGTCGATGGCAACCCGGTCGATCCCACCGACCCGCCTGCCATCGCTGTCGATGATCTGGTGACCGTGGCCGAGGATGGCCCTGACCTGTCCGGCAATGTCACCGACAACGACAGCCTTCTGGACGCCCCGGCGACGGTAAGTCTGGTGACGGGCCCTGCCCTGGGCAGCCTGACCCTGAATGGCGATGGCAGCTATTCCTACAGCCTGAACAATGGGGATCCGGCCGTGCAGGCGCTGGCGGTGGGCGAAACCCTGACCGACAGTTTCACCTATCTCGCCACCGACGCCAATGGCGACACCGATACCGCCACCGTGACCATCACCATCACCGGCACCAACGATGCCCCCACCGCCGAGGACAACACTGCGGCGACCGGCGAGGCTTCTTCCGTCGTGACCATCAATGTGCTGGCCAACGACACCGATCCGGATACCTCGGACACGCTGACGGTGACGGGTTTCGACGCGGTCTCGGTGGAAGGCGGGCTGGTCAGCTACAATGGCGATGGCACCTTCACCTATGATCCCAACGGCCAGTTCGACGCCCTGCACGGCGGCGAAAGCGCCCTGGACAGCTTCACCTATACCATCGACGACGGCCACGGCGGCACCGATACGGCAACCGTGACCGTGACCATCGCGGGCGCGGACCGCTATGTCCTGTTCTATCAGGGCTACGATGTGTCTGGCGGCTACGAGTTGTGGGGGCTGGACGAGGACGGGGTCGCGCGCCGGATTGCCGACTCTGCCGCCGGCACTGACAGCACCTTCCCCAAGAATTTCGCGGAACTGGATGGGGATCTGTATTTTACCGCAAGCGATCCGATCAACGGCAACGAGTTGCGCAAGCTGGACGGCGCGACCGGTGCGATTTCCATGGTGGCCGACATCAATGCCGGCAGCGGCGGTTCTACACCCGCCAATCTGCTGGCACTCAACGGCGATCTGTATTTCACCGCCTCCGATCCCACCCATGGCACCGAGTTGCGCAAGATGGATGGCATCACCGGCGCGGTCAGCCTGGTGGCCGATCTGAACCCCGGCAGCGGCGGCTCTGCCCCCAAGGAGTTGTTTGCCTTCAACGGCGACCTCTACTTCAGCGCCAGCGATCCGGCCAACGGGCAGGAATTGCGCAAGATGGACGGCACCACCGGCGCCGTCAGCCTGGTGGCCGATCTGTACGCTGGTGCCAGCGGGTCGAACCCAGCACAGTTGATCGGGTTCAACGGGGATCTGTATTTAACAGCCAAGGACGCCGCGAACGGCACTGAATTGCGCCGCATGGATGGCACCACGGGCGCGGTCAGCCTTGTGGCCGACCTTGAACCGGGCAGCTTCGGGTCGTCGCCCAAGGAATTGACCGTGTTCAACGGCGACCTCTACTTCTCCGCCTCGGATGCCGACGGCGCCGAGTTGCGCAAGCTGGACGGCCTCACCGGCATGGTCGGACTTGTGACGGACCTGAACCCCGGCAGCGCCAGCGCTTCGCCCTCGGACATGACCGAGTTGAACGGCGACCTGTACTTCCGCGCCACGGATGCAACCCATGGGTCCGAGTTGTTCAAGCTGGACGGCACCACCGGCGGGGTCAGCCTTGCCGCGGACATCAACAGCGGCAGCGCCAGTTCCAACATCGCGCATGTGACGGCGTACAACGGCGACCTGTATTTCAGCGCCTATGACGCCACCAGCGGCTATGAGTTGCGCAGGCTGGACGGCACCACGGGCGCGGTCAGCCTGGTGGCCGATCTGTTCGCAGGCAGCGGCAGTTCCTTCCCCAGCGAGTTGGTGGTGGTCGACGGGAAGCTTGTGTTCCAGGCCAACGACGGCTCTGGCAATGCCCTGTTCTCTCACGATGGCACGGCGACCACCAAGGTCGCGCCGATCAACGACGCGTCCTCCAATGCCGCCACCACCGGGTTTTTCGCCTTCAACGGCGACACCTATTTCTCGGCCTACGATCTGGCCAGCGGTGCAGAGTTGTACAAGCGGGACGGCACCACCGGCACGATCAGCTTGGTGGCCGACATCAATCCCGGTGCGGGGTTCTCCAGCCCGGCCCTGTTCACCGAGTTCAACGGCGATCTCTATTTCACGGCGTCGAACGGCAGCAGCGGCACGGAATTGCATATTCTGGAAGGCACCACTGGCTATGTCGGCCTTGTCGCCGACATCTTCACCGGCAGCGGCAGCAGTACCCCCAGCCAGTTGACCGCGTTGAACGGCGACCTGTATTTCACCGCCTTCGATCTGACCAACGGGGCCGAGTTGCGCAAGCTGGATGGCACCACGGGCACCGTCAGCCTTGTGGCCGACCTGAGCAGCGGCAGCGGCAGTTCCAGCCCCATGGATCTGACCGCGTTCAACGGCGATCTCTACTTCTCGGCCTTCGATCCGACCAACGGATTCGAGCTGCGCAAAATGGATGGCACCACCGGCACCGTCAGCCTTGTCGCCGACATCAATGCCGGCAACGGCAGCTCCTATGCCAGCAACCTGTTCGAATTCAACGGCGACCTCTATTTCCGGGCCAGCGATGCCACCATCGGCACCGAGTTGCGCAAGCTGGACGGCACCACCGGCGCGGTCAGTCTTGTTGCGGACCTGTATCTGGGGATCGGCAGTTCGAACCCCTCGCAACTGACCGAATTTGCCGGGGATCTGTATTTCACCGCCGAAACCGTGACCACCGGGGTCGAGTTGCGCAAGATGGACGGCACCACCGGCACCGTCACCACCGTGACCAGCATTCAGCCCGGCAGCGCCAGTTCGAACCCGGCGGAACTGACCGCCTTCAACGGGGATCTGTATTTCACCGCCGACAGTCCGACCAGCGGCACCGAATTGCACAAGATGGACGGCACCACCGGCGCGGTCAGCCTTGTGGCCGACATCAACAGCGGCAGCGCGGGATCGAACCCGCAGCAATTGACCGTGTTCGACGGCGACCTCTATTTCGCCGCCGACAACGGGATACACGGACAGGAGCTCTGGCGGATCGACGGCACCACTGGCGTCGACGAGATGGTCTTCAACATCGCAGACGGTCCCGGCGGATCCGGCGTCACCAACCTGGATGTCATCGATGGCGAGTTGGTGTTCCGCGCCGCCACCTATGAAACCGGCTGGGAATTCTACCGGTACGACGGCACCACCCTGTCGGTTGAAAACGTCAACATGGATCCGGCCTGGTACAATCCCAGCCAGCTTTATGCGCCGGTCGACGAGTTCATGTTCTGAGCACTCTCTGCGGCACGCATTGATGCGACCAACAAGAAACGCCCGACCGGATTTCGGTCGGGCGTTTTGTCTGGATCATCCGGGATCAAACGGTGCGTCAGAAGCGATAGGTGCCGCCGATCAGGAAACCGCCAAGACCGAGATCGGCTTGCGAACCGCCGATCTTCTTCTGGATGTCCATGTAGCGATAGCCGACTTCCGCCGACCAGCTTTCATTGAACTGGTAGCCGACGCTGGCCAGCGCCTGCCAGGTCGAGGTGTCGGACGACAATCCGCCCACATCGGCGACCACCCTGCCGTACCAATCGTTGCCGAAAGGCACCCGCAGACGTGCGACCACCAGGGGAACGGTCCAGTTGGAGTCGGCCTTGTTGGACTGGCTGCCCGAAGACCCTGACGCGTTGAAATCGGTCTCCAATTCGACGCCGAAGGATCGAAAGCCGATCCCGACGTCGAAATCCGCATTGGGCGCATCATAGGCCCGATACAGCGCATAGCCGCTGACCGCCGTGACCTTGGTGTTCACTTCTACGGTGTCGAAAGCGGTTCCTGCGGGGGCGTCTTCCTTCTTTCCAAGATTGGCATAGACCCCGTCCAGAACGAAGCCCCAGCGATCATTGCGGGCCTCGAAGGTGCCCATGAACGCGCCCTTGAGGTTGTCCAGGATATCGCCGCCGCTGCTTTCCAGATCAACCTTGCCGTACGCAGTGTCGACGGATCCGCCAAGGCCGGGAAGCCAGCCATAGATCGAGGCCGCGTAATTCCAGTCCTGCGCGCCCGCACAGGCCGGCGCCAATGCCAGACCGGCGCAGAATGCGATGAGTTTTGAGTTCGGTCTGATCATGTCATCATTCCTTTCGAAGAGACTCTTGGAACAGCCGGGATGTCACGGCGTGCCCCCCTGTGGCCTTAGCAATCGTATACACCCACGGCGCAGCGGCGCACAGTGCGTCGGCCAACACCCGCAACACTGACCGGGGTCAGCGGGCGTCCGACGCGCGCCTCTGCCGCCGGGACAATGGAGCCGGTTCCGAATTGGGTTCCGGCAAATTCGACAGCGGCAGTCAGGGCGAACAGGCCGGCGAGAACACAAGCAAAGCGCGCAGTACGGGTCATTGGCTGGCCTCCAGCGTCAGATGGGTGGGAAAATTCGGGGCTTTGAGGGCGAAGGTTTCCATGTCCACTTCCATCATCCCGTCGGCGGGTGCGAAGGAAAACGCGGCGCCGTCAGCTGTTTCGCGCCAGTCGCCCACGGTGACGCGGTATTGCGGGGCCTGGGCCACGTCGCGCGAGGTGATGACAAAGCGGCACGGGTACGGCGTGTCCCCCTGCGCGACCCAAAGCTGCCAGTCGGCCTGGGGGTTGCGGAACGCCAAATGATCGCATTCGATGCCGCCAATCACACCGCTGCCCAGATCCTTCACCTCGGTCACCCCCTCCATCAGCGTTGCCGCTGCATTGGGGATCAGAAGATCCGCCGCCGGAAGCGGCCGGGCGTAGGTGTCGCGCAGGGCGTCGATCAGACCGGCCAGATCGCCCGCGAACGGCACGCTGGTATAGAGCGCGGTGTCGGCGTCGGCCACGGCAAGGATCGTACCATCAAAGGCCATCTCAAGATCGGTGAAGCCGCCCTTGCTGGTCACATGGACCTGACCGGGGCGCGCCACGGCGATATGGCCCGAGCGCGCAAGCCCCAGTTTCTCGCCATCGACGGTGACCACATCCTGTTCCGTGTCGAAGTTGAAAGAGAACGCGTCGAGCGCCCCAAGGTAATTCGACATGGACTGAAGGATGCGCCGCGCGTCCGCCTCGTCGGCCCGTGTGGCGGCCGGCAGGACGCTGGCAATCAATGTCGCCGCGATTGTCCCGGTGAGGGCTGTGGATTTCATCTGGACCTCTTCATTTCTGCTGCCTCTGGTGACGACCGGCGAAGTGCCTCTGCGGAACGGCCAGAGCCGGTGGCAACGCCCGGTCTCCGATTTCGTCCGTGTCATTCTTACGGCCTCAAACGGCTTCGTTAGGGCATGATACGCCGCCGCAAGCATCTCCCCGCTTGATACATATCAAGCGATGGGGGCGTGGTTTGACTTCAAAGGCCAGAATTGCGCCCCAGATCGCGTACCGTCCAATCTACCTCACCCGGAAGGCAAGCTGACAGCGGGGCGGTTGTGATGGTCACCCTAGGCTGATGTGGGCGCTCCCGCCCTGCGAGCTTGGGCGCTTTCACGCATCAGCAGCACCGCCCCGATGAAAAAGCACAGCGCGCCCAGCCCGAGCAGCGCATTGGCCACGATCAGGATCCATCCCGGCTCTGCCTGCGCGGGCACGAAGGCCAACAGGCTGGACACCAGGAAAAAGACGCATCCAAGCATGTTGATGCTCACGATGATCCAGTCCAGGTCCTTGGGTCGCCAGGCCCAGTAGCCGTGGCAGACCTCGATGAAGGCCAGGTAGCCGGACAGCAGAAACAGGATCGAGCCGATCATGCCCGGCCCCCAGATCACCAGGTCCTGCAGAAGCCATTGCGATGGTGCGTTGATCGCATCGAAGGTGTTGAAGTTGAAGGCGACTGTGCCGACGAACTGCGCAAAGGTGCTCAGCCAGCCGGGGTTTTTCGGATGCCAGCCGATCAGCGCGATGCGGTCGCCTCGGCGAATGTCCTTCGGATCTGGGCGGAAGTCATCGGCATTGGCGGCCTGGAAGTGCTGCAGGTAGCCCGCCGTGGTGAACGGGATGGAGCCAAGGAAGAAAATCACCGCGATCTGGGTGCCGGAAGGGATGCCGCCCCAACTTGTCGGCAGCAAGGATGCCCCCGCGCCCAGCATGAACAGCATCGCCCCGATGGCGAACACCAGTCCGATGATCCAGTTGTAGGTGCTGCTGTGCCAGAACGGAATGGCGAGGGCCTCGTGCCCGCGCTCGTCCCGCAGCAGACCCTTGCGGTTCTGGCGGGCGCGCCAGACCAAGGGGCGGTCGCGATGGGAATACCGGCGCAGGGTGACAAAGCGCCAGGCCCCCGCAGTTCTGAAATCCGCCGGATGTCCGGTCATGCGATGCCCTCAGCCAGCCGGCCTGCCGCCATCCCTGTCCTCAATGATGGAAACCCGTGGCATCTTCATCGGTCATGGGCCGCTGGATCGGGTGCGCCTTGAAGTGCTCCATGGCCTTTTTCATGTCCATGATCAGAAGCGAACACAGGTCATGGCTGACCCCGTTGCGCACAAGAATCCGCTGGATCGCCTGTTCCTGACAGTTCGCCGGAAGCGTATAGGCCGGCACCTGCCACCCACGGACGCGCAAGCGATCCGCCAGATCGAACAGCGTGAAACCGGGGTCTGCACCGTCTTTCAGTTTCCACGACACTGCCGGGATTCCCTTGTCGGGCTCTCCGCCGAAGACAATCTCGAACGGGCCCATCGCGGCGATCTCGCGCGCAATGAACGCGGCGCTCTGGTAGCAGGCGGAATGCACCTTGCGGTAGCCTTCGCGCCCCAGCCGCAGGAAGTTGTAATACTGACAGACCACTTGCCCGCCCGGCCGCGAGAAGTTCAGCGCGATGTCGCGCATGTTGCCACCAAGGTAGTTGACCCAGAACACCATGTCCTCGGGCAGATCCGCTGCCTCGCGCCACATGACCCAGCCAACCCCCAGCGGCGCCAGGCCGAACTTGTGGCCCGAGGCGTTGATCGACTTTACCCGCGGCAGGCTGAAATCCCACGGGATATCCAGGGCACAGAACGGGGCCAGAAAAGCGCCGCTGGCGCCGTCCACATGGATCGGAATGTCCAGTCCGGTTTCGGCCTGATAGCGGTCCAGCGCATCGCTGACCGCCTGCACCGGCTCGTACTCCCCGGTAAAGGTGACGCCCAAAGTGGGCACGACACCGATGGTGTTCTCGTCGCAGCGCGCCAGAACCTCTTCCGGCGTCATCAGCAGGCGGCCGTTTTCCATGGGGATTTCGCGGTGCTCGATGTCCCAGTAGCGGGTGAACTTGTGCCAGCAGATCTGCACCGGTCCGGTGATCAGGTTGGGCTTGCCGATGGGTTTGCCAGCGGCTTTCTGGCGCGCTTCCCAGCGGCGCTTCATCGCCAGCCCGCCCAGCATCGCCGCCTCGCTCGATCCGGTGGTCGAGGTGCCGACCGCGGGGCCTTCGGGCGCGTTCCACAGGTGCGCCAGCATCCGCACGCAGCGCGCCTCGATCTCGGCGGTCAGGGGGTATTCGTCCTTGTCCACCATGTTCTTGTCGATGCAATCTTCCATCAACTGGTGAACTTCCGGCTCCTCCCAGGTCTGGCAGAAGGTGGCAAGGTTCTGACGGGCATTGCCGTCCAGCATCAATTCATCCCGGATCGCGGCATAGACATGCTGCGGTTGGCGTGCCCCATCGGGAAATTGTGCCCGCGGAAGTTGCCGCGCCTGATCGCTCGCGCCGTAGATCTCGTCCTCGATGCTGTCCGTGGCGGCCGTCGATTTTTCCGTGGTCAAAGCAGTATCTCCCTGTGCTGCGGCGCCCGCAGTGAAATGGCGAACCGGCTCCGGACCGGGATTTCTCCGGTTACCCCATGGCGCGTCCGCGATTAACTGACTGGATTAACGTGAAGTCTTCGGGTGTCGCATGGCCTGACTGTTGAATGGTCAAAGCTTACGCGGCGGTGTTTGCGGCCCGCAAGGGGAGTTTCCGACGGCTGGCGATTTCATGGGCTGCACTGACGAACACCTGCAAACTGCCTCCGCTCCGCCGGGGTTTGCCCCAGCCCTCTGGCCAGCGGCCCCAGCGGTGCTATTGTCCGAATATCCAGACGTGGTCGACACTGTGCCAACACCCAGACCACTTGTGCGCACTTGCAAGGAACCTGCCCGATGATCGCCCGCAGAACGCTACTGAAAACCGGTGCCAGCTTTGCGGCCCTGCCGTTGGTGCCAAAGTCCCTGCAGGCCGCGGCACCGACCGCCGAGGTGATCGAGGCGCGACTGGCGCAGGCCCAGATCGCGCCGGAAGGCTATCCGCTGACGCAGGTCTGGAGCTTTGACGGAAAACTGCCGGGATCCGAGATCCGCGCGCCCCAGGGCAGCCGCCTGACCCGCACGCTGGTCAATGCGTTGTCCGCGCCGACCTCGGTGCATTGGCATGGCATCCGTATCGACAATGCCATGGACGGGGTGCCGGGGGTCACGCAGTCGGCCGTGCCACCGGGCGAGACCTTTCTGTATGACTTCGATCTGCCCGATGCCGGCACCTACTGGTACCATTCACACAACCAGTCCTACGAACAGGTGGCGCGCGGATTGCACGGCCCGCTGATCGTTGAGGAACGCGAAGGCCCCGACGTGGATCGCGACGAGATCCTGATGCTGGACGATTTCCGGCTGGATCCCGAGACCGGCCAGATCGCCGGTTTCGGAAACATGCATGACTTCAGCCATGCTGGCCGGATCGGCAACATCACCATAACCAACGGCGTCTTCAACAAGACCCTGCAGGCCCGTCAGAACGAACGCCTGCGCCTGCGCCTGATCAATGTGGCCACCGCCAGGATTTTCGACCTGAACGTTCAGGGGCTGGCGGGTTGGGTCGTTGCGCTGGACGGAATGCCGCTCGACACCCCGCGCCCGTTGAACGAGTCACTTCTGCTTGCCCCGGCGCAACGCATCGACCTGATCGTCGACGTTACCGCCGAGGATGGCAGCGCCGCGCATCTTGTGCGGATCGAGGGCGACGAAGCATTTTCGCAGGTTCTTTTCGAGGTGCGTGGCGTGGCCGCGACTCAGCCAAGGGGCACCCCGTCCCCCTTGCCGCCCAATCCGGACATGGTGGTCGCGGGGCTGGACGGCGCGTTGCAAAGCCATCTTCAGATGGATGGCGGCGCGATGCGGGGCTTTGCCTCGGCCCGGATGGACGACCGCAAGGCCAGTTTCCGGGAGGCGGCGGAAAATGGCCAGTTCTGGGCTTTCAACGGGATGGTCGGCATGCCGGAGGAACCGCTGTTCGTGGCCGAGCGGGGCCAGACGGTGCGCGTGACACTGCAGAACGACACCATGTTTCCGCACGCCATGCATCTGCACGGCCATCACTTCCGCGAGGTTCACCCCGACGGCACCCTGGGTCCGCTGCGCGACACGCTGCTGATGTTCGCGGACGAGCAGCGCGAGATCGCCTTCGTGGCCAGCAATCCCGGCGACTGGGTGTTCCATTGCCACATGCTGGCCCATGCCGCCTCGGGCATGATGACCCGCATCAAGGTGCTGGCCTAGCTGGCCGGCTCTGATCCCTCGCACATTGGCGCGGATCGCACGCTTTCCGGTCAGCCTCTGCGATGGGGGTTTGCCCGTCGGGCTGTTCCTTGAAGCCCGGCATCGTCCTGATCTTGCGGTTGGAAACACCCTGATCCCTGTCCACGGGCAGCAGGTCCGTGTTGACCTTCTGCTGACCGAGATCCCTCAGGTGCCGGCCGACATGCCGCCCGGCGTTTCCGGACCCGCCGGGAAACAGAAGACGCATCACGCCTGCTTTCCGAACGGATACCGCGCGGCGGCGCGGCACCTTATCCCCGCAAACTCCGGCACGGCCCTTGACCCCTGATCGTTCTAGCCTGCCACAATCGCGCCCACGGCAAAGGCCACGATGGCGCAGGTGGTGCCCACCAGAACCGTCTCTCCGACACAGCGCAAGACGCTTTCCCGCGTCGACCACCAGCGCAGCAGACCCAGCAATACAAGGGCGGTGAACGTTGCCAAGACCGAGGCCAGGAACACCGCCTGACTGGGATCGAACAGGAAATAGGGCGTCAGCGGAATCACCCCGAAGGCGACGAAGGACAGGAAGGTCATCAGGCCATCCAGCGCCGGGGAGCCGTTGCGCATGTCCTGCATCTGCAATTCGTAGCTCATCATCATGTCGGCAACCAGTTCCGGGCAATCAATCAGGTCGTGCGAGACACGGTCTGCCGTTTCAAGCGGCATCCCGCGTTCGGCAAGCATCTGCACGATCTCCCGCCGCTCCTGCTCGGGGTTGGTTCGCAGTTCCGCAAGTTCGACCCGGCGCTGCGACACGTACAGATCCCGCTGCGACCGGGTTGACAGGAACTCGCCCAGCCCCATCGACACCGCGTCGGCGAAAAGATTGGCCAGACCGAACACCAGAACCGCCAGCGCCCCGATCTGCGCAGCCCCCTCGGCCGAAGCCCCGGCGAAACCCGCGACGATGGCGAAGGTCGTGACGATCCCGTCATTGCCGCCGTAGACGATCTGCTTGAGAAACTCCTGCAGCCGCCCCAGCCCGTGTTCCTCACGGCGATGCGTGTCCCAGTTGATCTCTGCCATTGGCACGCCTTTCCAACAGGGTTCGGGCGGCATCTTCGGGAAACGACCCAAGGTCGTGCCGCTGTCATGCGCCGTTGATGTTATCCTGATCCCCTGACCCGCGGCAGGCAATGCTGTCGCTGGAGGGCGCGGTTTTTGTCGCAAGCCGCCAACTGCCCGCGTCAGGAAAGGGTGGCATTGCGCCCGGATCCCCTGCCTTGCCGCCGTCCGCGTGCCGAACGCCGCACTTTTCGCAACCGAAAGACCTTTGATCCGAAGACCACGGCCCTCCCCGGTACGTCACCGCACCGGACCGGATCCCGATTCTCCGCGCCCGGCGTGGTTGGACTTGCCCAAACCCGGTGCTAGGGTGCCGCCATGCGGATCAGACAAGGACCTGACATGCTGCGCGCCTTCGTGACCACCGGCCTTACTCTGGCCCTTCTCTCCCTTCCGGCCGCGGCTCAGACCGCGTTCGAAACGCAAGCCAAAGCGGCCTTTGTCGTGGATCTTGGCACCGACACCGTGCTGCTGGAAAAGCAGCCCGATATTGCCTTGCCGCCGGCCTCCATGTCGAAGCTGATGACCCTGCTGATGCTGTTCGAGGCCCTGCGCGACAATCCCAACGTCACGCTGGACACCCGTTTTGGCGTGTCCACCAAGGCGCGGCAGATGGGCGGCTCGACCATGTTCCTGAACGAACGTGACCGCCCCTCGTCCGAAGAGTTGATCAAGGGCATCATCGTGCAATCGGGCAATGATGCCACCGTGGTCGTGGCCGAAGGGCTGGCGGGAACCGAAGACGCCTTTGCCCGGATGATGAACGCCCGTGCGAAAGAGCTGGGGATGGAAAATTCCACCTTCGCCAACGCGTCGGGCTGGCCCAATCCCAACCACCGGATGAGCATGCGGGATCTGGCCATTCTGGCCGAGCACCTGATCGAGGATTTCCCGGAATACTATGGTTTCTTCGCCATGCCCGAGTATGAATTCGACGGCCGCGCGCCGGACAACCGGTTCAACCGCAATCCGCTGCTGAAGCTGGATATCGGCGCCGACGGGCTGAAGACCGGCCATACCGAGGAAGCCGGTTACGGGCTGGTCGGTTCGGCCCGGCAGGGCACCCGGCGCATTGTCTTTGTCGTCACCGGCCTGACGTCGGCGGCCGCCCGCGCGCAGGAGGCCGAGCGCATCGTCAGCTGGGCCTTCCGCCAGTTCGTCGAGGTCGAGGTGGCCGAGGCAGGCGAACGCATCGCCGAGGCGGATGTCTGGATGGGCAACGTCCAGAAGATCGGACTGGTGGTCCCCGATGACCTGAAGGTCCTGACCGGCGCTGTGCAGAACGATGTCGCGGCAGAAGTGGTCTTTGACAGCCCGCTGCAGGCGCCGATCGCCGCAGGTCAGCCGGTGGCCGAACTGGTCATCACCCGCCCCGGCCTGCCCGAGGCCCGCCTGCCGCTGGTGTCGGATCAGGATGTGACCTTCGGCGGATTCGTCCCGCGCCTGCGCAGCGCCGGTCAGGTGCTGGTGTCGCGGGTCATCGGTCAGGCGGAAGGGCTGTTTTGAGCGCCGCGCACCAGCCGCCCCGGTTCATCAGCTTCGAAGGCATCGACGGCAGCGGCAAGTCCACACAGGCGCGGTTGCTGGCCGAGCATCTGCGGGCGCAGGGCCGCGAGGTGGTGCTGACCCGCGAACCCGGCGGCTCGCCCGGGGCCGAGGACATCCGCCGTCTGGTCCTGGGCGGCGAACCCGACCGCTGGTCGCCGGAAACCGAGATCCTGCTGTTCACCGCCGCCCGGCGCGATCATTGGGAACGCACCATCCAGCCGGCCCTTGACCGGGGTGCCACGGTCATCACCGACCGCTTCGCCGACAGCACGCGGGTCTATCAGGGCACCACGCGCGGCGACCTGACCGATATGGTGGACCGGCTGCACACGCTGATGATCGGGGTGCAGCCTGACCTGACATTCGTTCTTGATCTGCCCCCGGCGCAAGGCCTGGACCGCGCTGTCGCGCGCGAGGCCGGCGCGGCGCAGGATGAAAGCCGGTTCGAAGGGTTCGGCCTGAGCTTTCAGGAACGTCTGCGCGCCGGGTTTCACGATCTTGCCCGACAAGCGCCGGAGCGTGTGCGCCTGATCGACGGCACCGGGTCGCTTGACGCCGTGGCCGCCCGTGTACGGGCAGCGTTCGAGACCGAAAAGGCATGATCGGCACCGCCCCGGACCTGCCCGAACCCGACCGCGCCGAAGGGGCCGCGCATCCAAGGTTTGCGCCGTCGCTGGTGGGCCATGAGCGGGCACAAGGCCAGTTTCTGGAAGCGGTGAATACCGGCCGGTTGCACCATGCATGGCTGATCACCGGCCCGCCCGGTATCGGCAAGGCCACGCTGGCGTGGCGGCTGGCGCGGTTCCTACTGACCTCGCCCGAGCCATCCTCGGATGCGGGCCTGTTCGGGGCACCCGAGCCGCTGACCAGCCTTGACCCCGGTCCCGATCCCGCGCCGCTCAGCCGGATCGAGGCGCTTTCCGAACCTGGCCTGTTCCTGTTGCGGCGCGGCTGGGACGCCAAGACCAGGAAGCTGCGCACGGTCATCACCGTGGACGAAGTGCGCGCCTTGAACGGGTTTTTCGCCCTGTCGCGGCCCGACGGCGGCCGCCGCGTGGTGATCGTTGATGCCGCCGACGAGATGAACGCCAATGCCGCCAACGCGCTGCTGAAACGGCTGGAGGAACCGCCCGCGCAGACGGTTTTCCTGCTGGTCAGCCACATGCCTTCGCGCCTGTTGCCGACCATCCGTTCACGCTGCCGCACCCTGCCCTGCGCCCGGTTGCCCGAGGCGCAGATGGCCGAGGTGCTGGCGCGCCTGTTGCCCGACACGCCTGCGGAAGAACGCACAGCACTTGCGCAACTGGCCGACGGCAGCCCCGGCGGCGCGCTGCGCCTGCAGGTCCATGACGGGGTGTCGCTGGGCCGCGAGATCGACGCGCTTCTGGCCTCCATGCCCGGTGTCGACCGGATGCGGGCGGTGGCGCTGGCCGCGGGTCTGTCGGCGCGCGATGCCCAGGACAAGCGCAGCCTGTGTCTGGACCTGATGGATCAGGCCATGGCGCGGATCGCCCGCGCCGGTGTTCTGGGCGGTGACGACCCGCTGGCGCGGTTGGCGCCCGGCCCGGATGCGGGTCGCCGATGGGCGCAGGCACAGCAGGACGAATCCGCGCGGGTTCGGCGCGGATTGGCGGTCAATCTTGACGCTCACAGCCTCATCCTCGATATGGTTCTGAGAATAGACAAGCTGGCAGCCGACTGCGCCGCCGGAAGGTAACCATCGCGTCATGACAGATTCCCCACAGCCCCGGCTGGTCGACAGCCATTGCCACCTTGATTTCCCGGATTTCCAGGACGAGCTGCCCGAAGTGATTGCCCGCGCCACCGAGGCTGGCGTAAGCCGCATGGTCACCATCTGCACCCGGCTGCGCAACGCCCCGCAGGTGCGCGCCATTGCCGAGGCCCATGATCCAGTGTTCTGGGCAGGCGGCACCCACCCGATGAGCGCGGCCGAGGAACCGCTGGCCGCGGTCGAGGATCTGGTGGCGCTGGCCGCGCATCCGAAATTCGTGGGCATCGGCGAGACCGGGCTGGACTACTATTACACCTCGGACAGCGCGGGCGTGCAGCAGGACAGCCTGCGCATCCATATCGAGGCCGCCCGTCAGACCGGCCTGCCGCTGATCATCCATGCCCGCGCCGCCGACGACGACATGGCCCGCATCCTGACCGAGGAACACCGGGCCGGGGCCTTCGACTGCGTGATGCACTGCTTCTCGTCGGGGCGCGACCTGGGACTGGCGATGCTGGAGCTGGGCTTCTACCTGTCCATGTCAGGCATCGCGGCCTTCCCGCGCTCGCAAGAGCTGCGCGACATCTTCAAGGAAGCATCCCTGGACCGCATCCTTGTCGAAACCGACGCCCCCTACCTCGCGCCACCGCCGCATCGTGGCAGGCGCAATGAACCGGCCTATGTCGCCAAGACCGCCGCCGTCGGGGCCGAGGTTTTCGGCGTCAGCACGGCAGAGTTCGCCCGCCAGACCAGCGAAAATTTCGACCGCTTGTTCGCCAAGGCCGCCGCCTGGCGTGCCGCGGATGCCGCCTGATGGGCGAGATCCGGTTGACCATCCTGGGCTGCGGATCGTCGGGCGGGGTCCCCCGACTGGGCGGGCATTGGGGTGAATGCGACCCCGACAACCCCCGCAACCGGCGGCGGCGCTGTTCACTGCTGGTCGAGCGTGAGGGCGACGCGGGAACCACGACGGTGCTGATCGACACCTCGCCCGACATGCGCGACCAATTGCTGAGTTCCGGCGTCGGTGTGCTGAACGGCGTCGTTTATACCCACAGCCACGCCGACCATGTGCACGGGTTGGATGACCTGCGCCAGGTCGTGTTCAACACCCGCGAGCGTCTGGATGTCTGGGCCGACGAGGAAACCAGCGACAACCTGCTGTCGCGCTTCGGCTATGCCTTCGTGCAGCCCGAGGGCTCTCCCTATCCGCCGATCCTGAACCTGAAGCTCATCCGCGGTGATGTGGTGGTGCCCGGCCCCGGCGGCGATGTGGTGCTGCGGCCCTTCGCGGTGGCCCACGGCGGCATCGAGGCGCTGGGGTTTCGCATCGGGGACGTGGCATATCTGCCGGATGTCTCCGAGATTCCGGATGCTGCCTGGCCAATGCTGGAAGGGCTGGACTGTTTCATCGTCGATGCCCTGCGCCGCAAACCCCATCCCACCCATGCGCATCTGGCGCGCAGCCTGGAATGGATCGCCAAGCTGGCCCCGCGCCGCGCGGTGCTGACCAACATGCATATCGATCTGGACTATGCCACGGTGGCCGCCGAAACCCCGGACCACGTGGTACCGGCGCATGACGGCCTCACCCTCAGCTTTCCGGTCTGATCCTTGGGCGCGCTGATCGAGGTCGTCCTGCCCGTCTTTCTGGTGATCGGGGCGGGCTATCTGACCACGGCGCGCGGGTTGTTCAGTGACAGCAACGTGAACGGGCTGATGCAGTTCACGCAGAAATTCGCCATCCCCTGCCTGCTGTTCCGCGCGATATCCACGCTGGACCTGTCGGCAGGCTTTGATCTGCGCCTGTTGTCCAGCTTTTATGTCGGCGCGTTTTCGGGGTTCGTGCTGGGCCTTCTGGGCGCGCGCTTCCTGTTTCACAGATCCTGGAGCGATTGCGTTGCCATCGGCTTTTGCGGATTGTTTTCCAATTCGGTCATGCTGGGACTGCCGATCGCTGAACGCGCTTATGGGGCCGAGTCGCTGGCCCCGAATTTCGCCATCATCTCGATCCACGCGCCGTTCTGCTACCTGGTGGGCATCACCGCGATGGAGATTGTGCGCGGCGGCAGCCAGAGCACCTGGCGCACCTCGCTGCGCATCCTGAAGGCGATGTTCTCGAACGCGCTGGTGATCGGGCTGGCGCTGGGGCTGCTGGTCAACCTGACCGGGCTGCCGGTGCCCGGCGCACTGAACGACTCCGCCGACCTGATCGCCCGCACCGCCCTTCCGGCGGCGCTGTTTGCATTGGGCGGCGTTCTGACCCGCTATCGCCCCGAAGGCGACGCCAAGGCCATCGCCTTTATCGTGGCGATTTCGGTGCTGGTGCATCCGGCCATCGTCTGGATCATGGGACAGGTTCTGAACCTGCCGCCCGACGCGTTCCGCGCCGCTGTTCTTACCGCCGCCATGGCGCCGGGCGTCAACACATATGTCTTTGCCGACATGTACGGTTCGGCCCGCCGGGTCGCGGCGTCAGCGGTCTTGCTGGGCACGACAGTGTCGGTGGGAACAGTCTGGTTCTGGCTGCAAGTGCTCGGCTAGAGACCGTCGACCTCTGCCAGGTCGGGCAGAAGCAAAGTCATCATGTCCGAAGGACTGTCCTGGTGCGGTCGAGAAGACTCGAACTTCCACGGGAGTTACCCCACAGCGACCTCAACGCTGCGCGTCTACCAATTCCGCCACGACCGCATCTCAGTGACAGTGGCGGGGGTGTATCCGACCGTTTCAAGGATGTGAAGCGGTTTTCCCGGCCCGAAAGGCACTTTTTTCGCAGCATGGGATCCCGGCCTTTGGGACGGATATTCACACCGTCAAACCGCGCGGCTTTGCCGATTGCCCCGCCCCCCGGCGCCCGCTAGAACCCCCGAAAACGCATGAGGACCCGCGTGGTTACCTGGACCATCACAGACGGCTTGACGCCCTACCCGGACGCCTTGGCGGCCATGGAAGCCCGTGCCGCGGCCATCCGCAACGGCACCGCCGATGAACAGATCTGGTTGTTGGAGCATCCGCCCCTCTACACCGCCGGAACCAGCGCCGATCCCGCCGACCTGACCGATCCGGACCGCTTTCCGGTCTTTGATGCAGGCCGGGGCGGGCAATACACGTATCACGGGCCGGGCCAGCGCGTGGCCTATGTCATGCTGGACCTGACAAAGCGCGGGCGCGACGTGCGCCAGTTCGTGGCGCAGGTCGAGGATTGGGTCATCGACACGCTGGCCGAGTTCAACGTCAAGGGCGAACGCCGCGCGGGCCGCGTCGGGGTCTGGGTGGTGCGCCACGACAAACCCCTGAACACGGATGGCACCCCGCAAGAGGACAAGATCGCCGCCATCGGCCTGCGCCTGCGCCGCTGGGTCAGCTTCCACGGCCTGTCGATCAACGTGGAACCCGACCTGAGCCATTTCGACGGCATTGTCCCCTGTGGCATTCGTGAACATGGCGTCACCAGCCTTGTGGATCTGGGGCTTCCGGTGACCATGGACGATGTGGACGCTGCCCTGCGCAAGAC
Organism: Fluviibacterium sp. S390; assembly: GCF_049800695.1. Lineage (NCBI taxonomy): Bacteria > Pseudomonadati > Pseudomonadota > Alphaproteobacteria > Rhodobacterales > Paracoccaceae > Meridianimarinicoccus > Fluviibacterium sp. S390. Next base: position 105,920 of record NZ_JBNAFN010000005.1, on the reverse strand, counting down.
GTTTGCAAGACGTTTGAACGGTCGGAACTGAAATCGTACCAAACCACGATGTAAGTGGTGACGCCCCGCCCCATGGGCACGACATGGAAAGTTGCAGTCATGAGTATCAAGGAAGACATTGTCCTGCACATTGGCGCGCCGAAATGCGGCAGCAGTTCGCTGCAGGCGACGCTGTCGCAACAGCCGGACTTCCAGTCGCGCACGGGACAACGATTTTCCTATGTCGCGGCGCATCATCGTGGCGGGTTGATCGCGGGCGATGACATCACCAAAGACGCCCGCAAGTCGGTCTTCGGGTATACATCATCCCCCGATGCCAGCCCGAACCAGCCCAACCCTTGGATGGAACAGATGCCGGGCCACCTGCGCAAGATTGTCGAGGACGGCCGCACGCCCATCCTGTCCGCCGAGGGCTGGATCAATCGCGCCAAACAGTTCGCCGAAGCACGTTTCCTCGAAAAGGAAAACCTGTCAGCCCATGCGGTGGTCTTTGTCCGGCCGCCAGTGGAATGGCTCAACAGCGCCTGGTGGCAGTGGGGTGTGTGGTCCGATATCTCGTTGGACCGGTTCGTGCGCGGCAATATCGACACGGCCCGTTGGAACTGGCTTGTACATGCCTGGAGCCAGGTTCCGGGCGTGGAACGTGTGACTGTCCGGCTGGCCAGTTCGGATGCGGTCAGTTCCTTCTATGACATTTTGGATGCAGAGCCGCCGGCGCTGGCCAACAGCAACTCGGGTATCCCGACGTCGTTGCTGTACTTCATGACACGCAACCGGGAATTCCGGGAAAACGCGCACACACCACAGGTGGAATTCATCGCGGCGCGGCAGCTGAACTGGAAAGAACCGACGCCTTGGGTGTTGCGCGAGGATCTTGTAGCCTATGCGCTCCACCATCTGTATCCGGCCAACCGGAACCTGATGGGCCGGATGAGTCCCGCCGACCGCACCGCCGTCGACAAGGATCCCAAGTGGTGGGACTATGAGTATTACAAGGCCCGCACCCTTGTGGATCCCGACACCTACAACCAGCCTCCGGCGTTGCAAAACCTCGCGAAGGCCATGATCGATCGCTTGCAGTCCTGCGATTGCGCGCTGCCGGCAGAGTTGATTGCGGAAGTGGAGGGCTGGTCCAAAGGTGTCGATGTCACGTGCGCCGACAAGAGCATCGCGGATCTGCTGCGCCGATTGTGCAAACTGGATCAAGCACAACGAGGGTGAGGCGAATGCCGCAGGGCGTCACACACCGTTGGATACAGACTTGCCCGAAACAACCGTAACAAAATGTCGCGGCCTTCGCATGCTCATATGCGATAGTCTGATTTTCCAAGCTTCAATGGCGCTTTACGCGCCGAGACTGCCACGCTAAGGGCGCACACAGTGGCGGTACAATGACACAGATCAAACCGCTGTCTGTCATTGCACCGGCATGGGCGGACGACTACAAACATCGTGAAGTCCGGACCCCTGCGTCCGGTAGGAATTAGCAATCGGGAGGCACGTATGGCGGACGCAGCCATTCACGGCCATGACCATGAAGACCAGCGCGGCTGGTTCACTCGTTGGTTCATGTCTACCAACCACAAGGATATCGGGATCCTCTACCTGTTCGTGTCAGGTGTTGTCGGTCTGATCTCGGTCCTTTTCACCGTGTTCATGCGGCTGGAGCTGATGAGCCCCGGTGTGCAGTTCATGTGCATGGAAGGCTTCATGGCCGACCCCTGCACCCCGAACGGACATATCTGGAACGTGATGATCACCTATCACGGCGTCCTGATGATGTTCTTCGTGGTGATTCCGGCCCTGTTCGGCGGTTTCGGCAACTATTTCATGCCGTTGCAGATCGGCGCGCCGGACATGGCGTTTCCGCGTCTGAACAACCTGTCGTTCTGGCTCTATGTCACCGGCGTTTGCCTGGGCGTTGCCTCGATGCTGACACCGGGGGGCAACAGCCAGCTTGGTTCAGGGGTGGGCTGGGTGCTCTATCCACCGCTCTCGACGACCGAGGCCGGCATGTCGATGGATCTGGCGATCTTCGCGGTCCACGTGTCGGGCGCCAGCTCGATCCTGGGCGCGATCAACATGATCACCACCTTCCTGAACATGCGCGCGCCGGGGATGACCCTGTTCAAGGTGCCGCTGTTCTCGTGGTCGATCTTCGTCACGGCCTGGCTGATCCTGCTGTCGCTGCCGGTTCTGGCAGGCGCCATCACCATGCTGCTGACCGACCGCAATTTCGGGACGACCTTCTTCGACCCGGCCGGTGGCGGTGACCCGATCCTCTACCAGCACATCCTGTGGTTCTTCGGCCACCCGGAAGTCTACATCATCATCCTGCCCGGCTTTGGCATCATCAGCCATGTCATCGCGACTTTCTCGCGCAAGCCGATCTTCGGCTACCTGCCGATGGTCTGGGCGATGGTGGCCATCGGGGTTCTGGGATTCGTCGTCTGGGCGCACCACATGTACACCGTGGGCATGTCGCTGACGCAGCAGTCCTACTTCATGCTGGCCACGATGGTGATCGCCGTGCCCACCGGGGTGAAGGTGTTCAGCTGGATCGCGACCATGTGGGGCGGTTCGGTGGAATTCAAGGTGCCCATGCTCTGGGCCTTCGGCTTCCTGTTCCTGTTCACCGTGGGTGGTGTGACCGGCATCGTGCTCAGCCAGGCGGCTGTGGACCGGGCCTATCATGACACCTACTATGTGGTGGCACACTTCCACTATGTGATGTCGCTGGGGGCGGTCTTCGCGATCTTCGCCGGGATCTACTTCTACATCGGCAAGATGTCGGGACGGCAGTATCCCGAGGGACTGGGCCGCATCCACTTCTGGATGATGTTCATCGGTTCCAACCTGACCTTCTTCCCGCAGCACTTCCTGGGCCGTCAGGGTATGCCGCGCCGCTACATCGACTATCCCGAAGCCTTTGCCTTCTGGAACACGGTCTCCTCGATCGGCGCGTTCATCTCCTTCGCCTCGTTCGTTCTGTTCATCTACATCGTCTGGTACACGCTGACGCGCGGCCAGAAGGTGACCGAGAACAACTACTGGAACGAATACGCGGACACGCTGGAATGGACCCTGCCCTCGCCGCCGCCGGAGCACACGTTCGAGACGCTCCCCAAGCAGAGCGACTGGGACAAGGGCCACGCGCACTGAATGCCCATCGAATGGGTCAATGAGACGAAGGAGGCCCCGGAGATTTCCGGGGCCTCTTTTCATGACCGGGGGCAGACGCCGCTGGCGGTGCTGCACCTGTGGCCGCACCGATCCCTGCCCAAGAAGGGATTCGTGCTGTTCATCGCCATCACCTTCGGACTGGTGCTGCTGCCGCTTCTGGCGGTGATCGGTACGCCGGTGCTGTGGGGGCTGTTGCCCTTCGTGATGTTGGCACTGGGGCTGATGTGGGCGTTGCTGCAGAAGAACTATCGCGATGGCGAGATCCTGGAAGAGTTGACCCTGTGGTCCGATCTCGTGACCCTTACCCGCCGCGCCCGCCGGGCGTCGGATCAATCCTGGCAGGCGAATCCCTATTGGGTGTCGGTGCATCTGCACGACAAGACCGGACCGGTAGAGAAATACCTGACCCTGAAAGGGGCCGGGCGCGAGGTTGAACTGGGCGCGTTCCTGTCCAGCGACGAACGCGCGGATCTTTACCTGATTCTCGCCGACCTTCTGCCCCGCATTGCGGCCAGCGCTGCGCCGGGTCATCGGCCGCGCACATAGAAAAAGGGCCCCGAAAGGCCCTTTCCCATCAGATCGTCACGGTGCCAAGGGTGCTACGAGGCCAGACGCTCGCGCACTTCCGGCCCGACGGTGGCAAAATCCAGCCGCCCGGCGTGGCGCTGTTTCAGCAGGCTCATCACCTTGCCCATGTCGCGCAACGAACCCGCGCCGCTGTCGGCGATGGCTTCCTGGATGGCCTGCTCCTTTTCCGCGTCGCTCAGCGGCTTGGGCAGGAATTCCGAAATGATTTCGGCTTCCTCGCGCTCCTGCTCGGCCAGTTCAAGACGACCGCCCTCTTCATAGGCGCGTTCGCTTTCGCGGCGCTGTTTGACCATCTTGGTCAGAATGCCAAGCACTTCGTCATTACCCAGGGCAGCGTCATCGCCCTCTTCGCAATTGCGCTTGGCGATCTCCAGATCCTTGATGGCGGCATTGATCAGGCGCAGGGTGGACAACCGGCGGGTGTCCTTGTCCTTCATCGCCTGTTTGAGTTGGCTCGAAACCTTGGTTTTAAGGTCCATCGGTGCTTCATCCCCATAAAACTCCAACCCGCGTTGTAGGTCGGTGACAGGAATGTGACAAGGGTTCGATGACTCGCGCGGGTGGTCGTGTTCACGAACCCTTGACCCGCCCTGCGCCCCCCCTTAGGGATCGTACGATTTTTCCCTTTGCTTCCCACGGAGATGCGCCATGTCCGCAACGCCCGCGCCTACCGCCTGCCTCGCCCTGGCTGATGGCACCCTGTTCTACGGAATCGGGTTCGGAGCAACCGGGCGAACCACCGCCGAACTGTGCTTCAACACGGCAATGACCGGCTATCAGGAAATCATGACCGACCCCTCCTACGCGGGCCAGATCGTGACCTTCACCTTCCCGCATATCGGCAACGTCGGCACCAACGCCGAGGATGACGAAACCGCCCAACCGGTGGCCGAGGGCATGGTGGTGAAATGGGATCCGACACTGGCCTCGAACTGGCGCACCCAGCAGGAGCTGGGACCGTGGCTGGCCAAGCAGGGCCGGATCGGCATGGGCGGGGTCGACACCCGCCGCCTGACCCGCGCCATCCGCCAGCAGGGCGCGCCCCATGTGGCGCTGGAACACAATCCCGACGGAAATTTCGACATCGAGGCACTGGTGGCTGCCGCGCGCGGTTTCGACGGGCTGGTGGGCAAGGATCTGGCCAAGGATGTGACCTGCGCCCAGTCTTACAATTGGGATGAGACCCGCTGGGCCTGGCCCGATGGCTATGGCAAGCGCGAGGGAGAAGCCCCCAAGGTCGTGGCCATCGACTATGGTGCCAAGCGCAACATCCTGCGCTGTCTGGCCTCTGCGGGCTGCGATGTGACCGTGCTGCCCGCCACCGCCACCGCCGAGGAGGTTCTGGCCCACGACCCGCAAGGCGTGTTCCTGTCGAACGGCCCCGGCGATCCGGCCGCCACCGGCACCTATGCCGTGCCGATGATCCGCGAGATCCTGGACACCACCGATCTGCCGGTCTTTGGCATTTGCCTTGGCCACCAGATGCTGGCGCTGGCCCTGGGGGCGCAGACGGTCAAGATGAACCACGGCCATCACGGCGCCAACCACCCGGTCAAGGATCTGGACACCGGCAAGGTCGAGATTACCTCGATGAACCATGGGTTCACCGTCGACAGCCAAACTCTGCCCGAAGGCGTGATCGAGACTCATGTCTCGCTGTTCGATGGCTCAAACTGCGGCATCCGCATGGCCGATCGCCCGGTATTCTCGGTGCAGCATCACCCCGAAGCCAGCCCCGGCCCGCAGGACAGTTTCTACCTGTTTGAGCGGTTTCGCGCCGCTATGGCCTGAGCGCACGGGTGAGTCGCTTTTGAATTAAGGGCGATTTAACCAAGCTGGCGACACCCTTGGCGGGTCCTACACAAGGAACCCGCCATGGAAGGCCAGCTTCTTTCTGTTGTCGCAGGCACGGGCACCCGCCCGTCCACAACGGCTGTGTCGCCCCCCCGCACACGTTTGGGGGAAATCCTGTGTGCGAAACACCTGATCACCAAACCGCAACTGGCCAGCCTGTTGCTGCGTCAGCGCACCATGGCCGCGCATCTGGGCGCGCTGCTTCAGGTGGAAAACGGACTGGCGGAACACGATTTGCTTGCGGCGCTGGAAGACCAATGGGGCGCACGCCGCATCGATCTGGAAGCCCATGCCCCCGATCCCACGCTGATCCAGGCGATGGGGCTGGAGGCCTGCCTGCAGCATCGCATGGTGCCCTGGCGCCGCATTGGCGCGGCGACGGTCATCGCCGCCGTCTATCCCGAACGGTTCGAGGCCGAGCGCCCGGCGCTGGAGGCCCTGTTCGGCCCGGTCATGCTGGCGCTGACTTCGGAAACCGGATTGCGGCGCAGTCTCAACCGCTGCCTGCCACTGGAAATCCGCCATCGCAACGAAGCCCGGCTGACCGCGTTGCACAGCTGCCGCGCCTGGACCTGCCGTCCGTTCCGCCTCGCCGCCATCGGCCTTTCCCTTGGCGTTGTCGCGGGATTTGTCGCCGCGCCGGTTCTGGCCTTCTGGCTGCTGACCTGTCTGGCCCTGCTGGCGTTGATCTCGTTGACCGCGCTCAAGACCATGGCGGGGGTTGCAGCGTTTCGCAGACCAGCCGCACACGAGGGCGCCAAGATCATCCGCCTGCACCCGCCAACGCGGTTGAAGCGGCCGGTGGTGTCGCTTCTGGTGCCGCTCTACCGCGAGGATCGCATTGCCGAGCGTTTGCTGCGCCGCCTGCAACGGATCAAGTATCCCGCCGCCCTTCTGGACATCTGCCTGATCGTGGAATCCGACGATACCGTCACCCGCGATTGCCTGAAACGCACGGTTCTGCCGGTGCACATCCGGGTGCTGACCGTGCCCGAAGGGATGGTGAAGACCAAGCCTCGGGCCATGAACCACGCGCTGGATCACTGCCGGGGCAGCATTGTCGGGGTCTATGATGCCGAGGACGCACCCGACCCGGACCAGATTGCCCATGTGGTCACCCGTTTCAACGAGGCCCCGCCCGACATCGCCTGCCTGCAGGGTCGGCTGTCGTTCTACAATGCCCGACAGAACTGGTTGTCGCGCTGTTTCACCATCGACTACGCGGTGTGGTTCACCATGGTGCTGCCTGGCATTTCACGCATGGGCCTGCCGATCCCCCTGGGCGGCACCACCCTGTTCTTCCGCCGCGAGGTGCTGGAAAAAATCGGCGCCTGGGATGCGTTCAACGTCACCGAGGACGCGGATCTGGGCATTCGACTGTATCGTCACGGCTATCGGACCGAATTGATCGTCAGCACCACCATGGAAGAGGCCAACTGCCGCATCTGGCCGTGGATCCGCCAGCGTTCGCGCTGGATGAAGGGCTATGCCATGACCTATGCCACGCATATGCGCCGGCCACGGCAACTTTGGCGCGACCTTGGCCCGCGCGGCTTCTTCGCGGTTCAGGTGATCCTGCTCAGCGCGCTGGTGCAGGCCCTGCTGGCCCCCGCGCTGTGGAGTTGGTGGCTGATCGCCCTGGGTCTGCCGCATCCTTTGCAGGACCTGCTGTCGACCGGGGCGCTGATCGCCATCACCGCCGTGCTGATCTTGTGCGAGGGGATAAATCTGGCGCTGGCCGTCCTTGCGCTGCGTCGCAGCCATCACCGCGCCCTGACGCCGTGGATACTGGCGCTGAACCCCTATTTCATGCTGCAATCTCTGGCCGCTCTGAAGGCGCTGGTCGAGATGGCCTACCGGCCGTTCTTCTGGGACAAGACCGAACATGGGCTGGACGAGACACCGGCCCCCGGCACCGGTCTGCCCGCCTGAGGAGGGATCAGGACACCGCGTCCATATTGGCCGAATCGTGCTTCAGCCGGGTCTCGAAGGCTTTCGAGATATGAACCTTCAGGGCCGCCTCGGCCCCGTCCCCGTCGCGCCCCGCGATCGCATCGACAATGGCGGCATGTTCGGCAAGCGCGGTCTCCCCGCGCCCCTCCACCGCCAGCGAGGTCGAGGCCAGAAGCGCCATGGTCCGATGCACGAGGTCCAGTTGCTGCACCAGGTAGCGGTTGTGCGAGGCCAGATGAATCTGCCGATGAAACCGCTTGTTGGCCCGTGACAGGGCGCTGGGATCGTCGATCAGCTCCAGATCGCTGGCCACCATGTCGCGCAATACCCGGATCTCCTCCAGCGTCGAATGCTGGGCGGCCAGGCGCGCGGCCAGCCCTTCCAGTTCGGCCCGCACCACATAGAGCTCGGCCAACTGGTTGTGATCCAATGAGGCCACGATCAGGCTACGCCCGTCGCGCGCCAGCAGGGACTGGGTTTCCAGCCGCTGCAGGGCCTCCCGGATGGGGGTCCGAGACACGCCGAACCGCTCGGCCAGTTCGCTTTCGACCAGACGGTCGCCGGGCCGGAAGACGCCCACGTCGATCGCATCCAGGATCAACTCGTAGGCATCCTTGTTGGGGTGTTTGCTGACGGACATTGCGGTCCTCCTCGCGGCCCAAACTACCGTTTTCCCCGGCAAAAGGGCAAGCCGATGCTTGCGGCCACGGCAGAACTGCGCCAAACCCGCATCATGCCCCGCGCCCTGAACACCCGCCGCGTCTGGATCTTCGATCTCGACAACACGCTTTACCCGCCGCAGGCCCGGCTGTGCGATCAGATCGAGGTGCGGATGACAGACTACGTGATGACCGCGCTGGACGTGCCCCGCGCCGAAGCCGACCGCCTGCGCAAGCACTACTGGGATCTGTATGGCACCACCCTTGCCGGGCTGATGGCCGAACATGACCTCGACCCGGTGCCGTATCTTGTGGATGTGCATGACATCGACATGGCGCCGCTGTCGCCCGACCCTGACCTGCGCGCTGCCATCGCGGCGCTGCCGGGGCGCAAGCTGGTCTATACCAATGGCTCTGCCCCCTACGCCGAACGGGTTCTGGCGGCCCGTGGCCTGTCGGGCCTGTTCGAGTCCATCTACGGCATCGAACACGCCGCCTATCATCCCAAGCCGGCCCGCGAAGCCTTTGAAACCGTCTTCGCCCGCGCCCGGATTGCGCCGGAGCAGGCAGTGATGTTCGAAGACGATCCGCGAAACCTTGCCGTGCCGCACAGGCTGGGGCTTGGCACGGTGCATGTGGCGCCTGAACACGAGGCCACGGAGGCCGATCACATCCACTATCACACCGACGATCTGACGGGCTTCCTGTTGCAGATCCGCGACTAGGGTCGCTGCGACGGCGAACATGTTTGCACCTGCAGCATTTCTTGTGGCATCTGGCGGCATCACGCCCCCTGCCACGAGGATCCTTCCATGACCGCCACACCCGATCACCCGATCCACAGCCAACGCTGGACCGGAACCGAATTCGTTACCCTGCTTGTCGCCGTTCTGGCCCTTGCCACCTGGGGCGGGTCCATCGCGCTGTTTGGTTTTGCCGGTCTGATCGTTCCGGCCCTGACCCTGGTCGGCGTCATGGCGCTGGTTCTGGTGCTGATCTCGCGCGGCTGAGCCTGCGCGGCCAGACGCCGCTCTCGCCCCCGCCGCAGAAACCGTTATCTTGTGCAACGGAACCAGGCGGGGAACACCATGAGCAGCGCAATCCAGGACTTTGACATCGTGGTCGCCGGCGGCGGCATCGCCGGTCTTGCGGCGGCCACGGCCTTTGGCCATCTCGGCCTGCGCACCCTCTGCGTCGATCCCGCCGTCCCGGTGACCGAGCGCGACGTGCAAGGCGCCGATCTGCGCAGCACCGCCTTCCTGCAACCGTCCCGCGATCTGTTTGATCGCATCGGTGTCTGGGACCGTCTGGCACCCCATGCCGCCGACCTGCAGATCATGCGCATCGTCGATGCAGGCGGGGTGACCACCGAACCGCGCCTGACCCGCGATTTCGACGCCGCCGACATCAGCAGCCGCCCCTTCGGCTGGAACCTGTCGAACTGGCTTCTGCGGCGCGAGTTCCTTGCGGCCGTGGCCGATCAGCCCACCGTCACCCATCGCACCGGCGTCGGGGTCCGCGATGTGCTGCCCCGCAGCGCCGAGGCCATCGTGCAACTGTCCGACGGCAGCCGCGCCCGCGCCCGTCTGGTGGTGGCCGCCGATGGCCGCAACTCTACGGTGCGCCAACAGGCCGGCATCGGCGTCCGCACCACCCGCTATGCGCAAAAGGCGCTGGCCTTCGCCGTCACCCATGATGCCCCGCACGACAACGTCTCGACCGAGATCCACCGCTCGGGCGGCCCCTTCACCCTGGTGCCGTTGCCCGACCACAAGGGTCTGCCCTGCTCTGCCGTGGTCTGGATGGAGCACGGGCCCGAAGCCCACCGTTTGCTGGCGCTGGACGAGGACGCGTTTTCCGCCGCCGCCACCGCGCGTTCGGGCGGGCTTTACGGCCCGCTGACGCTCACCAGCCAGCGCACGCTCTGGCCGATCATCAGCCAGATCGCCGACCGGTTCGACGCCCCCCGCGTCGCGTTGATGGCCGAGGCCGCGCATGTGGTGCCGCCTATTGGTGCGCAGGGGCTGAACATGTCGCTGGCCGACCTTGCCACGCTGCTCGACCTGATCGACGCCGCCCCGCAGGAGTTGGGCAGCCCTGACAGCCTCGCCCGCTACGCCCGTGCCCGCCGCCCCGAGGTGCTGGCCCGCATCGCCGGCGTCGACCTTCTGAACCGCGCCTCGATGCTCAGCCCGCAACCCCTGCGCGACCTGCGCCGCAGCGGTCTGGCCGCGCTTTATGGTCTGGCCCCGGTCCGCAAACGCCTGATGCAACTGGGCCTCGGCGCCAAGGGATAGCGCGCCGACGCCCTTTTTCTTGGCGCAGATACTCCTGCCGGAGGCTCCCGCCCCCGGCCAGGGTCGCGCTCACAGAACCTTGTCGAGAACCGGTTTCAACCGCCCCAGCGTGGCCTCCACGTCATAGAGCTTGTCCAGCCCGAACAGGCCCAGCCGGAAGGTCATGAACCCCTCGGGCTCGTCGCAGGCCAGCGGCACCCCGGCGGCGATCTGCAGACCTTCGGCGGCGAATTTCGATCCGTTCTGGATCGCCGGATCGCTGGTATAGCTCACCACCACGCCCGGCGCGCCGAAACCTTCGGCGGCGACCGAGGTCACGCCCTTGTCCGCCAGAATCGTCCGCACCCCGTCGCCAAGCGCCCATTGCGCCGTGCGCAGCCGGTCGAACCCATAGTCCCGCGTTTCAGCCATGGTGTCGCGGAAGGCGCGCAGGGCATCGGTGGGCATGGTGGCGTGATAGGCATGGCCGCCGTTTTCATAGGCCTGCATGATCTGGTGCCACTTCTTCAGGTCCAGCGTGAAACTGTCCGACTGGGTCTGTTCCAACCGGGCCAAAGCGCGCGGTCCCATCATCACCAGCCCGGCCGAGGGCGAGGCCGACCAGCCTTTCTGAGGGGCCGATATCAGCACATCCACCCCGGTGGCGGCCATATCGATCCAGACACAGCCCGACGCGATGCAATCCAGCACCATCAGCGCGCCCACTTCATGGGCGGCGGCGGCCATTTGCGTCACATAGGTATCAGGCAGGATGACGCCCGCAGAGGTTTCTACATGCGGGGCAAACACCACATCGGGCTTTTCGGCGTGAATGCGGGCCACCACGTCCTCGATCGGCGCCGGGGCAAAGGGGGCCGCCGGTCCGTTTCCGGTCTGGCGCGCCTTCAACACGGTGCTGTCGGCGGCAAAGGCCCCGGCTTCGAAAATCTGGCTCCAGCGATAGGAAAACCAGCCGTTGCGCACCACCAGCGTGCGGGCACCGCGGGCGAATTGGCGGGCGACCGCCTCCATCCCGTAGGTGCCGCCGCCGGGCACCAGCGCAACGGCCTCGGCATGATAGACCTCTTTCAGCATCGTGCTGATGTCGCGCATCACCTGCTGGAAGGTGGCGGACATGTGGTTAAGCGAGCGATCGGTGAACACCACCGAGAATTCGTCCAGACCCTCGGGATCGATCGTGTTGAGCAGTGCCATGGCAGCCTCCTGTTGCGTGTTGCTTCAAGGGCTAACGCGGGAGGGGGGCCGGTGCAAAGGGGATTCAGTCGTCGGGCGGTGCTGCGGCCTCCAGCGGACCGGGGCGAATCTCTTCGCTCAGCACCACGTTGGATTCGATATCGCCCACCGACGGCAGGGTCATGATCCGCCGCCGCAGTACCCGTTCGAAATCCGCCAGATCGCGCGCCACGACCCGCACGCGATAATCGAAGCGGCCCAGCACATGGTGCACGGCCTGCACTTCGGGGATGGCGCTGATGGCGCGTTCGAAATCCTCAAGGCTGGTGCGGCCGCGTGCGGCCAGCTTGATGCCCAGGAACACCGTGACGCCGAAGCCCAGCCGCGTCTTGTCCAGATCCAGCCGCCGCCCGGCAAGGATGCCCGCCTGTTCCAGCCGCCGGATGCGCCGCCAGGTGGCCGGTTGGGACAGGCCGAGGTGCCGCCCCAGCGCCCCGGCGCTTTGGCTGGCATCTTCCGCCAACGCCCGCAGCAGGGCGCGGTCCAGATCGTCCAGGTCGATCACAGCGGCAGACTTTCGTCATCCTTGATGGTGGCCACCCGCATCAGCCCTTCGATATCGGCGATATGCGGCAGGGTCAGGATACGGTCGTGGTAGATCTGCTGGTAGTGTGCCATGTCGCGCGCCCGCACCGACAGGCGCATATCCACCCGGCCCAGAAAGGTCTGGATCTCGATCACTTCGGGGATCTCGCGGGCCCGCGCCACCACCGCGTCGAAGGCGCCGGGCTGGGTCTTGTCCACCGCCACCCGCAGCGAGACCTCGACCGCATAGCCCAGCTTGCCCCAGTCGATCACCGCGCGCACGCCCCGGATCACGCCCGCCGCGCGCAGTTTTTCCAGCCGCCGCCAGCAGGCCGCGCGGGTCAGCCCGGCGGTTTCGGCCAGGGCGGCGGCCGACAATGTCGGGTCGGCCTGATAATAACGCAGCAGCCTGCGATCCATGTCATCGATTTGCATGATTGTCCGCGTATCACCGGTTTTGACGAATATCAATTTCGATGCGGGGCAATATTCCGAACCTTTCCTTCCTGTTCCTGCGGATATCAGCCCCTATGCTGCGCCCATATTCAATCGGGAAGGAGATCCCTATGCGCGTCTACTATGACCGTGACTGCGATGTGAACCTGATCAAGGACAAGAAAGTCGCCATCCTCGGCTATGGCTCGCAAGGCCATGCCCACGCGCTGAACCTGCGCGACAGCGGCGCCAAGAACCTTGTCGTTGCCCTGCGCGAAGGCTCGGCCTCGGCCAAGAAAGCCGAAGCCGAAGGCCTGCAAGTGATGGGCATCGCCGAAGCGGCGGCCTGGTGTGACGTGATCATGTTCACCATGCCCGACGAACTGCAGGCCGAGACCTACAAGAAATATGTCCACGACAACATCAAGCCCGGCGCGGCCATTGCCTTTGCCCACGGCCTGAACGTGCACTTCGGCCTGATCGAGCCGAAAGAAGGCATCGATGTGATCATGATGGCGCCCAAGGGCCCCGGTCACACCGTGCGCGGCGAATACGTCAAGGGCGGCGGCGTGCCCTGCCTTGTGGCCGTGGACACCGATTCCACCGGCAAGGCGCTGGAGATCGGCCTGTCCTATTGCTCGGCCATCGGCGGCGGCCGCTCGGGCATCATCGAGACCAACTTCCGCGAAGAATGCGAAACCGACCTGTTCGGCGAGCAGGCGGTTCTGTGCGGCGGTCTGGTCGAACTGATCCGCTGCGGCTTCGAAACCCTGGTCGAAGCCGGCTATGCGCCGGAAATGGCCTATTTCGAATGCCTGCACGAAGTGAAGCTGATCGTTGACCTGATCTATGAAGGCGGCATCGCCAACATGGATTACTCGATTTCGAACACCGCCGAGTACGGCCAGTACGTCACCGGCCCGCGCATCCTGAACTACGACGAAACCAAGGCCCGGATGAAAGCGGTTCTGACCGACATCCAGCAGGGCAAGTTCGTGCGTGACTTCATGCTGGAAAACGCCGTCGGTCAGCCGACCATCAAGGCGTCGCGTCGGGCCAACGACGAGCATCTGATCGAGGAAACCGGCGCCAAGCTGCGCGGCATGATGCCGTGGATCTCGGCCGGCAAGATGGTCGACAAGGAAAAGAACTAAGCGATCCGCCCGGCGCGCTTGCAGGCGCGCCGGGCCCTTTTTCGCGGCAGGCGCCGCCCCCCTTTCGGAACCCTGATGTCCAGCCCCGCCCCTTCCGATCCGCGCCCGGTCCACTGGGCCGGAACGATCAGCCTCGGGATCATCTGGGGCACCGCCTTCATGGGCATGAGCGTGGCGCTGGAAGGCATGTCGCCGCTGTGGCTGGCCGCCGGACGGCTGGTGATCGGTGCTGCGACATTGCTGGCAATCGAGGCCGGGATGGCCGCGGCCGGCAAACACCGACCCCCAACCCCCTTGCCCTGGCGCTTTGTCCTGGCCATCGCGATGCTGGGTTCGGCATTGCCCATGGCGCTGCTGACCTGGGGGTTGCAAACCGTGCCCTCGTCCTTCGCGGGCGTTTCCATGGCTGCCGTCGCCCTGTTCGTGCTGCCGCTGGCCCATGTCTTCGTGCCCGGCGAGACCATGACCCGCTGGCGCACCTTCGGGGTTGTGGCCGGGTTTCTGGGTGTTGTCCTGCTGATCGGGCCGCGTAACTTGCTGGCTGGCGGCGGCGAGGCCATGGGCGGCCGCATCGCCTGCATCGGATCCGCGCTGTGCTATGCTGGCGCCTCGATCCTGACGCGCCGCTGCCCACCCATCGACCCGATCCGCCTGGCCCGGCTGATGACCGGCATTGCCGCCATCGTCCTGGTGATTCTGGCCCTGGTTTTCGACGGGTGGCCGACGGTTCCCGGCGGCCTGCCCCTGTTGGCGCTGCTTTGGGTCGGCGTGCTGCCCACCGGCATCGCCAACCTGATCCGCGTGCTGATCGTGCGCAGCGCCGGGCCCGGCTTCATGAGCCTGACCGCCTATCAGGTGCCGGTCTGGTCGGTGATCTTCGGCGCATTGCTGCTGGACGAACCGATCTCGCTGAACCTGATCATGGCCATGGCACTGATCCTGGCGGGGATTGCCCTGACCCGTGTGCGGTCACGCCGCTGATCGGACCGGATCAGACCGCAGCCTGAATTTCTCCGACCAGACCATCGACGATGCGGGTCATCAGGCCCTCGTCCTCGGCTTCGGCCATGACGCGGATCAGCGGTTCGGTGCCGGACTTGCGGATCAGCAGCCGGCCCTGCCCTTCCAGATCGCTTTCAGCCGCGCGGATCGCGGCCTTGACCTGTTCGCTGTCCAGCGGATCGGCCCCGGTCGCATAGCGGACGTTCTTCAGCAATTGCGGGCACGGGTCGAACACGCGGGTCAGGCTGGAGGCCGGTTGACCGCTTTGCACCATCGCCGCCAGGACCTGCAACCCGGCCATCAGCCCGTCGCCGGTGGTGGCATAGTCGGTCATCACGATATGGCCCGACTGCTCGCCGCCCAGATTGTAGCCGCCCCGGCGCATTTCCTCGACCACGTAGCGGTCGCCGACCCTGGTGCGTTGCAGGCCAATCCCCCGGCCCTGCAGGAACCGTTCCAGCCCGAGGTTCGACATCACCGTCGCCACCAGAGCGTTGCCCGCCAGCCGGCCCTCGTCGGCCCAGCGGCTGGCCAGAAGCCCCATCAGCTGGTCGCCATCAGTGATCTGCCCGGTTTCGTCGATCAGGATGATGCGATCGGCATCGCCATCCAGACAAATGCCCAGATCGGCCCCGGTTTCCAGAACCCGTGCCGCCGCGGCCTGCGGCGCGGTAGAACCGACGCCCTTGTTGATGTTGAACCCGTCCGGTGTGACGCCGATGGCCTCGACCTCGGCGCCCAGCTCCCACAGGATTTCAGGCGCGGCCCGATAGGCGGCGCCATTGGCGCAATCCACCACGATCTTCAGCCCGTTCAGCCGCAACGAGCGGGGAAAGGTGGTCTTGGTGTATTCGACATAGCGCATCCGGCCTTCGTCGATGCGCCGCGCCCGGCCGATGTTCTCGGGACGGGCGGGTTCGATTTCCCCCTCGACCAGCGCCTCGATCTCGACCTCGGCCTCATCGGACAGCTTGAACCCATCGGGGCCGAAGAACTTGATGCCATTGTCGGTGGACGGGTTGTGGCTGGCCGAGATCATCACCCCCAGATCGGCCCGCATCGAAGCCGTCAGGAACCCCACCGCCGGGGTCGGCACCGGCCCCAGAAGCAGCACGTTCATGCCGGTCGAGGTCAGCCCCGCCGTCAGCGCGGTTTCCAGCATGTAACCCGACAACCGCGTGTCCTTGCCGATCACCACACGGTGTCCGTTCGATCCGTCGCGACGGAAATAGCGGCCCACGGCGGCGCCCAGACGCAGCACGAGGTCGGCGGTCATCGGGTGGCTGTTGGCCCGCCCCCGCACGCCGTCGGTTCCGAAAAGCTTGCGCTGGCTCATGGCATTGCTCCTTGCCTCGTCTCGCGGGGGCCGGTAACGGCGCGGTGCAGGCTGAGCGCCTGTCTGGTGGCCGCCACATCGTGGACCCGGATGATTTGCGCCCCTTGTGCCACGGCGGCAAGGGCCACGGCAATGGAGCCATGGACGCGGTCGGCCGCCTCGGGCGCCGCGCCGATCTCGCCGATGAAGCGTTTGCGCGACACGCCGATCAGCAGCGCGCAGCCCAGCCCATGGAACAGCGACAGCCCGCGCAGAAGATCCAGATTGTGGGCGGTGGTCTTGCCAAACCCGATACCGGGATCGGCGAGGATGCGGGCGCGCGGGATGCCTGCGGCCTCGGCACGCAAAATGGCGGCCTCCAGCGCGTCATAGACATCCAGCAGCGCATCGCCATAGCGCGGATCGCGTTGCATGGTGTCGGGCAAACCCTGCGCGTGCATCAGGCAGACCGGCACGGCGGCCCGGGCCATGGTCGCTGCCATTTCGGGATCGAAGCCCATGGCCGAGACGTCGTTGATGAGCGCCGCCCCTTCGGCCAGCGCCTGCGCGGCGACAGCGGCCTTGCGGGTGTCGATGGACACCGGCACTGATGTATCCGCCGCCAGCGCCGAAACCACCGGCGCGGTGCGGGCGATTTCATCCGCAACCGAGACCTCCACAGCACCAGGGCGGGTCGATTCGCCGCCGATATCCAGGATGTCCGCGCCCTGGTCCCGCAACTGGCGTCCGTGGGCGATGGCGGTTTCGGCGGCCAGAAACTGCCCGCCGTCCGAAAAACTGTCGGGCGTCACATTCACGATGCCCATGAGACGCGGCGAGTCGGTCAGAGTCAGCCCGGCCAGCGGGGCACGGGGCGTGCACAGACGATCCCGGACATCCGGTGGCAAGATATCGGCGTTGGCAATGCGCGGCGGGGCGTCCCGGTGCAGCACCTCAACATGGGTGAACCAGCCCCAGCCTCCGGCCAGCGGCAGGGCGTCTTGCGGACGGGCGGCATCGGTTTGTACAAGCGGGCGGTAATACGCGGTCATGGCCGCAGTCTATCCCATCACGTCCCGGACGACAGGGGCACAGGCCGCAAGGGCGGAAGATCCTGCCCCAAGTCCAGGGATGTTTCGCGGTCCGTGGTCAGCCAAAGAACCTCCGCAGCCTCCAACCGTCGCGCCAGCCACGCGGCCAGCACCGGCATCGTCAGCGACGACGGCGCGTTGTCCCGGGCATCAATGACGATCTTCGACGGCGCCCAGACCGAGATGTTGTCGTGGCGCAACGCCCAGTCCATCTCGGTCCGCGAATCGACCACGACAAAACGCGGATCAAGCGACGCCAAACGCCAGGCCGCCTGCTCATAGGCCAGCAGCGTGATGCGGCGCGCCACCGGGGCAATCAGACCGTCGAAGTCGGGCAGTTCCTGGGAAACCGGATTGACGCACAGCACCGTCGGCGCGTCGCCGGCCAGTTCGGCCAGCCGGTCCACCAGCCGGGGATCGGCCAGAACCGTGTCATCCACAAGAATCATGGTGGGGACGGCATGCGCCTCGGCCACCGGGGCCAGAGGTGCTGCGCGCACGATCTCGACCCCCAGGGCACCGCTGAGACGATCCAGCTTTTCCACCCGCAGCCAGACCTGCGCCACCTGCTTGTGCGCCAGAACCCGCGCGGCGACGCCTTCGGCCAGGGTTTCCATCAGGTTCAACCGGCCAGCAGCCAGTTCATCCTCGATCGCTTCGGGCAACACGTCATAGCTGAGAATGCCGTCCACATCGTCATGGGCGGCCCCCGGCGCGGTCTGCTTCAGGTCAGCCACGATGTTGAAACGCACCCGCTGGGTGTGGCCGCGTTCCTGCTGGAACGCGCCGATCTCGACCTCAAGGATATGGTCGTGCAGCAGAAGCTTGTCCGCCGTCCCGCTTTGCGCGGTCATCTGGACATCCACGGGCGCAACGGGGCGCTGGTTCAAGCCAGTGGGCTGGTCGGTCACGGTCGGTCCTTCTCTGCTACGGCGCGGCGGCGGGAGAAGGCCGGTTTAGACCAGAAATCAGCGCGTCGCCACCCGCGAGGGCTGACGATAGAAATGGTGCACGCCGATGGTGGCGGTACGCGGGAACTTGCGCGACCAGGACGGGCGCACCTGCTTGGTATGATAATGCGTCGCACCCTGGGTCAGATCTTCGACAACGCCGCGCAGCACCGCGTCCGCGACCTTGCTGACGTTGGTATAGGCGCGTTTCTCGCGGATCACTTCGGGATGGCCATCGCAGGTGTAGGTGAACTGGCACTGGTACTTGCGCCCGGTGCCCTGATTGATGACGCCGCAGACCGAGTTGGGGTACTTGGGCGAGGACACACGGTTCATGATGACTTCGGCCACCGCGAACTGGCCCTTCACGCTTTCGCCGCGCGCTTCGAAGTACAGCGCCTCGGACAGGCATTGCAGATCTTCGCTGGCTTTCGGCGCAGGCTGGGCCGCCAGCCACGCCTTGGTGTAGCTGACCTGCACCTTCTCGCGCTTGGACGGCGTCGCGCTTTGCACCGGCGCGTTGGACGGCTGCGGCACCACGAGGCGCAGCAGGTCGCCTTCCTCAAGGCGCGAGATCTCGGATTTTTCCTGACCGAACAGAGCGCTCAACTGGCCGTTGACACTGACCGACGGATCGTTGGAAGTACTGACTGTTGCACCCGCGTAAGCGGCAGGGGACACACAGATCGAAAACAACAAGGCAGCGGCAGCACGAATATTCACGGCTTTTTTCCCAAATTTTGTTGGAACCAAGAGGGTGCTACCGAAGTTGACCCCCTGTTGGCAAATCCTTGACCACGCGGAAGGTCAAAGCCGTTGTCATAGAACTACAATTTGAAATGCTGCAGGTGCGAAGATGCCGGTTTTGCAGGCACTTAGGTCGCTAGGCTGCGTAAGCGGATTTTAGCGCAGACTGGGCCGCCGCAAGCCGTGCCAGAGGCACCCGGTATGGCGAACATGACACATAATCGAATCCCTCGCCCCGGCAGAAGGCGATAGATTCGCTGTTGCCGCCGTGTTCACCGCAGATCGACAGCGTCAGATCCGGGCGCGCCGACCGTCCCCGCGCCGCCCCGATCTGCAACAATTCGCCGACGCCATCGGTGTCGAGGCTGAGGAACGGGTCCTCGGCAAACACCCCCTGGCGGACATAGGCGCCCATGAAACGCCCCGCGTCGTCGCGCGACAGGCCATAGGTCATCTGCGTCAGATCGTTGGTGCCGAAGCTGAGGAATTCGCAATGGGCCGCGATATCGCCTGCCCTGAGGGCCGCGCGCGGGGTTTCCACCATGACGCCCAGCCGATAGGTCAGCTTGCCCCGGCGTTCGGTCTGCACGGCGGCCGAGATCGCCTCGACCCGCGCCTTGACGATTTCCACCTCGCGGCAGGCCGAAACAAGCGGGATCATGATTTCCGGCACCACCGGCGCGCCGTCATCCGAGGCATCCAGCGCCGCCTCGAAGATCGCGCGCGCCTGCATGTCGTAGATTTCCGGCAGGGTCAGGCCAAGGCGCACCCCGCGCAGGCCCAGCATCGGGTTGAACTCGGTCAACGCGTCGATGCGGCGCTGCACGTCGGTCACCGGGCGGTTCAGCGCCTCGGCCAGTTCGATGATGCCCTGGCGGTCGTGCGGCAGAAACTCGTGCAGGGGCGGGTCGAACAGGCGGATACAGACCGGTTTGCCCGCCATGATCCGGAAGATCTGGGTGAAATCGGCGCGCTGCATCGGCAGCAGTTGCGCCAGCGCGTCGGCACGATCCTCGGGCAGATCGGCAAAAATCATCTCGCGCATGGCGGTCAGACGATCTTCGGCGAAGAACATATGCTCGGTGCGGCACAGGCCGATGCCATCGGCGCCGAACCGGCGGGCCAGGGCGGCATCCTCGGGCGTGTCGGCATTGACCCGCACGTCGATGTCGCGCACCTCGTCGGCCCAACCAAGGAAGGACTCGAAGGCATCGTCGCGGCCCGCCGCCACCATCGGAACAGCGCCTTTCAGCACCTCGCCGGCAGTGCCGTCCAGGGTGACGATCTCACCTTCCTTGTACACGGTGCCATCGGCGGTGGTCATGGTGCGGGCCCGGCGATCGATGGTGACGCTGGACGCGCCGACCACGCAGGGCACGCCAAGACCGCGCGCAATCACCGCGGCATGGCTGGTGGTGCCGCCGCGTTCGGTCAGGATACCGCGCGCGGCGTGCATCCCGCGCACATCTTCGGGCGTGGTTTCGCGCTTGGCAAGGATGCAGGCTTCGTCCTGCGCCGCCATCGTTTGCGCCATGGTCGAGGAAAACACCAGCTTGCCCGCCGCAGCACCGGGGCTGGCGGCAATGCCCTGCACGATCCGGGTGCGCGGCGTTTCGGGGTCGATGCGCGGATGCAGAACCTCGTTCAGGGTACGCGGTGGAATGCGGCTCAGCGCCTCGTGGCGCGAGATGATGTTGTCTTCGGCCAGACCGACCACCACGCGCACCGCCGCCTGGGCGCTGCGGGTCACCGGGATCGCATCCAGGATCGCAAGATCGCCTTCATGGATGGTGAATTCCACCTGCGCCTCGTCGCGCAGCGCGGTCCGGCAGCGTTCGCCGTACAGCACCAGTCGGTCAAAGATATCCGGACACAGCTCCTCCAGCGAGGGGCCGCGCGGATCGCGGGTCAGGTACAGCGCCCGTTCCCGATCGACCAGCGCATCGCGGCCCTGGCTCTGGCTCAGGTAGCGGCCGGTGATCTGCGACTGGCCGGTGACCGGGTCGATGAATTGCATCACCCCCGAGCCGCTTTCATCCGCCCCGACCCCAAGCGCCATTTCCTGCACCACAAGGCCCAGCCCCGCCTCGGCGGGTGCGCCGCGCGCCTGCCGCAACAGCCGTGCCGAGGTGCTTTCCCAGGCCCGCGCCATCGAGCGCAGCACGCCGATCAGTTGTTCTGCGGGATCCTGGGGGAAATAGACCTCGGTCTCGATCTCGTATTCCCGCAAGGCCGTCTCGACCGCCGTGCGCGACGGGCTGTCAGGGCTGTCGAACAGGTCGTCATCCAGATGCGAGACTTGCACCGCGTAGGTCTGGATGAACCGCAGGTACAGGGCGCTGGCCGCGGCCTCGCCCAGGGTTTTCACCATGTCTTCATAGCGGGCGTCGTTCATGCCGATGTTCAGAACCGCCCCCGGCCCGCCCCAGCGTGCCTCTTGCGAGGACGGGCGCACCGACACCAGCGGCGCATCGCCAAAGGCGGTCAGGATCCGCTCTACATCCGGCATCCGCCCCGCGGCAATGCCATGCACCGTCTCAAACGACAGGGCCACGGTGCGCGGCACCGGCAGGTCCAGTTGGACCAGCGTCTGCAACCGCCCCGCCCGCCACCCGTGCTGGCGCGTGTCGATGGACGCGCTGCGGGTGATGGTGGTGAATTCCTTGAAGGTGACAAGCTTCTGCATCGGGGGGTACTCCTGGCGCAGAGCCTAGCCTTCCGTCAGCGTCATGGGAAGCGGCCCGGCGGGGATTACCCCGCCAGACGTGTCAGATCGGCCACCTGCCCGCAGGTCTGGCGGATCATGTGCAACAGGTTCAGACGGTTGCGGCGCACGACCTGGTTGTCGGCATTCACCTGCACGGCCTCGAAGAAGGCGTCGATCGGCCCGCGCAGGGTGCCCATGGCGCCCATGGCGCCGGCGAAATCCTCGGCTTCGATGGCCGAGGAGATCGCAGCCCCCTGCGATTCCAGCGCCGCGAACAGCGCCTTCTCTTCCTCGGTTTCGGCCAGCTTGACCTCTGCCCCATAGGAATATTCCACCCCGTCGGCCTCTTCTGCCTGGGTCAGGATGTTGTTGGCGCGCTTGAACCCCTGGATCAGGTTCTCGCCATCGTCGGTCTTCAGCACCGCCGCCAACGCCTCGGCCCGCTTGACCAGCAGCGCCAGATCGTCATTGCCCGGCATCGCCAGACAGGCGTCGATCACGTCATGCGGAATGCCCCGGTCACGCAGATAGACCTTCAGGCGGTCGTGGGTGAAGGAGAGCAGATCCGCCGCAACCACATCGGTTTCGACATCGCCCGGTTGCGCCGACAGGCCGGCCGCAAACACCGACGACAGACCTGTCCGAACCCCATTTTCCAGCACCAGCCGGATTATCCCCAGCGCGGCACGCCGCAGAGCAAAGGGGTCTTTCGACCCGGTGGGTTTCTCGTCGATGGCCCAGAACCCGGTCAGCGTGTCGAATTTGTCGGCCAGTGCCACGCCGACCGAAATCGGCGCGGTGGGCACATCGTCGGAGGGACCAAGCGGGGCGTAGTGCTCCTGCGCCACCGCCGCCACATCGGCGATCAGGCCCGCGGCTTCGCTGTAATATCGCCCCATAACCCCCTGAAGTTCCGGGAATTCATAGACCATTTCCGACGACAGATCGGCCTTGGCCACCTGTGCGGCCTTCTCGGCAGCCTCGGGATCGGCGCCGACCAGCGGCGCGATCTCGCGGGCCAGCGCGGCGATGCGGTCGATGCGGGCCTTCTGGCTGCCCAGCTTGTTGTGGAAGGTCACATTGTCCAGCGCCGCCAGCCAGGTGCCCATGCCGGCGCGGGCTTCGCGCAGATCGTTTTCCCAGAAAAACTTGGCATCCGACAGGCGCGCAAACAGCACCTTCTGGTTGCCCGCAAGGATGGTTGCGCCATCGTCCGCCGTCACCCGATTTGCGACGGTGATGAAATGGGTGATCTGGCCGTCCTTGCCTACCGAGAAGAACTTCTGGTGTTCCTTCATCGAGGTTTGCAGCACCTCGGCGGGCAGGCCCCGGAAGGCTTCGTCGATCTCGCCCAGCAGAACCACCGGGCATTCGACCAGCCCGGCGACCTCGGCCAGCAGGCCCTTGTCCTCGACCACTTCCAGCCCCCGCGCAAAGGCCGCGTTGGTGGCATCATGCCAGATCTGCGCCGCGCGTTCCTCGGCATCCAGTATCACATGGGCGCGCTTCAGCTTGGCGGCGTAATCGTCGAACGAGGTCACAGTGAAGGCATCGGGTGCCATGAAACGGTGGCCATGGGTCACGTCACCTGAAACGATCCCATCCACCTCCAGCGGCACCACCTCGGCCCCAGCCTCATCGCTCAGCAGGCACAGGATAGACTGCAGCGGGCGGACCCAGCGCAACTCTCCACTGCCCCAGCGCATGGACTTGGGCCAGGGGAAGTTGCGGACGGTCGTTTCCAACACTTCGGCCACGATCTCGGCCGCCGGGCGGCCTTCCTTCACGATCATCGCGAAATAGGCCTGGCCCTTCTTCTCGTCGCGCACCTCAAGATCCTCGCGGGCGACGCCTGCGCCGCGGCAAAAGCCGTCGATGGCCTTGTCCGGCGCGCCGACGCGCGGGCCCTTGCGCTCTTCGCGGGTGGTGGGGCTTTCGGCGCTCAGCCCCTGCACGGTCAGCGCCAGCCGGCGCGGCGTGGTGAAGGCCTGCGCCCCGGCATAGGTCAGCCCGGCCTCGACCAGCCCGTCGGTGACCATGCGCCTCAGGTCCGCCCCGGCCTTGCCCTGCATCCGCGCGGGGATTTCTTCGGAAAACAGCTCGATCAGAAGGTCAGGCATGGAAGGGTCCTAGAAACTCAGAAGGGTCTGGATCACCGCCGCATTCGCCAGATCGACGAAAAAGGCAGAGACAAGCGGAAGGATGACGAAGGCGATGGGCGACGGGCCATAACGTTTTGTCACGGCGTTCATATTGGCAATGGCGGTGGGCGTGGCGCCCAGCCCGAACCCGGCAAACCCGGCGGCCAGCACCGCGCCGCGATAGCCCGATCCCATCAGCGGGAACACCGCCAGCAGGACAAACAGGACTGTTACCAGGGTCTGCAGCCCCATGGTTACCGCCATCAGCGTGCCCATTCCAGCCAGTGTCCACAATTGCAGCGACATCAGCGACATCGACAGGAAGATGCCCAGCGAGAAATCCGACATCAGCGCCAGGGTCGGGGTCCGCGACACCCGTGGCCCGAGGGGGGTCAACCCCAGCAGATTGCCGACAACGATCCCCATCAGCAGGCAAGGCACGAACAGCGGCAGGTTCAGCCCGGTGGCGGCAATGGCCTGGCTCAGCACATAGCCCAGGATGATGGTCAGATGCAGCACGAACAGCACGCGCATCACATCCACATGGGTGATGCGGGCCTCGCCGACCTCATTGAAGGCCAGGCCGACGGTATGGCTCTGTTCCGGGCGGTCCGGGGTCAGCTTGCCCCGTTCGATCAGGAATTTGGCAATCGGCCCGCCGATCAGTGCCGCCAGCACCAGCCCGATGGTGGCCACCGCGATGCCCAGTTCCGCCGCTCCGGCAAAGCCGCTTTGGTCCGCGACCATGGGCGACCAGGCGATGGCCGTGCCATGGCCCCCGATCAGCGCGGCCGAGCCCATGAGCACCCCCAGTTGCGCGGGCATCCCGAAGGCCAGCGCCGCACCGATGCCCACCACGTTCTGCACGCCGATGAACACCAGCGTCAGCCCCAGCAGGATCGCCAAAGGCTTGCCGCCCGACACCAGATCCGACAGCCGCGCGTTCAGCCCGATGCCCGAGAAGAACACCACGAGGAAATAGTTGCGCGAGGCCAGTTCGAACTCGACGCTGCGATCCAGCACCAGGAAGATCGCCCAGGTGATCGCCGCCGCGACCAGCCCGCCCGACACCGGTTCGGGAATGTTGAAGTCGCGCAAAAACCGGACCTTGCGCGTGACCTGCACACCCACAAGGAACACCAGCAGGCCAAGCGTGGTGGCGACAAACTCGGGAATGACCAGGGGGGAGCTGTCCATGCGCGCCTAGTCCCGGAATTCCGCGTTCAGCTGGTGCCACGCAAAGGCGCGGCCATCGTCAAACACCGCAACCACCCGGTCCACGCCCTGCGAGACGCCTTCTTCGGACAGAAAGGCGATGGCCCGCCCTTCTTGCAGCGCCGCGCCAATCTCGGTGGCGTCGAAGCATTCGAACCAGGCGGGTGCGTTCAGCGGCTCGGCCCCGTCGTAAAGCCGGAAGGTCTCGGTCAACAATGCCTGACTGAGCGGCGTGGTGAAACAGGCCCGAAACCGGATCGGTGAACTGGTCGCGTCGATGGCCTCGATCCCTGCGGCGGGGATCGGCTCGGGCGCGCCTTCCTGTATCGGGGTCAGGCGGATCTCGACGGTCTCGGTCGCGACTTCGTCGTAGAAATGATAAACCTGCAGGTAGTAGAGCGACACCCCCGCGATCACTGCGAACGCCAAGATGACCCCTCCGACGATCTTGCCATTCATGCGGCACCTCTGACCGGGCGCGCCGCCGGACTGCGCGGCTGCCGGGAACGATTGGGCTGCGGGGTCACGCCGCGTCCCCCGCCACGAAGCCACCCGCCTCGGTCTGCACGAAGGCATCGGCGCACAGCTTCGCCAACGTCCGGACCCGGCCGATATAGGCCTGCCGTTCGGTGACCGAGATCACCCCGCGCGCATCCAGAAGGTTGAACATGTGGCTGGCCTTGATGCATTGGTCATAGGCCGGATGCGCCATGACGATGCGCCGCCCGGTCTTGGGATCCTCGGCGGGCTGGCTCAGGATGGCCTGACATTCGGCCTCGGCCTCTTCGAACTGCTTCAAAAGCACCTCGGTGTTGGCCTGATCGAAGTTCCAGCGCGAATATTCCTGCTCGGTCTGGCGGAACACATCGCCGTATTTCAGCGCGATGGGCGCGTCGGGATCGTTGAAGGGCATGTCCATGACATGATCGACGCCCAGCACATACATCGCCAGACGTTCCAGCCCATAGGTCAGCTCGCCCGAGACCGGCTTGCAGTCATGGCCGCCGACCTGCTGGAAATAGGTGAATTGCGACACTTCCATGCCGTCGCACCAGACCTCCCAGCCCAGGCCCCAGGCACCCAGCGTGGGGCTTTCCCAGTCATCCTCGACGAAGCGGATGTCGTGCAGCTCCATGTCGATGCCGATGGCTTCCAGAGAGCCGAGGTACAGCGCCTGAAGGTCCGGCGGGCTGGGTTTGATCAGCACCTGGTACTGGTAGTAATGCTGCAGGCGGTTGGGGTTTTCGCCATAGCGCCCGTCGGTAGGCCGCCGCGACGGCTGCACATAGGCCGCCGCCCAGGATTGAGAGCCCAGAGAGCGCAGCGTGGTGGCGGGGTGGAACGTGCCCGCGCCCACTTCCATGTCATAGGGTTGCAGAATGGCGCAGCCCTTCTCGGCCCAGTAATTCTGAAGCCGCAGGATGATGTCCTGAAAACTGCGGGGGCGGGATTTCGGATCCATGGGGCACCTTTCGCAACGGGTCGCGCCTCTCCATAGGCAAGAGGCCCGACAGGGTCAATCAAGCCCCGCCCCCGGTGCCCGGCAAAGCCGTCAGGCGCGCCAGAATTGCGGGGTCATCAGGGCAAAGACCGCCAGCAGTTCCAGCCGCCCCAGCAGCATCCCCGCCGACAGCATCCATTTCGCCAGATCGTTGAGCGAGGCGAAGTTGCCTGCCGGTCCGATGGTGTGCCCCAGACCGGGGCCGATATTGGCCACCGCCGTGGCCGCGCCCGACACCGCCGTGATCAGATCCAGCCCGGTCATCCCCAGCCCGACCGACAGAAAACCGATGCTCAGGATGAAGGCGGCGAAGAAAACCATGACCGAGGACAGGACCTCCTCGCTCACCGGCTTGCCGTCATAGCGCGGGATCACCAGCGCGTTGGGCGAATGGATGCGCCGGATCTGCGAGTTGAGCGAGGCAAAAAGCAACTGGAACCGGAAGATCTTGATCGAACAGGCGGTCGAGCCCGCGCAGCCGCCGATCAGCCCGATGATGAAAAAGAACACCACCGGAAAGCTGCCCCACAGCATGTAATCGGCGCTGGCATAGCCGGTGCCGGTCAGGATCGAAACGGTGTTGAACAACGCCTCGCGAAACGGGGCCTCGCCCACGCCGGCCCGCTGCCACTGCCACAGCGACAGGCAAACCACGAGCACGCATGCGACCATGAAGAACCCGCGCACCTGTCGATCGCGCCACAACTGCTCGGGCGCACCGGCCACGAATTGCACGTAGCGGACGAAGGGCAGCGCGGCCAGCATCATGAACCCCACGGCCACATATTGAACGGCGGGACCGAAGGCGGCGAAGGAACTGTCGTAGTTGGCAAATCCGCCGGTGGCCACAGTGGTCATGGCGTGCACCGCCGCATCGAACCCGGACATGCCGAACCCGGCGTAGCACAGCGCGCAGGACACCGTCAGGACAAGGTAGATCACCGAGATCTGCGAGGCGATCTGGCTGGCCCGTGGCAGGATCTTGCCATCGGTCTCGAAGCCTTCGGATTTGAAGATCTGCATGCCCCCGACGCCCAGGGCGGGCAGAAAGACCATGGCCACGACGATGATGCCGACCCCGCCGAACCACTGCAGCAATCCGCGCCACAGCAGAATCCCCTGCGACATGGTATCCAGCCCCGACAGGACGGTCGCGCCAGTGGTGGTCAGCCCCGACATCGCCTCGAAGAACGCATCCACATAGCGCGCCTCGGGGGCACCCAGATAGAACGGCAGGGCGCCGAAAATCGGCAGGATCAGCCAGACCGTGGTTGTCAGCAGGAAGATCTGTTGCAGGTTCAGCCGCCCGCCCGCGCCATTGGCGCTGGTCATCGCCACGAACATCCCCACCGCCATCGAGGCCACGGCGCTGACCAGCATCGGCAGCCAGTTCTCGTCGCCGCGCGACAGGTCGAAGGCCATGGGCACCAGCATCGTGGCGCCCAGAACCGCAACCAGCAAACCCACCACATAGGAAACAGGGCGAATATCAATCATCCGTCAGTCCTGCGGCGCGCGCCGGTTCCTGTCAAGCAGTGGCGCAATGCCTTGGCGAACAGCGCGCGGGCCAGCGCCGCCTCTGCCCCGGTTTCAGCCCCCGTGTTCGGCGCAAGGGTTGAGGGTTACGGGACCACCGGCGCAGAGGGCCACGGCCCTACACCGCGGTCGTTGCCGCGCCCCGCGTGCATGCGGGACGCCGCCCTTCCGGGGCTCCGCCCGTTCGCGGCTCAAACGGTCCCCCGGACCGTTTGCGGGACGCCGCTCTTCCGGGGCTCCGCCCGTTCGCGGCTCAAACGGTCCCCCGGACCGTTTGCGGGACGCCGCTCACCCTACGTGGTACAGGGAATTGAATAGGCGGGGGTCGAGGCTTTCGGCGGCAAAGGTCGGGCCTTCGGTCAGCACGCTGACCGCATCGTGGCTGTGCAGGCTTTCCTGATGGCTGGCCACAACCCGGAAATCGCCCACGCGGGCATCGCCCAGAAGCTCGGCACAAAACAGGCGCGCGGCATCTTCCACGAAGATCGGGTTGGCGGCGTTCAGCTCGGCGAAAGCCTGTTCATCCTCGCGCTTGACCATCACCTGTGTCTCGGTCGGCACCGCCCGGCGGCACAGATCGATCAGATCCTCGAACCACAGGCAGGGCGCATCCTCGGCCAGTTCCACCGACACCCGCGCCACCGAGCGCTGGGAATGCGGCGTCGCCAGTTGTCCCCGCTCGCGCCGGGCATGTTCGCTCAGTTCCAGCGAACACGGGCAGGTCGAGGAATAGACAAAGTCCAGATGCACGATCTTCTTGCGCACGCCCGCCTGTTCAACCAGTTCCAGCGCGATGTCGTAATACTGGTACCCCGACAGGCCCGAGCGCAGGCTGTCGACCTTCACCGGGAACGAAAACCGCATCTGGATGCGCGCGTCGAAACTGTCCAGATCGGTCTTGTAGGCATCCAGCGTTGCCTCGATCACCTCGAAGCTGAAGGTCTCTTCAGCGTGGCGATAGAAGGTGCGCATGATGCGCGACATGTTGATGCCCTTCTTCTCGGCCTCAAGGCTGACCGTGCCGGTGACCGAGGTTTCCAGCGTCAGATCGCCGTTGTCGCGCGTGTGAAAGCGGATCGGCAGGCGGAAGTTGGAAATGCCCACGTGCTGGATCTGCTGCCGCGCGCCCTTGATCAGGCTGGCCGGACCGTTCTGCAGGTCCGGCAAAGCCGCCTTGTAGGCCGGTGTCACCTGAAAATCCGCCGGGTAGTCGCGGGCCAGATCGGGATAGGCCCCCGCATTGCGCCCGGTCAGCGCCCCGATGCCAGGGTGCAGGGTGTCGACCTCCTGCACACCGCTCTGCCGCGCCCAGCGCCGCAACAGCGCCAGCGCCTCGGCGGCGTCTTCCCTTGTCGGCTCACGATCCTGCATCGGCGTATGAATATTCATCCTTGGGCTCCTCGGCTGGCGCTTGGCCGATCATGCCCGATCCCCCGGACAAAATCAGCCTCACACAAGCATACGTGAGCAGGCGTGACTCAGATCACTTCCAGTCCGTTCAGAAGATCCTGAAGAAGATCGCCCGCATCCTCCAGACCGCAGCTGATGCGGATCAGCCCCGGCGTGATGCCCAGTTCGGCCTTCTGGTCATCCGGCAGCCGCTGATGGGTGGTGGTGGCGGGATGGGTGACGATCGACTTGGCATCGCCAAGGTTGTTCGAGATGGTGAAAATCTCCAGTGCGTTCAGAAGCTTGAACGCCGCATCCTGACCGCCTGCAACGTCGATCGACAACACCGTGCCGCCGCCTTCCATCTGCGCCGCGGCCACGTCCTTCTGGGGATGATCGGCCAGCGTCGGATAAAGCACCCGGCGCAGTTTGGCATGTCCATGCAGGCTGTTGGCCAGCATCGTGGCGGCATCGGCCTGTGCCCGACAACGCAGGTCCAGCGTCTCCAGCCCCTTCAGCAGCACCCAGGCCGTGAACGGCGACATCGAGCCGCCGGTGTGCTTCATGTAGGGCTCCACGGTCTTGCGGATGAACTCTTGCGTACCAAGGATCACCCCGCCCAGCACCCGGCCCTGCCCGTCAATATGCTTGGTGGCCGAATAGATCACCACGTCCGCCCCCAGTTCCAGCGAGCGCTGGAACACCGGCGTGGCGAACACATTGTCCACCAGAACCTGGGCTCCCACCGCATGGGCGATGTCCGAAATCCCGCGAATGTCGGCCACTTCCAGCGTCGGGTTGGAGATCGCCTCAAGGAACACCGCCTTGGTGTCCGGGCGCATCGCGGCTTTCCAGGCATCCAGATCGGTGCCATCGACGAAAGTCACCTCGACACCGTAACGGGTCAGGATCTCTTCCAGGATGTACAGGCACGATCCAAACAGCGCCCGCGCCGACACCACGTGATCCCCGGCCTTCAGCATCGACGCCAGCGCGCCGTTGACTGCCGCCATGCCCGATGCCGTGGCGAAGGCATCCTCGGCCCCTTCCAGTGCGGCAATCCGTTCTTCGAACATGCGCACGGTGGGATTGCCATAGCGGGCATAGATAAACTCGTCCGGGCCGCTTTCGATGAACCGCGCTTCGGCCTGTTCGGCAGTGTCATAGACGAAGCCTTGGGTCAGGAAGATCGACTCGGAGACCTCGTTGTACTGGCTGCGGCGGGTTCCGCTGTGCACCAGCTTGGTGCGGGTGTTCCAGGACGGATTCGTGTTCTTGGCCATCGGGCCAACTCCTTTCACCAATGTACCGGGAGAAAAGACGGCCGAAGCCTGACCTCTTTAGCGGTATATTTAACGTGGCCCGCAATCCGGCAACAAAGCGCCACAGGTGGCGCGATACAAATCCCCGCGCCTTGCGTCAAGGGGGATGGCGTTTCAGGCCTCGGGATTGCTGTCGTCTTCGATGCCATAGGTGGCAAACAGGCGGGTCTGCGCCATGAAGAAGGCCATCGTGGCCAGCGGCAGGCCGAAGGTCTTGAAATTCACCCAGACATCGGTGGAAAAGCTGCGCCAGATCACCTCGTTGGCGACCATCAGCAGGGCAAAGAACAGCGCCACGCGCCGGGTCAGCAGCATCCAGCCGTCGTGCTCCAGCGGCACCAGTTCCTCCATCACGTAACGCAGGTAGGACTGGCCGCGCAGCAAGCCGAAGCCCAGCACGCCCGCGAACAGCGCATAGATCAGCGTGGGCTTCATCTTGAAGAAGCGCTCGTCGTTGAAGGCCACGGACATGCCGCCGAAGACCACCACCAGAACCGCCGTGACCACCTGCATCTTCGACAGATGTCCGGTCAGCGCCCACAGGGTGGCGGTTGCCGCCAGCAGGATCGGGATGAACAGCGCGGTGACCAGGATGAAGCCCGAGTATTCTGTGCCGCCGAATGTGAAGACCTGCTCCTTCAGCCGCACGTAGCCGACGAAGAACAGCACCACGGGGCCCAGTTCCAGCGCCAGTTTCAGGTAGGGATTGATCTTGCGGCCGGCCATGGGTCTTCCTTGCTCTGATCACGCGGGGTCGCCTGTCACATCGGATGCCCACGCGCCGGGGTCAAGCCCCCAGCTCGACGATGACCGCGCCGATGGCGATCAGCGACATCAGCGCGATGCGGCGCGGCCCCACGGTTTCCTTAAGCACCAGCCAGCCGATCAGGGCGGCAAACACCGGCGAGGTTTCCCGCAACACCGCCGCCTGCCCGACCTTGCCGATGCGCGTTGCCAGCATGACCGAGCCGAAGCTGCCATAGGCGATGAAAGCGCCGATCAGCCCGCGCAGCATCAGCGGTTTCAGCGCCGGACGCACGTCCATGCGCCGCCAGCGCCGCAGCGCCAACACCGGCATCAGCAGCCCATCGAGGAAGAAAAACCACGCCAGGAAGGTGAAGGGATTCGCCGTCGCCCGGATGCCATAGGCGTCATAGGTCGTATACAGCGCCACGAAGCCCCCCGTCGCCACCGCCAGCCACAACGCCGGCACCAGCGTGTGCCGGTCAAGCTGTACGTGGATCAGGTTGTAGATCGCCAACCCGAAGATCCCCGAGACCAGCACAGCCACCCCCATCCACTGCATCGGGGTGTAGCTTTCGTTGAAGATCAGCCAGGCCCCCACCACGGTGAACAGCGGCCCGGTGCCCCGCACCACCGGATAGACCACCGTATAGGCGCCGCGCTCATAGGCCAGCGCCTGCAGCATCTTGTAGCCCGCGTGGATGAAGAAGACGCTCAGGAAGATGATCCACATGTGCGGCTCGGGCCAGGGCGTCACGAACAGGGCGATGGGCGCGGCCATGGCACCATAGCAGAAATCGATCGCCCCGCGGCTGAGCCAGGGATCGTGACGCCCCTTCTGCAAGGCCCCGAAAACCGCGTGCAACAGTGCCGCCGACAGCGCCAGCAACAGCGCCACCTGCTGCCCGGCCTCGGTGCCTTCCAGAGAGATCAGCCATTCGCTCATGCGCCGTCGCTACCTGCTTCGGCGCGGCTGCACAATCATGCCCGCGTCATTGCGGCGCGGCCACATGGCAGGAGTGCGCGGGCCGCATCATTCCGACAGGCCGGTCAGGGCAACGGCGAATTCTTCCGGGTCGAACGGGGCCAGATCGTCGATCTGCTCACCCACTCCGATGGCATGGATTGGCAGGCCAAAGCGGTCGGCAAGCGCCACCAGCACCCCACCGCGCGCGGTGCCGTCCAGCTTGGTCATCACCAGACCCGACACATCGGCCAGCTTCTGGAACTCCTGCACCTGGTTCAGGGCGTTCTGTCCGGTGGTGGCATCCAGCACCAGCAGCGTGTTGTGCGGCGCGTCGGGATCCTTCTTGCGGATCACCCGGACGATCTTGGCCAGTTCTTCCATGAGGTCGGCGCGGTTCTGCAAACGCCCGGCGGTGTCGATCATCAGCAGATCGGCACCATCGCGTTCGGCGCGGGTCATCGCCTCGAAGGCCAGGCTGGCGGGATCTGAACCTTCGGGCGCGGTCATCACCGGCACGCCCGCGCGCTCGCCCCAGACCTGCAACTGCTCGACCGCTGCGGCCCGAAAGGTGTCGCCCGCCGCAATCACCACCGATTTCCCGGCCGCGCGAAACTGGCTGGCCAGCTTGCCGATGGTGGTGGTCTTGCCGGCGCCATTGACGCCCACCACCAGCACCACCTGCGGGCGCTTGTTGTAGATCGGCATCGGGCGCGCCACCGGTTCCATGATCCGGGCCACCTCTTGCGCCAGAAGCTGCTTGAGCTCACGGCTCGACAGCTTGCTGCCCATGCGGCCCTGCGCCAGCGCCGCCGTCACCCGGCTGGCGGTCTCGACCCCCATGTCGGCGGTGATCAGCAGATCCTCGATCTGCTCCAGCATGTCATCGTCCAGCGCCCGGCGCGGCGCCCCCGTCGTGTCGGCGCGCCCCATCAGCCGCCCCAGCAAACCCGGCTGTGCGGCGGCGGGTTTGGCCTCGGGTTTCGGGGCCTCGGGTGCCGGTGCCGCTGCCGCCGGAGCCACCTCGGGCGCGGGCGGTGCTGCCTCCGCCTCCTCCTCCACGATCGCGTCGATCCCTTCCTCCAGCCTGGAGGAGGATTTGAACATGCGATCCTTGAGTTTCGAGAAGAAGGACATCGGCTCAGCCTTTCAATACACCTGCCTTTCCCTACCCGCCTGTGTCCCCGGATGGAAGAGCACGCCCGCTTGCCGCGCCCGGATCAAGGGCGGCGCAGCCGGGGCGCAGCCCGCACCCTTGAGGCGGGCGCGGCAAGCTTCCATCCTTGAAAGGGCGCTCTGAAGACGCGCATCGCGCCCTCAGACGCCTCTCAGCACAGTCTCCCCCCTGCCGCCCTCCCGACGCCGGGCACGGGGCGGCAGCCGCCGGACCTCCGGTCCGGCCAGCATGTGGGGCGCCCGTCAGGGCGCGCCGCGTAACAGGATCAGATCTCGTCAGGAAAGTGCTTCATGGTCAGTCGGATCGGATTCGGGGCTGCCTGCCCCAGCCCGCAGATCGAGGCATCGGCCATCACCGTACACAGGTCTTCCAGCAAACCCCGGTCCCATCGTTCCGCCTGCATCAATTGCACGGCTTTCTCGCAGCCTGCCCGACAGGGCGTACACTGGCCGCAGCTTTCATCCTCGAAGAACCGCAGCATGTTCAGCGCCGCATCGCGCACCCGGTCCTTGTCCGACAGAACCACCACCGCCGCCGAGCCGATGAAGGTCTCGTGCCGGTGCAGCGTGTCGAAATCCAGCGGCACATCATGCAGGCTGGCGGGCAGAATGCCGGAAGACGGCCCGCCCGGCTGGTAGGCCTTGAAGACATGCCCCTCGGCCATGCCCCCCGCCGCCGCGATCACATCCGTTATGGTGGACCCCGCGGGCAGCAGATAAACCCCCGACCGCGCCACCCGGCCAGAGACCGAATAGCTGCGCAGCCCGGTGCGCCCATTCTTCTCATGGGCATTCAGCACCTGAGGCCCCTCGCGGCAGATGCGCGCCACCCAGAACAGGCTTTCGACATTGTGCACCAGCGTCGGCCGCCCGAAGATCCCGACCTGCGCCACATAGGGTGGCCGGTGCCGGGGCAAGCCGCGCTTGCCCTCGATCGATTCGATCATCGCGCTTTCTTCGCCGCAGATATAGGCGCCCGCGCCGCGCCGCAGATCGACGAACCCGGGCGCGATCAGCCCGGCGGATTCCAGGGCGGCGATTTCGCGGTGCAGGATCTCCAGCACGGCGGGGTATTCGTCGCGCAAATAAATGAAACAGGTCTCGGCCTCGACCGCCCAGGCGGCGATCAGCATGCCTTCCAGGAACAGATGCGGCCGGCGTTCCAGATAGTGGCGATCCTTGAAGGTGCCCGGCTCGCCCTCGTCGGCATTGACCGCCAGATAGCGCGGCCCGTCCGCGGCCCGCACGAAGGACCATTTGCGCCCCGACGGGAAGCCCGCGCCACCCAGACCGCGCAGCCCTGATTGCAGGATGCGGTCCTGCACCTCTTCGGGATCGCCTGCGGCGCGCAGGGCTTCCAGTTCCGCATAGCCGCCTTCGGCCCGATAGGCCGCCAGTTCTTCGTAGTCGGGGATCACCGGGTGGCTGCGCCCTTCGGCCACGGCCGCCAGTACCGTTTCAGGCGTGGCATGATCGACGTGATAATGGCCCAGTTCCACCACCGGGGCAGTGTCGCACCGGCCCATGCAGGGGGCGCGCAGCACCCGCACCTGCGCCGGATCGGTGCCGGCCTCCAGCGCCGATTTCAGCGCCTGCGCCCCGGCCATCTCGCATGACAGGGAATCGCAGACCCGGATGGTCAGGGATGGCGGCGGCGTCTCGCCTTCCTTCACCAGATCGAAATGGGCATAGAAGCTGGCCACTTCCCAGACCTCGGCCTGTGACAGGCGCATTTCTTCGGCCAGCCCCCGCAGATGCGCCGCCGCAAGATGGCCATAGCGATCCTGGATCAGGTGCAGAAACTCGATCAGCAGATCCCGTCGGCGCGGACGGTCGCCCAGCAGCGCCCGCACCTCGTCCCAGGCGGCATCGTTCAGTTGCCGCCCCTTGGGCGTCGTGCGGCCCTTGCCGGGCGCCGATTTCCAGATGCCCTTGCCAAGCGCCTTTGTGGTGTCCCCTGCCATAGTCTACCGTCCTCCGACCCATTGTTTCTTGCTACGCAGCAGGCACCGTTCCCTGCATTTCAGAAGCGACGCTTTCCGGCCCGCCAGGGCCATTCGCACCTAGAATAGCGAACCCTGATCTGGCGGCATATCCTTGATCTTGCGGCGTTTGCCACTGGGTGCGGGTTTTGCCTCGGGCCCGGCGCCCCCGTCGGTCGCCGGCACCGCCTCCAGCACCCCATCGCGAAACTGGATCTGCAGGGCGCTCTGGGTGGCCCCGGATGCGGCACTTGTCACCAGCGTATCGCCGGCGCGCACCACCGCAAAGCCGCGCGCCAGCGTGGATTCGTAGCCCAGCGAGCCGCGCAACCGTTCCAGCGCCGCAAGCCCCTGCCGCCGTTCACCCATGCGCGCCTTCCAGGCCTGCCGCAGCCGCCCCTGCAACCGTGACAGATCGCCGGGTGCCGCCGCCTGCTTTTGCCGGATCGAGCGCAGGCTGAGCCGGCCCGAGATCCCCGCCAGATCCAGCTTGCGGCGCGACTGGAAGGTCTCGGCCGCCCGGTCCAACCGCTTGCCTGCCACTGCCAGCCGCTGACGCTGAGCCTCCAACCGGTCGTTCAGGCGGCCCGGATGCAGGCTGCCCTTGGCGCTGTTCAGACGCGCGCGTTCCTGATGCACACGGCTGCGCAACGCCACCGGCAGGCGTTGCGAAACCGCGTCGAACCGTTGCTCTGCATGGCGGGTCAGATCCTGCGGGCGCGGCAACGCCCGCGACAGATCCCGCAACCGCTGGCCGCGCTGTGCGGCGCTGCGCGCGTGCGCCCCGGCCAGCCGCGCGCCCATGCCTTCGGTAAAGGCCAGAAGCTCGGCCCGCACCGGCACCGCGATTTCCGCCGCCGCCGTCGGGGTCGGAGCGCGCCGGTCCGACACGAAATCGATCAGCGTGGTGTCGGTCTCATGCCCCACCGCCGAAATCAGCGGGATCTCGGACGCCGCCGCCGCCCGCGCCACGACCTCCTCGTTGAAGCCCCACAGATCCTCGATCGAGCCGCCGCCGCGCGCCACGATCAGCACATCGGGCCGGGGCAGCGCACCGCCGGGGGTCATCCGGTTGAAGCCTTCGATGGCGCGCGCCACCTCTGGCGCACAACGCTCGCCCTGCACCGCCACCGGCCAGATCAGCACCTTGGACGGAAACCGGTCGCGCAGCCGGTGCAGGATGTCGCGGATTACCGCGCCCGAGGGAGAGGTCACCACGCCGATGATCTGGGGCAGATAGGGCAGCGGCCGCTTGCGCTCGGGCGCGAACAGCCCCTCGGCCTCCAGCATCTTCTTGCGCTTTTCCAGCATGGCCATCAGGGCACCCGCACCGGCAGGTGTGATGCTGTCGATCACCATCTGGTATTTCGACTGGCCGGGAAAGGTGGTCAGCCGCCCGGTGGCGATCACCTCAAGCCCCTCTTCGGGCTGGGTTGCCAGCTTGGCCGCCTGGCCTTTCCAGATCACACCTGCCAGCACCGACCGGTCGTCCTTCAGGTCCAGATAGACATGGCCCGAGCGCGGGCGCGACACACGGCCCAGCTCGCCGCGCACCCGGACGCGGGCGAATCCCCCCTCGATGGTCTTTTTCACCGCGCCGGAAATCTCGGAAACGGTGAATTCGGGGGCATTGTCCCCCGGTACGGGGCTTGGATCTTCGAACAGGTCGGACATTGACGGGCCTTTGCTTGCGCATCTCGGACCCGCACCCTAGAACCCAAGGCCGAAAAGGCCAAGGAGGGCGGCGATGAACATTCTGATCCTGGGCGGCGGGGGCCGTGAGCATGCGCTGGCATGGGCGGCGCAGCAAAACCCCAAATGCGACCGCCTGATCGCGGCCCCCGGCAACGCCGGAATGGCGGATATCGCCGAACTGGCCGACCTCGACATCAATGATGGCCCGGCGGTCGCCCAATTCTGCGTCGAGAACGCCATCGACTTCGTCATCATCGGCCCCGAGGCACCGCTGGCCGCCGGGGTGGCGGACGAATTGCGCGCCACCGGCATCCTGTGTTTCGGCCCATCGGCGGACGCGGCCAAGCTGGAAGCGTCGAAATCCTTCACCAAGGAAATCTGCGACGCCGCCGGTGCCCCCACCGCCGCCTGGGCGCGCTTCACCGAAGCCGCCCCGGCCAAGGACTATATCCGCGCACAAGGCGCGCCGATCGTGGTCAAGGCCGACGGTCTGGCGGCGGGCAAGGGCGTAATCGTCGCCATGACCGAAGCCGAAGCCCTGGACGCCATCGACGACATGTTCGGCGGCGTCTTTGGCGGCGCCGGGACCGAGGTGGTGATCGAGGAATTCATGGAGGGCGAGGAAGCCTCGTTCTTCGTGCTCTGCGACGGCGAGGTCGCCCTGCCCGTGGGCACCGCGCAGGATCACAAGCGCATCGGCGAAGGCGACACCGGCCCCAACACTGGCGGCATGGGCGCCTATTCCCCCGCACCGGTGCTGACTGACAAGATCGCCGAACGCACCATGACCGAGATCGTCTATCCGACCCTGCGCGAGATGGTGGCGCGCGGCACCCCCTACCAGGGCGTGCTCTACGTCGGGCTGATGATCCAGGACGGCGCACCGCGCCTGGTGGAATACAACGTCCGCTTCGGCGATCCGGAATGCCAGGCCCTGATGCTGCGGCTGGGCGCGCAGGCCTTCGACCTGCTGCACGCCTGCGCCGAAGGCCGTCTGGCCGACACCCAGGTCACCTGGGCCGATGATCATGCCATGACCGTGGTGCTCGCTGCACAGGGCTATCCCGGCAGCTATGCCAAGGGCAGCGAGATCAAGGGCCTCGACGCCCTGCCCGCCGACAGTTTTCACATGATGTTCCACGCCGGCACCAAGGAAGTCGACGGCAAGATTACCGCCAACGGCGGAAGGGTGCTGAATGCCACGGCGCGCGGCGCAACCCTGGCCGAGGCCCGCGACCGCGCCTATGCGCTGGTCGATGGCACCGACTGGCCCGAGGGCATCTGCCGCCGCGACATCGGCTGGCGCGCGCTGAACTGACGGGCGATTCCCCCTGGCTCCCCCAGGGGCGAGAACCCTTGCCCTTGCGTCATCCGGGTTGGTAGACCCCAGGCAATGGCCCGGCCCCGGGCTCCTTCGCATCTACAAGGATATCCCCCCATGGCCGACCCCGCTTTGCCCATCCACCCCCTCGCACCAGAGCATCTGCCCCGCTTCATCACCGCCCCGGGCCAGACCGACCAGATGCTGGTGAACGTCGGGATCTTCCTGGTGGTCGCCATCCTGCTGCTGGGGGTGTTGTATCTGTACCTGCACTCCCTGCCCGACCGGATGGCGCATAGCTCCAACTCGGCCCAGTTCCAGTTGATCGGCGTGATGACCCTGCTGGCGCTGTTCACCCACAACAACATCTTCTGGGTGGGCGCCTTGCTGCTGGTCTTTCTCGACATCCCCGATTTCATGACCCCGTTACGCAGCATCGCGGCCTCTCTGGAAAAGGCAACCGGCCGTCAGGGCCTGCCCGAAACCGTGACCGGCGAGGATGCGGCCAAACCGGCGGCGGAGACCGATCATGTTTGAACTGATGTTCTGCTCGTTCTTCACGATCCTGCCGGACTACCTGTATCGCCGCCTGATACAGGGCAAGCGGATCGGCCAGGAAATCAACCTGTTCACAGTCTGGTACGAATTGCGCTGGGGGCTGACCGGGTGCTTCATGCTGACCATCGGCCTGATCACAACGGTGTTCTACTTCCACCCGTCGACCACGGCTGTATCGTCCTACTATCGCACGGTCACCATCCTGCCGCAGATCGCCGGACGGGTCGAAGCTGTCTACGTGATCTCGAAACAGGAGGTGAAGACCGGTGATCCGATCTTCAAGATCGAGGATTCCTCGCAGCAGACCGCCCTGGACACCGCCACCCGTCGCATTGCCGAGATCGAGGCCGCCGCGCTGGTGGCCCAAAATCAGCTCACGGCCGCCGAAGGCACCATCGATCAGGCCATCGGCGCGCTCGAACAGTCCGAAGATGAACTGGCCCGCCAGTTGAACCTGCAGGCGCGCAACCCCGATGTGGTGGCCGGGCGCGAGATCGACCGGCTGCAGAACTCGGTCGAATCCCGGCTAGGCGCCGTGGACGCCGCGCAAGCCCAGCGGGCGGCCATCGAAACCCAGATCAACGAATTGCTCCCGGCGCAACTGGCTACCGCCAATGCGCAATTGGCGCAAGCACAGGCCGAGTTGGACAAGACTCTGGTCGTGGCCGGGGTCGACGGCACGGTCGAGCAATTCGGGCTGCAGGTCGGCGACTATATCTCCTCCGTCCTGCGCCCGGCCGGCATCCTGATCCCGCATGAGTTCGATCGGGGTGTGTTTCTGGCAGGTTTCGGACAGTTGACAGGCCAGGTCGTCAAGCCCGGCATGCTGGCCGAGATCGCCTGCGCCACGCAACCGTTCAAGATCATCCCGATGGTGGTGACTTCGGTGCAGCCGGTGATCGCCTCGGGGCAGTTCCGGCCCTCGGACCGGCTGCTCGATCCGGGCAATGCGCCGGCACCGGGGTCGCTGACCGCCACCCTGCAACCGTTGTTTGAAGGGCAGACCAATGCGGTTCCGCCCGGCAGTTCCTGTGTCGCCAACGCCTACACCAGTTTTCACGCGCAACTGGAAAGCGCCGATCTGCCATTCTTGACACGGCTCGGGATGCACGGGGTGGACACGGTCGGCCTGCTGCACGCAATCATCTTGCGGGCACAGGTGTTGTTGCTGCCGGTCCGGACACTGGTGTTCTCGGGCGGCCACTAGGGCAACCGGGGCGCTTTCCGGGTCCGGCGGGCCCTGACCATGGACGCGGCGCCTTGAGGGGCAGACCTGCCGCTCAAACGCCTCTCAGCAGTATCCCTTGGCATTCTTGCAGGCCCACAGCGGACCGGTGCGCGCAACCGCCGCGCCCGTCAGGGCGCGGCACGGCCCAACCCCGTCAGACACCGCACGGTGTCGCAACGGGGGCGGGAGCGCCCCCTATCCGTCGGTCGGGAACTGCACCACCATCATCTCGACCGCTTCGCCGTTCATCGCGCGCGAGGCATGGCCACCGCCCGTCACATCCTTCATCCAGAAGATGTCACCCGGCCCGAAATCACGGACCTCGCCGTCCCCGGCCTCGACCCGGAACAGGCCGCGCAGGATGAAGGCCACTTGTTCCAGCGGCGAATTGTGCGGAACCCCCACCCAGCCTGCGGGCAGGGTCAGGGCCACCAGCGCGCTTGCGGGGATCTTCTCGGACAGCAGCATCGGTGCTGCGGGCGGCGCGAAATGGGTCTCTTCCAGCAGGAAATCGGCCTCCTGAAAGTGGGAAACCCCTTCGGCATCTTCATCCAGTATCGTGTAACGCATGGCGGCTCCTCCCTTACCGAAAATCATCGGACCGGGAGAAGCCTAGCATGGGACCGGAGTTTCCCGAAGAGTCTGAGATCAGGCCAGCCGATCAGTCGGCACAGGCCAGGGCCGCGTCAAAGCCCGCCGCATCGGTGGGCTTGCCCAGGCGGCGGGCACTCAACTGACCCTCTCGCAACTGCACCGCCACCAGATCGCCCCAGTTGCCCGTGGCCAGCACCAGTTCGGCGCCCTGCCCGCAGTCCCGCACCCCGCCCGAGATGTCACGCTCTCCGATCCGGTGGTTGGTCACGCCCGGCAGGTCTGCCACCGGCACCAGCGCCCCATCCTCGATGCGCCAGACGCGCAGGGTCTTGGCCAGATGCGGGCGGTCCACATAGGCGATCTCGATCCTGCCGTCGCCGTCCAGATCCGCGATCCCCGCCGGCGCCAGCCAGCGGAACCGCGTGCCGATGAAGGGGGTGGCATAGCGCAGGCCGGTGGCATCATAGATCGCCAGACGCGCCCCGCGCCGCTGGTCGCTTTCGACCACCACAACCTCGGCCTGCCCGTCGCCATCCACGTCCGCCAGACGTGGCGCTGTGTCCTCGAACACCCGCGTGTCGGGCAACACCAGCCGCAGGGGCGGCGCGTCGGCACGTTCCAGCACCAGCGCGCCATGTTCGATGCCATCGCCCAGCACCGCATGCGGATAGCGGGTGGTGGGATCGGCGTAGCGGGCGCCGGTGATCTCGGCCGCGACCGGCAGCGCCAGAAACATCGCCAGCACCCCTGCCAGCAGCCCCGGCACCGCCGCCCGCCCGATACACATGGCTCAGATCTGCTTTTCGGGCATCTGTACAACCAGCCCGTCCAGATCGTCGGTCACC
The DNA here is from genome assembly GCF_049800695.1 of Fluviibacterium sp. S390. Classification (NCBI taxonomy): domain Bacteria; kingdom Pseudomonadati; phylum Pseudomonadota; class Alphaproteobacteria; order Rhodobacterales; family Paracoccaceae; genus Meridianimarinicoccus; species Fluviibacterium sp. S390. The sequence continues at coordinate 64,016 of NZ_JBNAFN010000005.1, read as the reverse complement.
TTGATCTGGCAGGTCAGGCGCGACCGCCCCGGCTCGGGCTCATAGGCGAAATCCAGCATGTCCTCTTCCATCGGATCGGCGGCGGGCACCTTCTCGATCCAGTCGGGATGCAGGTAGACATGGCAGGTGGAACAGGCGCAGGCGCCGCCGCAATCGGCCTCGATCCCGGGCACGTTGTTGTCGCGCGCGCCTTCCATCACGGTCAGCCCCACGGGCACATCGACGACATGCTCGGTTCCATTGTGCTCGATATAGGTGATCTTCGGCATGTTCTGCCCCTTCTGCCTGGCTCACTTGCAAACTCTCGCTGAGGCGGGACATAGGCCAGCGCGACGGGATTTTCCAGAGCCGCACGCGCCCTTGTGAAATCGTCGCATTGTTCTATCTTTGTTCACATGCCCCGCAGCCTGACCCCAGCCCCGTCTGACATCCAGTGGCCCCGCCCGCCGCTGGCCCTGCCGGCCGCCTGGCTGGATCGCCCGCCCAATGGTGCGCGGGTAACCGTGGCCGGGCTGGTGCTGGTGCGCCAGCGGCCCGGCACCGCCAAGGGGGTAATCTTCCTGACGCTTGAGGATGAGACCGGTGTGGTCAACGTGGTGGTCTGGAAATCGCTGTTCGACGTGCACCGCCGCGCCGTGATCGCCGGGCGGCTGCTGCGGGTGACCGGGCGCATCCAGCGCGAGAACTCTGTCACCCATGTGGTCGCCGAACAGGTCGAAGATATCTCGGCCCTGCTGGACACGCTTGTGACCTCGTGACCCGCGCCCCGGCGCCAGCCGGTCAGGCGATCGAGATCAGATGCTTGCGCCCCGCCGCGGCCCGCACCCGCTTTTCGATCATCTGCGTCCAGACCGCGACGATGATCCAGCTGCCGTGGAAAGCCACCCCCAGCAGGAAGACCCAGCCGCCATGGACCGGGCCGATGGCGGCCCGCTGGATGAACTCGGCGAAATCGGCGGCCGGAACCGGATGGATCAGCAGCTTGCCGAAATAGGCCACCGCCTGCACCGACAGGATATAGGCATAGTTGCGCCGCAACCGCCGCCCCATCGCCCGCAGGAACGAGATATGAAACGTCGGATGGATATAGTCCGAGGCCAGCAGCGTGTTCCACTTGCCATCCATGAGCACGCCCTCGCCGCGCAGCATCGGGCCGTACATGTCGGTTTCCATCAATCGGCAGCGCGCCCGCCAGACGTTGAAATAGCGATAGCGGCGCGCTTCGAACATCAGGAAAACGCCCACCAGCAGACCCACCAGCAACAGCGGCAGCGGCGTCGCCTCGGGTCCGGCAAAGGTCAGCGACAGGGCCAGCCCCGTGGTCACCACCGACCAGTTGGTGGTCTGGTCCAGCCGGGTGCGCCAGATCGTGCTGCGGTAAACCTCGCCGCGATAGAGATGCGCCAAGGCCCCCATTTCAGCGGCCGTGAACTCTCCGGCCTGATCCTGGACCTGGGGCTTGAAATTTGGATGTGTCATATGGCTTTCCGTCTGGTGCCTCCCGACTATTGCACCCCATCCGCGACCCGCCTAGGACAAGTTCACCAACTGCCCGGATTTTTGGCGCGCTACTATGAATGGCAAGCGATCCGTGTTGCTCCGTTCCGGGCGTCCGCCACGAAAAAGGGCGCCCGAAGGCGCCCCATCCGTTGATCACATGATCGGTGTCAGTCCACCGAGAGCGCCACGAAACGCGGATCCCCGCCCCGGCGCACCAGCAGCAGCAGCGACTTGCGGCCAGCCTCGCGGGCATCGGCGATGCGATCCTGAAGGTCGGTGACCGAGCTGACCTTCTCCTGCCCGGCTTCGGCGATCACGTCACCGCTGCGCAGACCCTTCTCGAAGGCGTCGCTGTCTTCATCCAGATCGGTGACCACCAGGCCGGTGCTGTCTTCTTCCAGACCCAGCTGGCTGCGCAACTCGTCGTTCAGAACCGTCACATCCATGCCCAGGACGGTGTCCTGGATCGGTTCGTTGGCGGCGGCGGCGGCCGGCACGGTTTCGGCGGTCTCGCGACGGCCAAGCGTGACCATCAGCGTTTCGGTCTTGCCATCGCGGAACACGGTGACCCGCACGGCCTTGCCGACCGAGGTGTTGCCGACCTTGCGCACCAGTTCGCGGGTGTCGCTCACATCGGTGCCGTCGAAGCTGAGAATCACGTCGCCCGACTTCATCCCGGCATCCAGCGCCGGACCTTCCGGCACATCGGTGACCAGCGCGCCTTCGGCGGTCTCAAGTCCCAGCGCATCGGCCAGTTCCTCGGTCACGTTCTGGATCCGCACACCCAGCCAGCCGCGGCGGGTTTCGCCGAACTGCTTGAGTTGGTCGACCACGTTCTTCACCACCGAGGACGACATGGCAAAGCCGATGCCGATGGAACCGCCGTTGGGCGACAGGATCGCGGTGTTCACGCCGATCACCTGACCGTCCATGTTGAACAGCGGCCCGCCCGAGTTGCCCCGGTTGATCGCCGCGTCGGTCTGGATGTAGTCGTCATAGCTGCCCGACAGCGCCCGGCCGCGCGCCGAGACGATGCCGGCAGAGACCGAGAACCCCTGCCCCAGCGGGTTGCCCATGGCCATGACCCAGTCGCCCACGCGGGCGGCTTCGCTGTCGCCGAAAGTGACGAAGGGCAGCGGGGTGTCGCTGTCGACCTTGAGCAGCGCGATGTCGGTTTTCGGATCGGTGCCGATGACTTCCGCCGGAAGCTCGGTGCCGCCAAAGAACTCGATCATGATCTCGTCGGCGGATTCGATGACGTGGTTGTTGGTGACGATATAGCCGTCTTCCGACACCACGAAGCCCGATCCCAGCGCCGAACCGCGCCGCTGGCGCTGCTGGTCGCCCTGGCCGTTGCGATCCATGAAGTCTCGGAAGAAGTCCTCGAACGGCGAGCCATCGGGAATGATCGGCATGTTCTCACCACTGGCCGTGGCAACGGTGGTACGTGTGGTGATGTTGACCACGGCGTCGCTGACCTGTTCTGCCAGATCGGCGAAGCTGTCAGGCGCACCCCGGGCTTCGACGGGCTGGCCCTGTCCAAGGGCAACCGCAAAGCCAAGCCCAAGCGCCACGATGGCCGCCCGCACCTGAGAGGGTTGGGAAATATCGCTGAAGCGCACTGTGATCTCCTTTTTCGTTCGTTCAGGCAGGCCGCTCGGAAACATGCGGTCTGTTTGATACGCAATATGGGGGTGTCGCGACGAAAAAGCCAACTCCCTCGCCGTTGCAATTGCTGTCACACCTGCGTGAAAGATGTGAACCGCGTCAGAAGGTGATGTTCAGGATCGCCCCGAAGATCGGCGCGTTGTCATAGTCGCGCTGCACCTGCTTGCGGCCATCCTTGTCGCTGAGCGTGAAGCGGCCATTGGTCTGCACCCCGGCAAAGGCGGCAAGGCGGACCTGGTCGTTGGGTTCCCATCCGACACTGGCCACCAGCGGAAAGCTCTGGTCGCGGGCGATACCGTCCGGCACGCTGGCGTCGTCGTCCAGACGGAATTCCACGTTCTCGACCCGGCCAGCGATGCCGACGCTCCACGCGTCGTTCAGGGCGTAGGTCAGTGCCAGACCCGGCCCCTGGGTGGCGCCGAGCCCTTCCCCGGTGGCCAGTTGCAGACGCTCGGTGATGTCCCATTCCACCAGCAGGAAGGGGAACACCTGCACGTCGTCGTCCAGCTTGGAGAAGATCCCCAGCGCCGGGCCGATCACCAGGTTGGGCGAGACCCGCCACGCCGCCCCGGCAAACATGCCCCAGGTCATCGCCTTGTCCATGTCGCCGTCGATCTCGCCGTTCCAGCGCACGGTCGGGGCGATGAAGCCGAAGCCCGTATCGCCAAGGCGGAAGTCATAAGACAACGAAATGCTGTCGCTGCGATAGTCGAAACTCTTGCCGATGGCGGGCACATCGTCGAAGTCATAGCGGCCCCGGCCGATCTCGACGCCGACGCCGACGCCGGTGCGGCGGGTCAACAGGAAGGACGCGCCGAAGTTCACCACCCCGGCGCTGGCGCTGACCGAGCCGCCACCGTCGATATCGGCCTTCGATTGATACAGCGCGCCCGTGGTGATCTCGTAAGTCGCCAGATCGGGACGTTCCTGCGCCAAGACTGGCAGGGGAAGCAGGGCTAGGGCAGAGACCAGAACGGAACGCATCGCGAACTCCAATAAGGCAAGGTATCTCGATTACGCAGGCCAACCCGGTTCGGATCAACATTAGCCACGACTACAGCGATCTATCCGCCACCGGTGCCGCCGGTCAGCCACAACAGCAACACCCCGAACGCCAACGCGCCAAGCCCGAGGGCCCGGCGCGTGTCGATGGAAAGCGTGGCCAGAAAGGCGGCCAGATCTTCAAGTCGCTTCGGGGCCAGTGCCAGCACCAGCCCCTCGGCCACCAGGACAAACCCGATGGCCGTCAGGACGATCAATTATCGCGCCCCATGGAGCCATCCAGATAGTCGAAGAACTCGCTGTCCGGTGTGATGACCATGGACGAATTGCCGCCCTTGATCGCCCGCTCATAGGCGGTCAGCGACCGGTAGAACTCGAAGAAGTCCTGATCGGCACCATAGGCCTGCGCAAAGACGCGGTTGCGTTCAGCATCGGCTTCACCGCGGGTGATCTCGGCGTCCCGCGTGGATTCCGATACCAGTTCCACCACGGTCCGGTCGGCTTGCGCCCGCACCCGCTGGGCCGCTTCCTCGCCGCGCGCGATCTCGTCGGCGGCTTCGCGTTCCCGTTCCGCCCGCATCCGGGCAAAGGTGGCGTCAAGGTTCTGATCCGGAAGGTTGGTCTGCACCAGCCGCACGTCGACCACATCCAGCCCCAGCGCCGAGGCGCGCGCGGCGGACTGGTCGCGGATCCGGGTCATCAGTTCGGCCCGATCCGCCGACAGGATGGTGTTCGACGTGACCCCATCCGCACCCAGAACCTGACGGGTCTGGGTGGTCAGGATGCCGGCCAGACGATCCTCGGCGACGCGCAGCCCACCAACACCAACGGCCTGTCGGAACTGAACCACATCGGCGATCCGGTAGCGCGCGAAGGCATCGACGATCAGGCGCCGGTCATCCGACGGCGTGACTTCGATGGGCGGCGTGTCCAGCGACAGGATGCGGTCGTCATAGCGCACGACCTCCTGGATGAAGGGGATCTTCATCGCCAATCCCGGGTCTTCCTTCACGGCCTTGATCTGGCCGAATTGCAGCACCAGGGCCTTCTGACGTTCATCGACGATGAACAGCGAGGACAGCACCAGCGCCCCGACCACAACCGCAGCCGGCAGCAGGAATGTTGCTTTCTTCATGCTCATTCTCCTTATTGCTGGGCGCTGTTGCGACGCAGCTCATTCAGCGGCAGGTAGGGCACGACGCCCTGCCCTGTGCCCGAGCCATTGTCGTTCAGGATGACCTTGTCGACGTCACCCAGAACCTTCTCCATGGTTTCCAGGTACAGACGCTTGCGGGTCACTTCCGGCGCGGCAGAGTATTCTTTCAGAACGGCGAGGAAACGGCTGGCCTCACCCTGGGCTTCGTTGACGACCTGCGCGCGATAGCCTTCGGCCTCTTCCAGAAGCTGTGCGGCTTCACCCCGTGCCCCGGCAAGAACCCGGTTGGCATAGGCGTCGGCCTGACGTTCCAGTCGATCCCGTTCCTGCTCGGCGGCCTGCACTTCGCGGAAGGCGTCGATCACCTCGATCGGCGGGTCGGCCTTGGCAAGGTTGACCCGGACGATGTTGATGCCGCTGTCATAGCTTTCCAGCGTCGACTGGATCAGTTCCTGTGCGCTGGCTTCGATCATGCCGCGGTCGCGGTTCAGGATCGGCGCCAGTTCCGAACGCGCGATGATCTCGCGCATCGCCGATTCAGACACCGAGCGCACGGTCTGGACCGGGTCGCGCAGGTTGAACAGGAATTTCGCCGGGTCGTTGATGTTCCAGACCACCTGGAAGTCGATGTCGACGATGTTTTCGTCGGTGGTCAGCATCAGCCCGCCATCATCCCCGGTGTTGCGGCCGTCTCCGATGTCCTCGGATTGTTCGCGCGTCACCGGCAGAACCTCGTAGGTCACGAGGGGCCAGGGCGCGAAGTTCAGACCCGGATTGCCGGTCTGGCTGTATTTGCCAAGGAACAGTTCCACCGATTGTTCTTCCGGCTTCACGGTGTAGAGCGAGGCGAACACCCAAACGCCCACCAGCACGATGGCGCCCAGGCCGAGCGCCCCCTTGGACATCTTCGGACCGCCGCCAAAGCCGCCGCCCTTGCCGCCGCGGCCGCCCATCAGAACCTTGAGCTGTTCCTGGCCCTTGCGGACAATCTCGTCGATTTCTGGGATCTGGGGCTGATCGCCCTGTCCGGGACGGCGCCCGCCCCCGCGATTGTCGCCGCCGCTGCCATCGCCGCCGCCGCCGTTACCTGAATTACGGCCTCCGCCGCTTCCCCAGGGACCTCCGCTGTTTCCTGCCATGTGAAGCCTTCTTCCTGTTTCGTCTCAAGACGTCTTGAATTCTAGATGAGCGCACGAGCGGGAATATCAAGCCGTGCGCATGGGGTCCTTCATGGTGACCAGTTCCTCGGCCATGGTCGGATGCACCGCCACGGTGGCGTCGAACTGTTCCTTGGTGGCCCCCATTTTCACCGCAATGGCGGCCAGTTGGATCATCTCGCCGGCCTGCGGTGCCACAATGTGACAGCCCAGAACGCGGCGCGTTTCCTGACTGACAATCAGTTTCATCAGCACCCGGTCGTCGCGGCCCGCAAAGGCCGACTGCATCGCCTTGAACGAGGTGCAGTAGACCTCGATCGGCTCCTGTTCGCGGGCGGCCTCCTCGGTCAGACCCACGGTGCCCAGTTCCGGCTGGGTGAACACGGCAGAGGCCACGAGTTCGTGATCCGGTGCCGTGGGGTTGCCGTTGAACACGGTTTCCACGAAGGCCATGCCCTCGCGGATCGCGACCGGGGTCAGGTTGATCCGGTTGGTCACATCCCCAATAGCATAGATCGACGGCACCGCGGTCTGCGAATACTGGTCCACGACCACTTCGCCGCGGCGGCCGATCTCGACGCCCAGTTCCTCAAGCCCCAGACCCTCGGTATTGGGCACGCGGCCGGTGGCATACATGACTTTCTCATAGGTGCGGTGCGAGCCGTCGGTGGCCTTGACCCAGATGCCTTCGGCGCCGCGATCCTCCATCTCGACCACATTGGTGCCGGTGTGCAGCGTGACGCCGCCTTCGATCATCTTTTCGGCCACCAGCCCGCGCGCCTCGTCATCGAAGCCGCGCAGGATCTGCGCGCCACGATAAAACTGTGTAACTTCGACGCCCAAACCATTGAGAATGCACGCGAACTCACATGCAATGAAGCCGCCGCCGACAATCAGAATCGACTTGGGCAACTGCTCAAGATGGAAGATGTCGTTCGAGGTGATGACATGTTCGGCACCGTCCATCTCGGGCACGAAGGGACGCCCGCCGGTGGCGACCAGTATGTGCTTGGCGGTATAGGTTGTGCCATCGGCCAGTTCCACCGTATGCGGATCGCGGATCACGGCGCGCTGGTTGTGCCAGTCCACGTCGTTGCGGGTCAGGATGCCCTGATAGACCCCTTCCAGCCGGTCCAGTTCCGCCTCGAGCTTGCCACGAAACCCCGGCCAGTCCAACTCGCCGTTGGAAACGTCCCAGCCATAGCCGCGCGCATCGTCGAACACCGCGCGGTAGGAGGACGCAAACACCATCAGCTTCTTCGGCACGCAGCCCCGGATCACACAGGTGCCGCCCATACGGCTTTCCTCGGCCAGACCAACCCTGGCCCCGCCCTGCGCCGCCACGCGGGCCGCGCGCACACCGCCGGACCCGCCACCGATCACGAAAAGGTCGAAATCAAAACTCATACCGCGTCTCCTGAAACTGCGTCGTCATGCTGCCGGAAGGGCCGCTGCCTCGGCCGGGTCGACCCGGGCAAGAACTGGCGCCGATCCATCCGCACGACGGGTTTCCACGCGCCCGTCGGGATGGCCAATCACAACCGCGTCACACAGGCCCAGGAACAGTCCGGTTTCCACCACGCCGGGGATCTGCAGCAGTGCTGCGGCCAGATCCGCCGGGGCGTCGATCCGCGCCAGCGCCAGGTCGACGATGTGGTTGCCCTCGTCGGTGACGAAGGGCGCATCACCCTGCATCCGCAGCCGGCTGCTGCGTGCGCCCACGGCGGCGGTTTCCAGCACCTTGTCGATCAGCTTGCTTGTGACGCCCTTGCCGAACGGCGTGATCTCGACCGGCAGGGGGAAAGCGCCCAGTTGCGCCACGTCCTTGCTGGGATCGGTGATGACCACCATCCGGTTCGAGGCCGCCGCCACGATCTTTTCCTGAAGATGCGCGCCGCCGCCGCCCTTGATCAGGTTCAGCGCCGGGTCGAATTCATCGGCCCCGTCGATGGTCAGGTCCAGCCATCCGGCTTCGTCCAGCGTGACCACCCTCAGACCCAGCGCCCGCGCCAGATCGCCGGTCCGGGTCGAAGTCGGCACGCAGGTCAGCGACAGCCCTTCCCGCGCCACACGGGCGGCCAGTGCCCGCACCATCCAGTTCGCGGTCGAGCCGGTGCCCAACCCCAGTTTCATACCGTCTTCGACAAGATCCACCGCGCCGCGCGCCGCGGCGAATTTTCCGGCATCAGCCTGAGAAAGAGGTTCGGACATCAGTGACTCCCTGCAACTGGCCATATCTATACGCAGCCTTTGACCCGGCTGCGAGGGCAATAGGGCAAAAAGCTCAGCCTTCGGCCCACCGAGACGCGGCCTCCAGCGCTTCCAGCAGCACATTCAGTCGTCCACGCGGCAGGAAGACCAGCATTCGTGGCGCATCCAATGTCAGATGTACCGGGCCGGTGGCGCGGTTCGAGGTGCCGATGGCGCCATCCGGCGCGAACCCCTGTCCGTCGATCGGCCATTCCAGCCCGCTGCTCTGCCCGGTCACAGCCCCCATGGGAAACAGGGATACGCGGCAGCCCGGTTCCAGCGGCAGCGCGATCTCGGGCGGCAGCAGGGTGATGGCCTCGGACTTGTTGATCAGCACGCAGCGCCGGGTCGGATGGCGGACCAGCGTGTTGAAGACCGCCAGCGTGTGGTCAAGACGCCGGGCGGTGAACCCCACGCCCAGCACCAGTGGTGCTGCGATTCGGGTCAGGCATTTCTCGAAATCGGTGCTGTCCTGATCGGGGATGTGGTGCTGCACCCGCGGGGACAGTTCCGCGCGCCCCGCCGCGGTCAGCGAATCCATGTCGCCGATCACCGCGTCCGGGCGCAAGCCCCGGCCCAGGATTGCATCGGCACCGCCATCGGCAGCCACCAGCACGGGACCACGGGTAAGGCAGGTGTGCAGATCCTTGTCGCGCAGCCCGCCGCCGCCCACCAGCGTGACCGGCGTCTGCGTGGTGACCAGAGGCTCGGGCGCTGTCACGGCGATTTGCCCTCCTCGCCGGTTTCGGCGTCAGGGTCGGGCTTGCCGATGCCGCGGAATACGAAGCGGAACGGGATCGCCCAGAGCAGGCCCAGCAGAACATAGACCAGCAATTCGACCACGAAGGGCGGCCGGTCCAGCAGGTTCAGCACGGTGACCACCGCGACAACATAGGCCGGCATCCCCACCAGCAGGATCACCAGCGACCAGCGACGGCGGGCTTTGTACGACAGGGCCATGGGCAATTTCTCCGCATCCTTTGCCCCGGCAACTGTGCGCCGGGGCGGGGAAGTCAAGGATCAGTCCGCGAAAGGATCCGTCACCAGGATGGTGTCTTCGCGTTCCGGCGAGGTCGACAGAAGCGCAACCGGGCAGTCGATCAGCTCTTCGACCCGGCGCACGTACTTGATGGCATTGGCCGGAAGATCGGCCCAGCTGCGCGCTCCTTCGGTGCTTTCGGACCAGCCCGGCATTTCTTCATAGATCGGTTTGCAGCGGGCCTGCTGGTCGGCGGCGGTGGGCAGATAGTCCAGCCGCGCGCCGTCCAGATCGTAGCCGACGCAGATCTTCAGGGTTTCGAACCCGTCCAGCACATCCAGCTTGGTCAGCGAGATGCCGGTCACGCCCGAGGTGGCGCAGGTCTGGCGCACAAGCGCGGCGTCGAACCAGCCGCAGCGGCGCTTGCGCCCGGTGGTGGTCCCGAACTCATGACCGCGTTCGCCCAGCCGCTGGCCATCGTCGTCATCCAGCTCGGTCGGGAACGGCCCTTCGCCGACGCGGGTGGTATAGGCTTTCACGATCCCCAGCACATAATCGATGGAGCCCGGCCCGATGCCGACCCCGGTGGCCGCCTGCCCGGCAATCACGTTCGACGAGGTGACGAAGGGATAGGTGCCGAAATCAATGTCCAGCAACGCGCCCTGCGCACCTTCAAACAGGATCCGTTTGCCGGCCTTGCGCTTTTCGTTCAGCACCTTCCAGACCGGGGCCGCATAGGGCAGGATCTGCGCCGCGATCTCCTTGAGCTGGGCAACCAGCCCGTCGCGATCCACGGCCTCGATCCCCAGACCCTTGCGCAGCGGATCGTGGTGCTGCAACGCGCGGTCCACGCGGGCCTCGAGCGTGGCATCATCGGCCAGATCCGCCACGCGGACCGACCGGCGGCCAACCTTGTCTTCATAGGCCGGACCGATGCCACGGCCGGTGGTGCCGATCTTGGTGCCTTTCGAGGCAGCTTCCTCGCGGGCGCGATCCAGCTCGCCATGGATGGGCAGGATCAGCGGCGTGTTCTCGGCGATCATCAGGGTTTCCGGAGTGATTTCCACGCCCTGCGCCTGCACGGTGGCGATCTCCTTGACCAGATGCCAGGGGTCCAGCACCACGCCGTTGCCGATCACCGACAGCTTGCCACCACGCACCACACCCGAGGGCAGCGCATGCAGTTTGTAGACCTTGCCATCGATGACAAGCGTATGGCCGGCATTGTGCCCGCCCTGGAAGCGCGCGATCACATCCGCCCGCTCGCTGAGCCAGTCGACAATCTTGCCTTTGCCTTCGTCGCCCCACTGGGCGCCTACGACGACCACATTGGCCATGGGAAACTCCTCGTCCTGTGCCGGTCTTCAAACCCGAGCCGTCTTAGCTTGCCCAAGGCGCGGACGAAAGCCCCAATGCCAAGAGGCGACCCTTGGGCGGCCGCCTCTTGGTGTCACAGGGGAGGAACCGGATCAGGCGGCCTGATCTGACTTCTTTTCCCATGCGAACTTCTGCATCACCTCGTCCACCGGGGTCTGGGCGATGTGATTGACGTAATTCGACATCACCTTCTGGCTGATGCCCAGGATGACTTCCAGAACCTGCTGGGGGCCATAACCGGCGGCATAGAAGGCGGCAAGCTGCGCCTCGGACACCTCGCCGCGCTGGCGCACCATGGCCAGGGTGAAGGTCCGCAGGGCTTCCAGCGCGTCATTTCCCAACGGTGCTTCGTTGCGCAGCGCTTCGCTGAGCGCGGGATCGACGCCCATCATGTTGGCAATGCCGGTGTGGGCAGGCACGCAGTAGTGGCAGCCATGTTCGACGTTGATCGCCTGCCAGACAACCGTCAGTTCGTCCTTGTCGAGGCTGGAGTTCTGAAACGCGGCGTGCGCCTGCTGGTACACGTCCAGAAGACCCGGCGCTCCGGCCATCACCTTGTGCAGACCCGGCAAACGACCAAAGGCCTTTTGCGATTTTTCCAGAAACGGTTTGGCGGCCTGGGGGGCTGTGTCGAGGTCGTAGGACGGAAAATCGGTCATCTGGGGTTCCTTTCTGGTGTTGCACGCCGATGTGCCCTATCTAGCCCCATGGAGCGGTTGCTCAAGTCTCTTTTTGAACGATCACTCAAGCGTGAGATCACAGCACCCTGTGCATCCGTGAAACGCCGCGCTATATCTGGGCCATGACCATTCGTTCCAAATCCCACGACCGCGACAAGGCGCTGTCCCGCGCACGCGACCTGTTCTGGAAACAGGGGTTCCATGCGACCTCGTTGAAGGACATCGAAGCGGCCCTGCGCATGCATCCGGGCAGCATCTATGCCGCCTTCGGCAACAAGGAGACGCTGTTCCGCATGGCGTTGGAACGGTATGCTCAGGAAATCGCCGAAAGCCGTCAGAAAATTCTGGATGCGGCCCCCGATGTTCTGGAAGGACTGGCGCGTTTCGTGGAATCGGCGCACCCGGTGGTACGGGACGATGTCCCGCAACCGGCGTGCTTCCTGGCCAAGACCGGCATGGACACGGGCCTGACCCAACCGGCTCTGCGCGCCGCGATTCTGGATCTGCTGGACCGCAGCGAGGCCTCGTTTGTCGCGATCTACCGGCAGGCGCAGGCCGAGGGCGCCCTGCCCGCGTCGCTCGACCCCAGCCAGACAGCCCGGCGCCTGCAAGCCACGCTGACCGGCATCGGCGTCTATGCCATGCGCCCGGACCGCCGCGAACAAGCCCGCGACATGGCCGCCGATCTGGCACGCGAGATCCGGGCGATGCGGGTTCTGGCCTCCTGACAGGCTGGACAGCCGCATGCCTATCGGTCACCGATAGCCCGACGCACAATCCCGAGGATCCCCATGAACATCGACCTGCTGAAACGGCTTTGCGAAACCCCCGGCGTGCCCGGACAGGAGGATCGCGTCCGCGACCTGATCCGCGCTGAAATCGACGGGCTGTTCGATGAGGTGCGCGAAGACAACATGGGCTCGTTGCTGTGCCGCCGGAATGGCAAGGGCGACGCGCCGCAGAAGATCATGCTGCTGTGCCACATGGACGAGATCGGCTTTCTGGTCAGCCACATCACCGACAAGGGCTTTTGCTACCTGCAGCCCGTCGGCGGCTTCGATCCGCGCAACCTGTTCTCACGCCGCGTGCGCGTCTGCACCGAAGGCGGCGATCTGCCCGGCGTGATGAACCCCGGCGGTCGCCCGGTCCACATTGCCACCCCCGAGGAACGCAAGAAGGTGCCCGAAGTGGCCGAATTCTTCGTCGACCTGGGCCTGGGCGAGGCCACCGCGGATCACGTCAGGATCGGCGACATGGTGGTGATGGAAGAACCCTTCGTCGAGATGGGCGACAAGATCGTGTCCAAGGCGCTGGACAACCGCATCGCCTGCTGGCTGGGCATCGAAGCCGTGCGCGCCATGGGCGATCACGCGGCCGAGGCCGAGATCCATGTCGCCTTCACCTGTCAGGAAGAGGTTGGCCTGCGCGGTGCCCGCACTGCCGCCTTCGCCGTGCGCCCCGACATCGGCATCGGGGTCGATACCACGCTGGCCTGCGATACGCCCGGTGTGCCGGAACAGGATGCCACCACGGTACAGGGCAAGGGCGTGGGCATCCACCTGCGCGACGGCTCTTTCATCGCCGATCGCGGGCTGGTGACGACCTTCGAACAACTGGCCGAGGCCAATGACATCGTCTGGCAGCGCACCATGCTGCGGTCGGGCGGTCAGGACGGCGCCGCCGCCCAGCAGGCCGCCGCCGGGGCCCGCGCCATCGGCATCGTGGTCGGCACCCGCTATATCCACACGGTGACCGAGATGATCCACAAAAGCGATCTGGAAGCCGCCCGTGACCTGCTGGCCGCCTATCTGAAGTCGGTGTGATGCGCCGGATCTTCCGTCCGGGGCTTGCCGCCGCGCGGAAGGTCCAGACCACTCTGCCCGGCTCAACGCTCAGCCGCTGGCTGCTCTGGCCCGCGCTGGCCTTGCTGCTTGCGGCGGCGACGCTGTTTCTGGGCGGTGGCTATCACGCCGGGTTTGCCACGCTGAACGGATTGATGCCGCTCGCGCCGCCCGTGGTCTGGGCCGTGCTGACCGAGTTTGGCGACACCGCCGTCGCGCTTTGCCTGCTGCTGGTGCTGCTGCCGGGGCGCTGGTATCTGGCGTGGCCGGTGCTGATCGCCAGCGTCTTTGGAACCGCTTTCACACATGTCTTCAAAGGCTTCTGGCCTGTTCTTCGGCCATCTGGCTTGTTGTCGCCCGACCAGTTCCACAGCGTCGGCGCATTGACTGCGGACCAGAGCTTTCCTTCCGGTCACAGCCAGACCGCCCTGACGCTGGCGGGGTTCGTCATGGTCTGTTGCCCGGCCCCCTGGGCGCGGGCGTTGGCCCTTGCGGGTGGTCTGGCGGTTGCGCTCAGCCGGGTGCCGGTGGGGATGCACTGGCCCATCGACACGCTGGTCGGCGCGGCGGGCGGGTTGGTCTGCGTCTGGCTGGGGCTGGAGATGGCCCGCCGCCTGCCCCAAGGCACCACCCTTGTGGTGGTGGGCGGCCTGACCGGGCTGAGCCTGCTGGCCGCCTGCCTGCTTCTGACCGGCCATCCCCCGGCCAATCCGCTGGCGCATGGGGCGATGGCACTGGTCGGCGCGCTGTCGTTGCTGGCGTTCGTCGGACAGGTGGCGCGCGGCGGCCTACGCCGCGCGAAGGGCCGCGATCAGAAGGCGATCTGATCCTCGATCGCGGCGATGCCGGCCTCGGCGCATTCATCGTCCAGGCTCGGACCCGGCGCCCCCGACACGCCGATCCCCGCGACGATGGAGCCGTCGCCATCCTGCACCACCAGTCCGCCACCCAGCGGCAGGGCCAGGTCGAGGAAGCGGATGCCATAGGACTCAGACCCCGGCGCCGTGGTCGCGTTGAGCTCGCTGGTGCCGGCGCGGAAGGACACCGACGTCCACGCCTTGCGGAACGAGGTGTCCTGCACATGCGCCCCGGCGAACCGGTCGCGCAGAAACACCTGTGGCACGCCGAAACGATCCACCACGGTGACGCCCACCTGGTAGCCGCCGGCCCGGCAATGCTCCAGCGCGGCCTGCGCGGCCTGCAAGGCCACTTCGGGTTTCAGCACCTTGAAGGTGACGAAGGCGTCGTCGTCCTGGGCGGTGGCACAGGTGGCGACAAGGGTCGCGGCCAGCGCGATGGGGGCGATACGGGTCATGATGGTTCTCCCTTAAAATCCGTATTATTTGTTAACAAGTTGGCAAGCATCCACCAGAACATCTCCTCCCCCGGATAGCCCTCGATCCGAGCCAGTTCGCGGCCTTCGTCGACCAGAATGAAGGTGGGGGTGAAGACGACCTTGCCTTGCAGGCTCAGGTCCGGTGGCAAGGGTTGGTGCAGATCCACGCGGCGCAGCGGGGCAAAGGCGCCCTCGGGCGTTTTCGGATAGACCGGCCCGACCGCCACATTCCATCGCGCACAGTATTGGCAGCCCGCCTGCTCGACCATCACCAGTTCAAAGGCCGCTGCCTGCACCGCCAGCACGATCCCCGTCAGCGCGGCCAGAAGCCTTCGCGTGATTTTCATGGCCTGCTGCGCTCCTGCACAATTGACGGCTGAATTTCTGGAATCGTATTATAAGAATATGTCTCCATCAAGCGGCTGGGAGGAATGTTCTTGTTCGAAGTTTCGGTGATCGGCGCGCTTGCAGGTGGGCTGCTGGTGTTTTTCTCTCCCTGCATCCTGCCCATCGTGCCATTTTATCTCAGCTATATGGCCGGGGCGAGCATGGCCGAAATCCAGGCCGATGGCACCCTGCCGCCGGGCCTGCGGCGGCGCGCGGTGCTGGCCTCGGTGATGTTCTCGGCCGGAATCATCACCGTTTTCGTGCTGCTGGGCGCGGCGGCCTTCAGCCTCAGCCAGACCTTTCGCGGCTACCAGACCGAGTTTCGCCTGTTCGCCGCGGCGGTGGTGCTGCTGATGGGCCTGCATTTTCTGGGGGTGATCCGCATCGGGTTTCTGAACCGCAGTTTCAGCATGGGCGGCGGCCAGACCGAACAGATGTCGATCATGGGCGCCTTCGTGGTGGGACTGGCTTTCGCCGCCGGCTGGACGCCTTGCGTGGGCGGCGTGCTGACTGCTGTGGTGTTCCAGGCCAGCCAGGAAGCCACCGCCCAACGCGGGCTGTTCCTGCTGCTGATCTTCGGGCTGGGCATGACCCTGCCCTTCGTGGTCGCGGCGGGTTTCATCGGCCCGTTCCTGCGCTTTGCCAGCCGCTTCCGGCGCCACCTTGGCACGGTCGAAAAGGCCATGGGCGGGGTGCTGATCCTGTTTGCCGTGCTGATCGCCACCGATTCCGTCAACCAGATCGCCAACTGGATGCTGCAGACCTTCCCCGTTTTCCAAGCCCCGACCTGAGGAGGATCCCCATGCCCCGCCTGCTGACCACCCTTGCGCTGCTTCTTGGCCTTGCCGCCGGGACCACCACCGCCGCAGAACTGGGCGACGACGGGCTGCACAAGACCGACTGGATGCGCGACACCTTCAAGGATCTGCGCGAGGATCTGGACGAGGCCAACGCCGAAGGCAAACGCCTGGCCCTGATCTTCGAACAGCGCGGCTGCATCTATTGCACCAAGATGCACACCGAGGTGTTCCCGCGTCCGGAAATCGCCGAATTCATTTCTCAGAATTATTTCGTGTTGCAACTGAACCTGCACGGCGATCTTGAGGTCACCGACTTCGACGGCGAGGTTCTGAGCGAAAAGCAGATGGCCCGAAAATGGGGCCTGCTGTTCACCCCGACGATTCTGTTTTTGCCCGAGGACGTGCCCGAAGGACTGTCGGCACAGCAGGCCGCCGTCGCGATCATGCCGGGGGCTTTCGAGGCGGCGACCACGCTCGACCTTCTGGTCTGGGTGCGCGAGAACCGCTATGACACTCCCGATGGAGAAGATTTCCAGCGGTATCACGCCCGCAGGATCGAAGAAAGAAAGTCCACCAAGGCGCCCTAGCCAGGCTCATAATCCTGCACAAAGCGACGCACCGGAATTTTAATCTTGCGCTAGGGTAAATCAATAACATACATCTGAATGTGATAACGCCAGTTCCAGCTTCGACTTTGGGAGGAGACATGAAGCCATTTGCGACCACGGCGGTAGCGGCAACGCTTGCGGCAGGGGCAGCCCTAGCCAGCGAAACCGCACCGGGAGATGTCGTCTTTGACGAATACGGCGCGGTAGAGGTCTCCTTGACCGGCGCGGCCGGTGATCCTCAACGCGGTGCCGAGATCATCACCGCCCGATCCAAGGGCAATTGCATCGCCTGCCACGAAGTCACCGCGCTGAAGGATGCGCCCTTCCACGGCGAGGTCGGCCCCATTCTGGACGGCGCGGGATCGCGCTGGACCGAGGCCGAATTGCGCGGTCTGGTGGCCAATTCGAAGATGACCTTCGATGGCACCGTGATGCCGGCCTTCTACAAGACCACCGGCTTCATCCGCCCCGGCGATGCCTATACCGGCAAAGCGGCTCCGGCCGACCTGCCGCCGATCCTGACCGCTCAGGAAATCGAAGATGTGGTCGCCTACCTTGCAACGCTCAAGGATGAGTGATCCCAGACCTTTCCCATTCAAGGAGAATGCCATGTCCCTGACACGACGCGACACGCTTGCGCTCGGCATTGGCGCGGTCAGCCTGGCCGCGCTGCCGTTGCGGGCCAATGCCGCCGTTGACGACGCCATCGCCGCCTTTACCGGCGGGGCCGCCGTTTCCGACGGCGGTGTCGATCTGAACGCCCCCGAAATTGCCGAGAACGGCAACACCGTGCCGATCGAAGTCGGCGCTGACGGGGCCGCGGCGATCATGTTGCTGGCCGCAGGCAACCCGACGCCTTCGGTCGCCACCTTCAATTTCGGCAAGCTCGCCGGTGCCCGGTCGGCCTCGACCCGCATCCGCCTTGCCGGCACCCAGGATGTCATCGCCATCGCCCGGATGGAAGACGGCAGCTTCAAGCGGGCGCAAGCCAACGTCAAAGTCACCATCGGCGGCTGCGGCGGCTAAGACAGGAGAACCAAGAAATGGCATCTGGTGTAAAACCCCGCGTCAAGGTCCCGAAGACCGCCTCGGCTGGCGACACGATCACGATCAAGACCCTGATCAGTCACCCCATGGAAAGCGGTCAGCGCAAGGACAGCGACGGCAACCTTGTCCCGCGTTCGATCATCAATCGCTTCACCTGCGACTTCAACGGCGAGAACGTCATCGACGTGACGCTGGAGCCGTCGATCTCGACGAACCCCTACCTGCAATTCGAGGCCGTGGTGCCCGAAGCCGGGGAGTTCAAGTTCACGTGGTACGACGATGACGGCTCGGTCTACGAAGAAGCCAAGCCGATCACCGTCTGAACCGGCAGCAGGAAATAGGGAGGAACGCGATGGCTCTGGCCACATCAACAAAGATCGCCCTGGGCCTGGCCCTGGCAGGCGGCGTCGCCGCCGGCACGACGGCCTGGGCGGACGAAGATGACATCCTGGTCATCAACGGCGAGACCGAGATCATCACCAAGACCGACGCCCCGGCACATGTCGAGGGGCTCGACACCATCCGGTCGGGCTGGACCTTCCGCACCGTGGAAACCCAGTCCTTGCAGATGGATGATTTCGACAACCCGGCGATGATCTTCGTCGATCAGGGCATCGACAGCTGGAACGCCGCGGATGGCGCCGCCGGCAAATCCTGTGCCGATTGCCACGAAGACCCCGAATCCATGACCGGCCTGCGCACCAAGCTGCCCAAGTGGAACGAGGCCGCCGGCGAAGTCTGGACCATGGAGATGTACATCAACGCCTGCCGGACAGAGCGCATGGAGGCTGAGCCCTGGGGATGGAAATCCCAGCCGATGCTGAACATGACCGCCCTGATCGGCAACCAGTCGCGCGGCCTGCCCATGGCGGTCGAGATCGACGGCCCGGCCCAGGCAACCTGGGAACAGGGCAAAGAGATGTATTACACCCGTTATGGCCAGCTGGAGCTGTCCTGCGCGAATTGTCATGAAGACAATTATGACAACTACATCCGCGCCGATCACCTGAGCCAAGGCCAGACCAACGGCTTCCCGGTTTACCGCCTGAAACAGGCCAACCTGATCGCGGCGCACAACCGCTTCAAGGGCTGCATCCGCGACACCCGCGCCGAGACCTATTCGGAAGGCTCGCCGGAATTCGTGGCGCTGGAACTTTATGTCGCCTCGCGCGGCAACGGGCTTTCGGTCGAAACCCCCGCGGTTCGCAACTGATCTGAAAAACGGGCCGCGTGCCGCTTTCCCCCCTTCCGCCCTGCGGGAGGGGACACCCAAACTTTGTCTGATTTCGGAGTCTCCGCCTCATGATTTCCCGCCGTGATTTCCTTCAGGTCGGCATGGCCGCCTCGGCCGTGCTGGGCGCTTCCGGCTTCGGCAACTGGGCCCGGCTCGCGGCCCAGCAAAGCCTGACCCAGGACCAGCTTCTTGAATTCGACACCTTCGGAAACGTGACGCTGATCCATGTCACCGACATCCATGCCCAACTCAAACCGATCTATTTCCGCGAGCCCGAGATCAATCTTGGCGTCGGTGCGGCGCGCGGACATGTGCCGCACATCACCGGCGCGGACTTTCGCAAGCTTTATGGCATCGAGGATGGCTCGCCCTCGGCCTATGCGCTGACCTACAACGATTTCGACGCGCTGGCGCGCAGCTATGGCCGGGTCGGCGGGATGGACCGCGTGGCCACCGTGGTCAAGGAGATCCGAAGCGCCCGCCCCGACGCGCTGCTGCTGGACGGCGGCGACACGTGGCATGGCTCCTACACCTGCTATCAGACCGCGGGCCAGGACATGGTCAACGTGATGAACGCGCTGGCCCCCGACGCCATGACCTTCCACTGGGAATTCACCCTGGGGTCCGAACGCGTGCGCGAACTGGTCGAGGGCCTGCCTTTCGCGGCACTGGGGCAGAACATCTTCGATCAGGAATGGGACGAGCCGACCGAGGAATTCCCGCCCTACAAGATCTTTGAACGCGGCGGGGCCAAGATCGCTGTCATCGGCCAGGCCTTCCCCTACATGCCCATCGCCAATCCGCGCTGGATGTTCCCCGAATACTCTTTCGGCATCCGCGAAGACCGGATGCAGGAAATGGTCGACGAAGTGCGCGCCGCCGGGGCCGATTTGGTGGTGATGCTGTCGCACAACGGCTTCGACGTGGACAAGAAGATGGCCGGCCGCGTGCAGGGCATCGACGTGATCCTGTCGGGCCACACCCATGACGCCCTGCCCGAACCGGTGCTGGTGGGCGAAACCATCATCGTCGCTTCCGGCTCCAACGGCAAATTTGTCAGCCGCGTCGATCTGGACGTGCGCGATGGCCGGATGATGGGCTTCCGCCACAAGCTGATCCCGATCTTCTCGGATGTCATCACCCCCGATGCCGAAATGGCCAGCGTGATCGACGCCCAGCGCGCGCCCTTCGAAAGCCAGTTGTCCGAGGTGCTGGGCCAGACCGACAGCCTGCTGTACCGCCGGGGCAATTTCAACGGCACCTGGGATGACCTGATCTGCGACGCCCTGATCGAGGAACGCGAGGCCGATATCTCGATGTCGCCCGGCGTGCGCTGGGGGCCGTCGGTGCTGCCCGGTCAGGACATCACCCGCGAGGATCTGTGGAATGTCACCTCGATGACCTACGGCAAGGCCTACCGGACCGAGATGACCGGCGAATTCATCCACACCATCCTGGAAGACGTGGGCGACAACCTGTTCAACCCCGACCCCTATTACCAGCAGGGCGGCGACATGGTGCGCATCGGCGGCATGGGCTACGCCATCGACATCACCAAGCCGCAGGGCGAACGCATCAGCGACATGACCCTGCTGAAAACCGGCGAGAAGATCGATCCGGCGAAATCCTATGTGGTGGCCGGCTGGGCCTCGGTCAACGAAGGCACCGAGGGCCCGCAGATCTGGGACGTGGTCGAAAGCTACATCCGCCGCAAGGGCACCGTCACCGTCACCCCGAACACCAGCGTCAAGGTCAGCGGCGCCTGAGCGCCCGGCCCAACGCTGGACAGATCAGCAAGGAGGACCCTCTCCCATGACCGACAAGACCAAGGACCCCGGAACCTCCCGCCGGCAGTTTCTGGGCGGCGCCCTGGCCGCCGGGGGTGCCGTTGCGGGCGCGTCGATGGCGCGCGGCGCCACGCCAGACCCGCTGATCACCGAGGTGCAGGAATGGGCCTCGGGGTTGGGCGACGGGGTGGATGCCACGCCCTACGGCCTGCCGATCCAGTACGAAAGCGACGTGATCCGCCGCAACGTGGAATGGCTGACCGCCGACACCATCAGCTCGATCAACTTCACTCCGATCCACGCGCTGGACGGCACCATCACCCCGCAGGGCTGCGCGTTCGAGCGTCATCATTCGGGCGCGATCGAGCTGCGCAAGGAAGACTACCGGCTGATGATCAACGGGCTGGTCGATACGCCGCTGGTCTTCACCTATGCCGATCTTGAACGCTTTCCCCGCGAACAGCGCACCTTCTTTCTGGAGTGCGCCGCCAACACCGGGATGGAATGGGCCGGCGCGCAACTCAACGGCGCGCAGTTCACCCACGGCATGATCCACAACATGGAATACACCGGCGTCTCGCTTCGCACCTTGCTGAACGAAGCGGGCATCCAGCCCGAGGGCACATGGCTGTATGTCGAAGGGGCCGACGCGTCCTCCAACGGCCGCTCGATCCCGATGGAAAAGGCGCTGGACGATTGCATGATCGCCTTCAAGGCCAATGGCGAGGCCCTGCGCAAGGAGCATGGCTATCCCGTGCGCCTGATCGTGCCCGGCTGGGAAGGCAACATGTGGGTGAAATGGCTGCGCCGCATGGAAGTTGCCGACGCGCCCGTGGAAAGCCGCGAGGAAACCTCGAAATACACCGACACGCTGGCCGATGGCACCTCGCGCAAGTGGACCTGGGTGATGGACGCCAAGTCGGTGGTCACCTCCCCCAGTCCGCAGTCTCCGATCACCCACGGCCCCGGCCCGCTGGTCATCACCGGTCTGGCCTGGTCCGGGCGCGGCGCGATCACCCGCGTCGATGTTTCCCGCGATGGCGGCGTCACCTGGGAAACCGCGCGGCTGGCCGAAGACGGCAAGCCCATGGCGCTGACCCGCTTTTACCTCGACGTGGACTGGCAAGGCGAAGAAATGCTGCTGCAATCGCGCGCCATGGACAGCACCGGCTATGTCCAGCCCACCAAGGCGCAACTGCGCGAGGTGCGCGGGCTGAACTCGATCTACCACAACAACTGCATCCAGACCTGGCACGTAAATGCGAACGGAGAGGCGGAAAATGTCGAAGTCTCGTAATCTGCTGATCGGCTCTGCCCTGCTTTCCGCAACCCTGACGACCCCGGCGCTGGCCGACAAGCTGGGACTGGGCCGCCCGGCCCTGCCCGAGGAAATCGCCGCCTGGGATCTGGACGTGCGCCCCGATGGCACCGGCCTGCCCGACGGCTCGGGCGATGTCTGGACCGGAGAGGAAGTTTTCGCCGACTATTGCGCCGTCTGCCACGGCGACTTTGCCGAAGGCATCGACAACTGGCCCAAGCTGGCCGGGGGTGCCAACACGCTCGACCACGACGACCCGCTCAAGACCGTCGGTTCCTATTGGCCCTACCTGTCGACCACATGGGACTATGTGAACCGTTCGATGCCCTTCGGCGCGGCGCAGACCCTGTCGGCGGATGATGTCTATGCCATTGTCGCCTATATCCTGTATTCCAACGATCTGGTGGACGATGACTTCGTCCTGTCGAAAGACACGTTCTTCGATGTCGAGATGCCCAACGCCGACGGCTTCATCATCGACGACCGCGACAGCGCCGAAGCGCATTTCTGGACCGAGACCCCCTGCATGGAGGCCTGCAAGGACAGCGTCGAAGTCACCATGCGCGCCATGGTGCTGGATGTGACCCCGGACGAAACCGCCGCTGCCGAGGATACGGAAGCCGAGGTCGAAGAGGCTGTCGAGTTGGCCGAAGCCGCCGAGACCCAGGAGCCGGAGGTCATGGCGCCCGATCCCAAACTGGTCGCCGCCGGCGAGAAGGTGTTCAAGAAGTGCAAGGCCTGCCACCAGGTTGGCGACGGCGCCACCAACCGCGTCGGCCCGGTGCTGACCGGCATCGTTGGCGGTGCGGCCGGGGCCGTGCCGGACTTCAAGTATTCCAAGCCCCTGCAAGTCGCCGCCGAGGACGGGTTGGTCTGGACCGACGCCGAACTGGCCGCCTTTCTGGCCGATCCCAAGGGCTACATGAAGGGCACCAAGATGTCCTTTGCCGGGCTGCGCAAGGAAGCCGACATCGACGCGGTGATCGCCTACCTGCAAGCGGCCCCCTAGGCCGATGGCGCGGCTCTGCCTGTTGCTGGGTTTCACCCTGGGCCTGCTGGCTCCGGGCGCCCATGCCGCCGGTCAGATCGGCGACGCCTCCCGCGGCCAGACGCTGTTCTCCCAGTGCAGCGGCTGCCATCAGGTCGGTGCCGGGGCGATCAACCGCGTCGGCCCCCATCTGAACAACATCTATGGCCGTCCTGCCGCCGGGCTGGACGGCTTTGCCTATTCCAAAAGCATGGTGCGCGCCGGGGCCGACGGGCTGGTCTGGCATCTCGACACCATCGATGCCTATCTGGAAAACCCCCGCGCGCTGGTCAGCCGCACCCGGATGAGCTTTCGCGGCTTTTCCGATCCCCAGGACCGGGCCGACGTGATGGCCTACCTGCGCCGCTTTACCGCCAGCCCGCAGGACATCCCCGAGGCCGAACCGACCGCCCGCGCCGATTTGCCCGATCTCGATCCGGCGATCCTGGCGATCGAGGGCGACCCGGACTACGGTGCCTATCTGTCCAGCGAATGCAGCACCTGCCATCAGCGCGACGGCGGCGACGCCGGCATCCCGGCGATCACGCTCTGGCCCGAAGAGGACTTCGTGGTCGCCATGCACGCCTACAAGCAGAAGCTGCGCCCGCACCCGGTGATGCAGATGATGGCCGGACGGCTGTCGGATGAAGAGATCGCCGCGCTGGCCGCCTATTTCGCCCGGCTGGAGGAGTGACCGGCCCCATTCCCGCAAGGAGGAGACCCCGATGACCCTGAACAGACGCCATTTCCTGGCCGCGACCGCCGCGGCCACCGCAACCGCCAGCCTGTCCGCGCCGATGCTGCGCGCCCAGGGCAAGCCACGCGTGGTGGTGATCGGCGGCGGCGCCGGCGGGGCCACCGCCGCGCGCTATATCGCCAAGGACAGCCAGGGCGCCATCGACGTGACGCTGGTCGAACCCTCGCGCACCTATTTCACCTGCTTCTTCTCGAACCTCTACATGGCCGGGTTCACCGGGCTTGAGGACATCGCCCATACCTATGGCGGGCTGGCTGTGGGGGGGGTCAACGTGGTCCACGACTGGGCCACCGGCGTCGACCGTGACACCCGGATGGTGACACTGGCCAGCGGTGCCGTGCTGCCCTACGACCGGCTGATCCTTTCGCCCGGCATCGACTTTGTCGAGGGTGCGGTGCCCGGCTGGTCGGTGGCCGCCCAGAATGCCATGCCGCACGCCTACAAGGCCGGGTCGCAAACCCAGCTTCTGAAAGCCCAGATCGCGGCGATGCCCGAAGGCGGCACCTTTGCGATGATCGCCCCGCCCAACCCCTACCGCTGCCCCCCCGGCCCTTACGAACGGGTGTCGATGGTCGCCCATGTGCTGTCGCAGTCCAATCCCACCGCGAAAATCCTGATCGTCGATCCCAAGGAGACCTTCTCGAAACAGGGGCTGTTCGAGGAAGGCTGGGAACATCACTACCCCGGCATGATCTCCCGCATCGGCCCCGATTTCGGCGGCGACGTGGTCGAGGTGCGCCCCGACAGCATGGAGATCGTCATCGACGGCGAGGTCGAGAAGGTCGATGTGGCCAATGTCATCCCCGCCCAGAAGGCCGGCCGCATCGCGGAACTGGCCGGGATCACCAATGACGCCGGCTGGGCGCCGGTGATCCCCGCCACCATGCAAAGCCGGATGGACGAGCGCATTCACGTCCTGGGCGATGCCAGCCAGCAGGGCGACATGCCGAAATCGGGCTTTTCCGCCAACAGCCAGGCCAAGGTCGCGGCCATGGCCGTGCGCGGGGCGCTGACCGGCTCCAAGGTGTTCCCGGCGCGGTTCTCCAACACCTGCTGGTCGCTGATCGCCACCGACGACGGCGTCAAGGTCGGTGCCTCCTATCAGGCCACCGATGAGAAAATCGCCAAGGTGGACGGCTTCATCAGCCAGACCGGCGAAGACGCCAACCTGCGCAAGGCCACCTACGAGGAAAGCCTCGGCTGGTACGCCGGTATCACCGCCGACATGTTCGGCTGAACGTCCCCGCCTTCGGGGTCCGGCCCCGAAGGCCCCTCTTCAAAGGAAACCCCTCATGCGGTTGACCAAAGCCCTCGCCCCTCTCGCCCTGCTGGCCGCCCCCCTTGCCGCGCAAGCCGACGGTGTCACCACCTATCCTTTCGACGGCAGTTTCGAAGACGCCACTTTCGCGGTGGAAACCGCCATCATCGGCAAGGGGCTGGTGATCGACTATGTCAGCCACGTGGGCGAGATGCTGGCCCGCACCGGCGCCGATGTCGGTTCCGAGGTGACGCTGTTCGCGGCGGCGGATGTGTTCCTGTTCTGCTCGGCCGTGACCTCGCGCACGGTGATGGAGGCCGACCCGATGAACATCGCCCATTGCCCCTATGGCATCTTCGTGGCCGATCGCGACGGCGCCGTCGTGATCGGCTACCGCCACTATCCCGACGGCGCCATGCAGGAGGTTCAAAGCCTGCTGGACGACATCGCGACCGAGGCCGCCGCCTTCTGACCCCGAGGCCTTGACGCATGTCATGGCAAAGGACCGCGGCGGGCCGCAGGCTGGCCGCATCACACCGCAGGGATGCCCCGGATGCTTGAAGAGCTGCTCAACACCTATGGCGACGCCGAGGTTCTGGCGACGCTCGGCCTGATCGTCGGCCTGCTGTTCGGCGCGTCGGCCCAGCATTCCCGGTTCTGCCTGCGCGCCGCCACCATCGAGGTCGGCAGCGGTCAGGCCGGGCCGCGTCTGGGGGTCTGGCTGATCGTCTTCGCCGCCGCCCTGCTGCTGACCCAGGGCGCGGTGCTGCTGGGCTGGCTGGACACCGGGCAGTCCCGGCAGATCGCCGCATTGGGCAGCCTGTCGGGCGCCATCATCGGCGGGCTGATGTTCGGCGCGGGCATGATCCTGGCGCGCGGTTGCGCCTCGCGTCTGCTGGTGCTCTCGGCCACCGGCAACATGCGGGCGCTGGTCACCGGGCTGGTGCTGACCATCGTGGCGCAGGCCGCCTATCGCGGGATCCTGTCGCCAAGCCGCGAAGCGCTGTTCAACATCTGGACCGTGGACGGCGGTCCTGCCCGTGACCTGCTGGCGGTGCTGGGGCTGGACCGTGGCCTGGGGCTGGCGCTGGGGGCGATGCTGCTGGCGCTGGGGGTCTGGCTGGTGCTGCGCAGCCCCATGGGTGCCTCGCGCCTCCTTGCGGCCTTCGGCGTGGGGCTTGCGGTGGCTCTGGGCTGGGTCGGCACATACGCGGTGGCACAACTGTCGTTCGAACCCGTCTCGGTCTCAAGCGTCACCTTCACCGGCCCTTCCACCGACACGCTGATGGCGCTGATCAACGAACGCGGCCTGACCCTGTCGTTCTCGCTGGGGCTGGTGCCGGGGGTGTTTTTGGGCTCGGCCCTGACCGCCTTGCTGACCGGAGAATTCAAGCTGCAGCGGTTCGACTCCAGCACCCGCATGGAACGCTACCTCGTGGGCGCGGTTTTGATGGGCTTCGGCTCGATGCTGGCGGGCGGCTGTGCGGTGGGTGCGGGCGTTTCGGGCGGCGCAATCTTCGCGCTGACCGCCTGGCTGGCGGTGTTCAGCATGTGGGTGGGCGCGCTGCTCACCTCGGCGCTGCTGGACCATTTCGACCGCAACAGCACCCGACAGCCGCGCCCGGCCGAATGATACCGCGCCGCATTCAGCCCCCCAAGGTCGGAAACTGGCCCGCAAGTCGCCAGACCGGGCTTGCGGTATTGCGGTACATCCCATAAGTAGCCACCTGATCCAACGAAGGCCCGGTTCATGGAAAACGTCCTGCTCATCGTCCATCTCATTCTGGCACTCAGCCTGATCGGCGTGGTGCTTCTGCAACGCTCCGAAGGGGGCGGTCTGGGCATGGGCAGCAGCGGCGGCGGCGGCGGCGTGATGTCCAGCCGCGGCGCGGCCACGGCCCTTGGCAAGCTGACATGGGCCTTTGCCATCGCCTTCATCGCGACCTCGATCACCCTGACCATCGTCGCGGCCAAGAATTCCGCCGGCAGCTCGGTTCTGGACCGCGTGACCGCCCAGCCCGAGGTGACCGCACCGGCCGTTGACGAGACCGCGCCGCCGCCGACCCTGCCCGGCGCCGAAGGCGGCCTGCTGCCGCCCAGCACCGGCGATGCCCCGGCCCTGCCGCCGCGCGCCGAGTGATCCGGACGGCCCTTCCGGCCCCTATCCACTGAAATCGACACCGCAACATTCACAGGATGTTGCGGATCACCCCTAAATCTTGTACTTCTTGAATCCCGTGATGCAGCGTTTCGCAGCAGCGAAGCGCTTTTGCCGAATCGAGCTCGTCGCGGGGGAGCAGCCAAACATGACACGTTACATCTTCATCACCGGCGGTGTGGTTTCTTCGCTTGGCAAGGGACTGGCCTCGGCGGCCCTTGGCGCGCTCCTGCAGGCCCGCGGCTTCACCGTCCGGCTGCGCAAGCTCGATCCCTATCTGAACGTCGATCCCGGCACCATGTCGCCCTTCGAACACGGCGAGGTCTTCGTCACCGACGACGGCGCCGAAACCGACCTCGACCTTGGCCACTATGAACGCTTCACCGGCGTCGCCGCCCGCGCCACCGACAGCGTCAGCTCGGGCCGCATCTATTCCAACGTGCTGGAGAAGGAACGCCGCGGCGACTACCTCGGCAAGACCATCCAGGTGATCCCGCATGTCACCAACGAGATCAAGGAGTTCATCGACATCGGCGACGGCGAGGTCGATTTCATGCTCTGCGAGATCGGCGGCACCGTCGGCGACATCGAAGGCCTGCCCTTCTTCGAAGCCATCCGCCAGTTCAGCCAGGACAAGGCGCGTGGCCAATGCCTGTTCATGCACCTCACCCTGCTGCCCTTCATCAAGGCCAGCGGCGAGCTGAAGACCAAGCCGACCCAGCACAGCGTCAAGGAGTTGCGCTCCATCGGTCTGGCCCCCGACATCCTGGTGTGCCGCTCCGAAGGGCCGATCCCGGCGAAAGAACGCGAGAAGCTGGCCCTGTTCTGCAACGTCCGCCCCGAGGCGGTGATCGCCGCACAGGACCTGACCTCGATCTACGACGCGCCGCTGGCCTATCACGCCGAGGGGCTGGACCAGGCGGTTCTGGACGCCTTCATGATCTCGCCCGCGCCGCGCCCCAACATGGCCCGCTGGGACGACGTGCACGACCGCATCGTCCATGCCGAAGGCGAGGTCCGCGTCGCCATCGTCGGCAAGTACATCCAGCTGGAAGACGCCTATAAATCCATCGCCGAGGCCCTGACCCATGCCGGCATGGCCAACCGCGTCAGGGTCCGCGCCGAATGGATCGACGCCGAGATCTTCGAAAAGGAAGACCCGGCCCCGCATCTGGAAGGCTTCCACGCCATCCTCGTCCCCGGCGGCTTCGGCGAGCGCGGCACCGAGGGCAAGATCAAGGCCGTCGAATTCGCCCGCACCCGCAAGATCCCCTATTTCGGCATCTGCCTGGGCATGCAGATGGCGGTGATCGAGGCGGCGCGCAACCTGGCCGGCATCCCCGACGCCGGATCGGAAGAATTCGACGACGAGGCCGGCGAGGCCCGCTTCACCCCGGTGGTCTATCACCTGAAGGAATGGATCCAGGGCAACCACACGGTCGCGCGCAAGAAGACCGACGCCAAGGGCGGCACCATGCGGCTGGGCGCCTATACCGCGCATCTGAAAGAAGGCTCCACCGTGGCCAAGGCCTATGGCACCACGGTGATCGAGGAACGCCACCGCCACCGTTACGAGGTGGACATGAGCTTCCGCGCCGCACTGGAAGACCACGGGCTGGTGTTCTCGGGCGTCTCGCCCGACGGCCGCCTGCCCGAGATCGTCGAGGTCAAGGACCACCCCTGGTTCATCGGCGTCCAGTTCCACCCCGAGCTGAAAAGCAAACCCTTCGCCCCCCATCCGCTGTTTGCGGATTTCGTGCGGGCGGCGAAGGATGTGAGCAGGCTAGTCTAGACCAAGGATCACCATTGCGGAACATAGGTGATTTTCTCCAATCAGTTTTCGAACTGATCCGCGAAATCATTCGCCGACCATGGCCAGTGAAAGCTGCGGCCCTACTTGTTTCTGCTGGCGTTGCAAAGATGACGGTTGTTTGGTGGATTCCATTCATTGAACCCCTTTTTCAAAAGCATTTCGATGTCGAACCCGATAGTGCGTCAAATTTCGAACAAGGCCTTGTCCTGATTGGAATAGGCATATTCGTGTACTTTCTGCACTATTTCTCTTCAGCGCAGAAACCTCCCGAATCCACGCAGGAAGAACGACCGGAACCTGATCGTCGCATTGCGGCACAGATCCGAAACAAATCCCCACTATCATTGGCTGACCCTTTGCATCCTTTCGTCCCGGTCCTCTCTACAGATACAGCGCGCCAACGAACGCAACATTTGGTTGAAATCTTGACCCAAGATGGGGTAAAATTCAAAGATCGTGAACTGGATGCTCAGCGAAAAAAGATCGTTGGACAAGCCCGCGAGTTTCTTCACCGGTTAAATGGGCCGCTAGCTATTTCTGAGGACTTCGCAGCCTCGGCAAGTGGCCTAAGTCAAGCTCGTCTAATTGACCAACAGCTTTCTGAACTGATATCCAAAGCTGCAGGGAACGAACAATGACGCAATTTGACCCGCAAGACGGAATCCGCAAGCTCGTCGACGGATTTTTAGAAGACGTGACCAGTTATCACCGGCAAAGGCGCGTCATGTTCCTATGCGGGGTTATTCTTCTTGTCCTTTTGATCCTCGCACGCGCATTTGGCACAGCTCCGCTATATTCTTCAAAACTTGAGAATGAAGCGGTCTTTTTGCGAACAGAAGTGGCAGACCTAGACACGCGGCTCGGCAGTCACAGTTCCAGCACCGAAGGCCAGTTTGATTTCAATATATCTAACGAAGATATTGAAAAAATTTTGACAAAACAGACCGAGATTCTCGCCCGAACAGAGTTGCTTGTGGCCGAGGCAAAGCGCTTGGCAGACACGGATTTCAAACACGACGACCAGTTGTTCTACTTTATGGCCGGAATGTCTGCGATCTTGATCTTGGGCGCCGTGGGCCCCGGTATCATTTTCGGCACACGCTACGGTCATAAATTGTTGCAGACTTTGGAATCCAGCGAAGCGAGACGTATGCAAACGCCGGACATCCAAGGGGACAGTCCCCGGCAGAATTCGCCCGGAAGCGATTGAACCTCGGTCAACTCTCCGCGTCCGACTGGGTGTCCGACATTTATCAAGAAACATCACCAAAACTGTTTCATACCGTCCCCAAGACCCCCCTCAATCCCCCGGCTTGCGATAGCTCGCCGCCGCCGCTCCGGCGGCCTTCGCGATCTCGGCGAATTCCGCCGGGGTCCAGGCGCGCACGGTCTGCATGCCGGTCCCGGCCCCCGACGCGCCGGCCACCATCGCCGCGGCCACCGCCGCGTTGGGATCGTCCGACTCGACGATCATCAGGATGTCGCGCTCGCCGGCCGTAAAATACAGATCCTTCAGCGTGGCACCGGTGGCGGTGAACAGCGCGCCCAGCGCCGCGCGGCGATCCTCGGGCTTGTCGATCATCCCCTGAATGCTCTGCTGCGTCAGATTGGCGGTCATGATGAATGTTGGCATCGGTCGTTTCTCCCCTTGATTGACCTTGCGTCATTTTAGCACAGTTTCGCCCCGCAGCAGAGAGCCCACTGGGGTGATTCCCGCATGGACCGGTCCGAATTTCCCGCTAGGGTAACCAAAACACTCAGGAGACCTTGCCATGACCCCCACCCGTTTCGCCCTGTTTGCCGCCCTGCCGCTGTTGGCCGCCTGTGTCGTGCCGGCCCCCTTCGTTTCGGCCTATAACGGCGACAGCGTGACCGTGACCCTGCCGGCGGGCGGCGCCGTGGGGTCGGCCTATACGATGGCGACGCAAACCTGTCAGCGCGGCGGCAAGGGCACCTCGCAACTGGCGTCGTCCAAGGCGCTGCCCGGCTACGGCGGCACCGAATTCCTGTTCCTCTGCCTCGACTGAGGCCGCCGCCCGGATCCGGCGGGCAGCCATACGTTCGCCATACCTGTTCCAGACGCTTTCCAGACGCGGGTTTTGCCATTTCAGGGCTTGGCCCGCGCCGCTCACCGGCCTAGCCTGCGGCCATGTTTGGAACGCTTCTGAAAGGCCTGATGGCCCCCGATCCCAAGCCGCTGCCCGATGCCGACGCAAGGCTGGCGCTGGCGGCGCTTCTGGTGCGCGTGGCACGCTCGGACGGCGATTATGCCGATGCCGAGATCGACCGCATCGACCGTATCCTTGCCACCCGCTATGGCCTGTCGCCCTTCGAGGCCACGGATCTGCGCGCAAAGGGCGAGGCGCTGGAGGCCCAGGCCCCCGACACCGTGCGTTTCACCCAGGCGATCAAGGAGGCCGTGCCCTACGAGGACCGAACCGCAGTGCTGGAAGCCCTCTGGGCCGTGGTGCTGGCCGATGGCGCCCGCGACGGCGAAGAGGACAGCGTGTTGCGCATGGTCGCCAGCTTCCTGGGCGTCAACGATCGCGACAGCAACCTTGCGCGCCAGCGCGTACAATCGAAGCTCTGACGCGGCGTCATACTGTTCACACGCGGGTTTTTCCGCCGTACCAGCCCGGCAAGCCTTGTATTCCTGCCCTTTTTACACCGTAATCCCCGGATGAATCGCGCAAGGGGTGGGCAAGCGTGGCGACAGAACCGGTCATCGAAATCCGAGAGCTTCACAAGGCCTATGGTCAGTTGGAGGTTCTCAAGGGCGTGTCGATCAATGCCCACAAGGGCGATGTGGTCTCGCTGATCGGCTCGTCCGGGTCCGGGAAATCCACCATCCTGCGCTGCCTTAACCTGCTGGAAGACAGCCAGCGCGGCGAGATCCTGTTCGATGGCGAACCCATCACCTGGAAGGGCGAGGGCCACAATCGCCGCCCCGCCGATGCCAAGCAGGTGCTGCGGGTGCGCACCAACCTGTCGATGGTGTTTCAGCAATTCAACCTTTGGGCGCATCTGACGGTTCTAGAAAACGTCATGGAAGCCCCCGTCACGGTGCTGCGCCAGGACAAGGCCGAGGTCGAGGCGCGCGCGCGCGGGTTGCTCGACAAGGTCGGCATCGGCGACAAATGCGATGTCTACCCGGCGCAGATGTCCGGCGGCCAGCAACAGCGCGCCGCCATCGCCCGCGCGCTCTGCATGGAGCCGCAGGCGCTTCTGTTCGACGAGCCGACCTCGGCGCTCGACCCCGAGCTTGAACAGGAAGTCATCAAGGTTATCAAGGATCTGGCCGCCGAAGGCCGCACCATGCTGATCGTGACCCACGACATGCGCATGGCCCGCGACATTTCCAGCCACGTGGTGTTCCTGCACCATGGGCTGATCGAGGAACAGGGGCCGCCCGAGACGTTGTTCGATGCACCGCGCTCGGACCGGCTGCGCCAGTTCCTGTCCCATTCTCAACCGGCGTAGACCGGATCCAACCAAACCAACACGGGAGTTTTCTATGAAAAAACTGCTACTTGGCACCGCCGCCCTGGCGCTGACCGCAACTGTTGCCACAGCGGATGTGGTGCGCATGGGCACCGAAGGCGCCTACCCTCCGTACAACTTCATCAATGATGCGGGCAACGTCGACGGCTTCGACGTTGACGTCGGCAACGAAGCCTGCGCCCGCGCCAACCTGACCTGTGAATGGGTCACCAACGAATGGGACAGCATCATCCCCAACCTCGTGTCGGGCAACTACGACACCATCGTCGCGGGCATGTCGATCACCGCCGAACGCGACGAGGTCATCGATTTCACCCAGAACTATGCGCCGCCGGATCCCTCGGCCTATGTTGCCATGTCCGAGGACGTGGACCTGAACGCTGGCGTGATCGCGGCCCAGACCGGCACGATCCAGGCCAGCCATGTGGCCGAAAGCGGGGCGACGCTGGTGGAATTTTCCACGCCAGACGAAACCATCGCCGCGGTGAAGAACGGCGAAGTGGACGCGGTGATTGCCGACAAGGGGTTTCTTGAGCCCTTCGTGGCCGAAGATGCCGACCTGATGTTCGTCAGCGAAGACGTGATCCTGGGCGGCGGCCTGGGCATCGGCCTGCGTGAAAGCGACGGCGATTTGAAAGCCACGCTGGACGCCGCGATCCAGTCCATGAAGGACGACGGCACGCTGAACGAGCTGATCCAGAAATGGCTGCCCGCCAGCGCCTTGTTCTGATCCGGTCACGCGACCAGACGTGAGATTGCCAGGCGGCCCGGTTGATCCCTCGACCGGGCCGCTCCATGACAGGGCACGGCTGCAAATGGCGTTGGTTGCCGGGTGACAAGCCCCAAGACCGCCGCCATACTGCACCGACTGTCCCACGACGATGATCGGTTCCGCTCTCAGTGTTCGACTTCTGCACAGACCCCGACGCGATTGAAGGAATGACCTGGCTTGCCTGTTACCTGACCACGGGCAAGCACATGGCGTTCTACACCTCCTTCGGGACGGTGCTGCTGTTGCTTGCGATCACGGCCCCCATCGCGCTGCTGTTCGGCTTTTTCGGTGCTGTTGCAGCCCGGTCGCAGATTGCGCCGCTGCGTTGGCTGGGCAAGGGCTATACCGCCATGGTGCGCGGCGTGCCGGACATCGCGTTTTTCCTGTTCGTACCGATCGCCATGGATCAGGGGTTCGAATGGCTGCGGCACAAGACCAAATGCCCCGACTGGGAATTCCCGGTGCGCCAGGGCAGCGACTTCGTGGTCTGCGATATCGCCAAGCTGCCGCAATCAAGCTCGGCGCAATGGGTGCATGAGGCTTATGGCTTCACGCTGGCGGTGCTGGCCTTCGCGGTGGTGTTCGGCGCCTTCGCGGCCAACGTGTTGTATGGCGCCATGAACGCGGTGCCGCGCGGACAGGTGGAAACCGCCGAGGCCTATGGCATGTCCCGGCAACAGACTTTCTGGCGCATCGTGGTGCCGCAGATGTGGGTCTATGCCCTGCCCGGCCTGTCGAACCTCTGGCAGATCCTGATCAAGGCGACACCGCTGCTGTTCCTGCTGGGGGTCGAGGATATCGTCTATTGGGCGCGGGAACTGGGCGGTTCGAAAACCTCGACCTACGCCTATCCGCATCCCGACTGGCGGCTGTATTACTTCACGGCGCTGCTGGTCTTCTACCTGACCCTGACCTCGCTGTCGGAACGGTTCTTCTCGGGCATGACGACCCGTCTGTCCCGTGGGCAGGCCACCATGGGCGGCGACGCCCAGCGAAAGGCCGAGGCATGAGCTGCTGGGACACCATTCAGGACTATGGCCTGCGGTCCATTGGCATTGGCGAGCGCCTGTTGCCGAAATCCGATTTCACCCTGTGCCAGCAGTTCACGCTGATCGGCTCGGGCATGCTGTGGAATATCTATTTCGGGCTGCTGGCGCTGTTGCTGGGGTTTTTCCTGGCCACTGCCGTGGCTCTTGGCAAGGCTGCGCCCAACCCGCTGATCCGCAAGCCGTCAGAATGGTTCATCTTCCTGTTCCGTGGCTCGCCCCTGTTCATCCAGTTCTTCCTGGCCTACCAGGCCTTCGTGATGCTGCCGCGCAACGGGATCGAGATCAATCTGGGCATTGTCGAACTGACCGCCCAGACCCGCTGGTTGACCAAGGCCTGGGCCGGGGCGCTGATCGTGCTGTTCCTGAACACGTCGGCCTATGCCGGGGAAATCTTCTATGGCGCCCTGCGCTCGGTCCCGAAGGGAGAGCTTGAGGCCGCCGACGCTTACGGCCTGTCGGGCTGGGCCAAGTTCCGGCGCATCACCTGGCCCACCATGCTGCGGCTGGCCTGGCCATCCTACACCAACGAGGCGATCTTCCTGTTCCATGCCACGGCGCTGGTGTTCTTTTCGGGCTTTCCGGCCTGGCAACAGATGGGCGACGCGCTGTATTACGCGAATTACTTCGCCGACAAGACCTTCAACCCCTTCGTGCCCTACCCCATCTTCGCGGGCTATTTCATCGTGCTGACCCTCTGCGTTATCGCGCTGTTCGGCTATATCAACCGGCGCCTGAACCGGCACCTTCCGGCCACGCAACGGCGCCGCCTGCGCATCCGCCCGCAAGTCATCCGGTAACGCCATGGAGATCGAGACCAAAAGCCTGCGCACCGCCTGTGCCGATCTCAACGGCCAGATGCGCGGCAAGCGTCTGCCGGGCTCTCAGGCGGCGATGCTGGAATACGGTGGCCAGCGGATGCCGCTGTCGGCACTGTCGCTGGACATCTGGGGCCGCGATGTCGAAGACAGCCCGCTGGTCTTTGCCTCGGGCGATGCCGACGGGCAGTTGCGCTGCACCGAGCGCGGCCCGGTGCTGATGCCCTGGCTGGACCAGCCCGCCACCCTGATCCCCATGTGGATGTATACCGAAGACGGCAATCCGTTTCAGGCCGATCCGCGCCACGCGCTGGCCCGCGTGCTGAAGCGCTTCGACCGCAAGGGCTGGAAGGTGGTGGCGGGCACCGAGATCGAATTCACCCTGGTGGACGACCGCACCGGCAAGCTGGCCCCGGTGCATGCGCCCGGCGTCGGACGGCCCCTGTTCGCGGGCGAGATCACCGGCGTGGCCGAGATGGACCGCTTCGCCGCCTTCTTCGATGACCTGTACGACGGCGCCGAGGCCATGGGGCTACGCCCGCTGGCGGCGTCTTCCGAGGGCGGGATCGGGCAGTTCGAGGTCAGCCTGCAGCACGGACCCGCCATGCGCATGGCCGATGACACCTGGCTGTTCAAGACTTTGGTGCGCGGCATGGCACGCAAGCACGGCATGGCCGCAACCTTCCTGGCCAAGCCCTTCGACGGCGACGCGGGCAACGGGCTGCATGTGCATTTCTCGATCACCGACAGCAAGGGCCGCAACCTGTTCGACAACGGCGTGATGACCGGCACCGCACTGCTGCATCACGCGGTGGCCGGGCTGATCGCGGGCATGCCGGGCGCCACGCTGATCTTCGCGCCCCACGCCCACAGCTATGACCGGTTCGCGCCCTACAGCCATGCCCCCACCGGCGCCAGCTGGGGCTACGAGAACCGCACCACCGCCATCCGCATTCCCGGCGGCGCCAACGCCCATCGCCGGATCGAGCATCGCATGGCCGGCAGCGACACCAATCCCTATCTGGTGATGGCCGCCATCCTGGGCGCGGCCTTCATGGGGCTGGAAGACGAGTTGACCCCGCCCGAGCCGATCATGGGCAATGCCTATGGCCAGCGCGTGTTGATGATCCCCACCGACTGGGACGAGGCCATCGCCCGCTGGGAATCCTCGCCCAAGATGGCCCGGATCTTTCCCGGCCTGCTGATCGACATGCTGCAACGGCTGAAACGTCAGGAACAGCGGCTGTGCGAGGGCCTGTCGCCCGAACGGCTGGCGCTGGAAACCTTCGAGGCCGTCTGAACACTGGACGCTTGCACCGCTCGGGGCTAGCGTCGCTGCACGCGCAAAAGATCGTGCTGACCGTGCCACGTTGCCCCGAAGCCGCAGGTCCGGCCAGGCCGACCGCAACACAGATGGAAGACCATGACCAAAGCTCCGCCCGCCTGGCTCTCCGAGGCCCCCGAAGCCGCCCGCAGCTTTCTGGAGGGCCATCGGCTGGACGAGGTCGAATGCATCATCTCGGACCTGCCCGGCATCGCGCGCGGCAAGGCCGTGCCAGCCGGGAAATTCGCCCGCCAGAAGCATTTCTACCTGCCCGAGTCGATCTTCTTCCAGACCATCGCCGGCGGTTGGGGCGAAGCTGCGGGGCCTTCGGGCTTCACCGAACCCGACATGGTGCTGGTGCCGGATTACTCTACCACCAGCGCCGCGCCCTGGACCGGCGACTGGACCCTTCAGGTCATCCATGATGCGGTGAATGCGAAGGGCGATCCGATCCCCTTCGCCCCGCGCAACGTGCTGAAACGGGTGGTGCAGGCCTATCGCGACCGCGGGCTGGAACCGGTGGTGGCGCCGGAAATGGAATTCTACCTTGTCGCCCGCAACCTTGACCCCGCCCGTGCCATCGAACCGATGCTGGGCCGCAGCGGCCGCCCGGCGGCGGCGCGGCAGGCCTATTCCATGTCGGCGGTCGATGAATACGGGCCGGTGATCGACGACATCTATGATTTCGCCGAAGCGCAGGGCTTCGAGATCGACGGCATCACCCAGGAAGGCGGCGCCGGTCAGGTCGAGATCAACCTGCGTCACGGCGATCCGGTGAAACTGGCCGACGAAGTGTTCTACTTCAAGCGGCTGATCCGAGAGGCCGCCCTGCGCCACGATTGTTTCGCCACCTTCATGGCCAAACCGATCGAGCAGGAGCCGGGATCGGCCATGCACATCCACCATTCGGTGCTGGACAGGGCCACCGGCCAGAACATCTTTTCACAGGCCGATGGCAGCGAGGCCCCGGCTTTTCGCCATTTCATCGGCGGATTGCAGTCCCATCTGCCCGAAGCGGTGGCGATCTTTGCGCCCTATGTGAACTCCTACCGCCGCTACGTGCGCGACCACGCGGCACCGATCAACCTGGAATGGGGACGCGACAACCGCACCACCGGCATCCGGGTGCCGATCTCGGACGCGGCCTCGCGCCGTGTGGAGAACCGGTTGGCGGGCATGGATTGCAACCCCTATCTGGGCATCGCCGTGTCGCTGGCCTGCGGGTTGCTGGGGCTGGAGCACAAGGTCGAGCCGCGCGCCATGTTCAACGGCGACGCCTACAGCGGCGAGGCGGACATGCCCTGGGGGCTGTTCTCGGCGCTGGAACTGTTCGCCGATGCCCGTGGCCTGCGCGACCTGTTGGGCGAGGATTTCGCACGGGTCTATGAGATCGTGAAAGACGCCGAATACAATGAGTTCCTGCAAGTCATCTCTCCGTGGGAACGTGAACACCTGCTGATGAACGTATGAACCTGCTGCATGAAAATGACCGGCCCGGCGTCTATCCCGACAGTTGGTACGCGGCGACCTCGGGCCCGATTGGCCCCTTCCCGGCGCTGAAGGATGAGGTGCGCACCGATATCTGCGTGATCGGCGGCGGCTACACCGGGCTGTCGGCGGCGCTGCATCTGGCGCGGCGGGGGTTTGACGTGCGGCTGCTGGAAGCACAACGCATCGGCTTTGGTGCCTCGGGGCGCAACGGCGGCCAGGTCGGCTCGGGCCAGCGGGTGGAACAGCCGGACCTTGAAAAGCTGATGGGCGACGCGGACGCGCGCCTGCTGTGGGACATGGGCGAAGACGCCAAGGCCCTGGTGCGCAGCCTGATCGACGACCTCAAGATCGACTGCAACTGGCGCGACGGGGTGGCCCATGTCTGCCACAACCGGGCCGGCTGGCAGCACGCCTGCACCGAGGCCGAGCATCTGCGCCGCACCTATGGCCACGACAAGCTGGAGATCCTCGGCCCGCGCGAGGTCGAGGCCGAAACCGGCTCGCAACTGTTTCGCGGCGGGGTGATCGACTGGAGCGCCGGACACCTGCACCCGCTGCGCTTTGCCATCGGTCTGGGCCGCGCCGCGCAGCATCTTGGGGTCAAGCTGCACGAGCAAAGCGAGGTAACGGAACTGGACCCCGGCGAGCAGGTCGTGGTGCGCACGTCCCAGGGCAGCGTCCGGGCCCGGCAGGTGATCCTGGCCTGCAACGGCTACCTTGGCAAACTGTCGCCCCAGGTGGCGCGGCGGGTGATGCCGATCAACAATTTCATCGTGGCCACCGAACCCCTGGGCGAGATCGCCCCCGAGATCCTGCCGCGCGACATAGCAGTGGCCGACAGCCACTTCGTGGTCAACTACTGGCGGCGTGGCGGCGACGGACGGCTGCTGTTCGGCGGCGGCGAAAGCTATGGCTACCGGTTCCCGCGTGACATTGCGGCGCTGGTGCGCAAGCCGATGCTGGAGATCTATCCGCAACTGGCCGATGCCCGCATCACCTATGCCTGGGGCGGCACGCTGGCGATCACCCGCTCGCGCCTGCCGCATTTCCATCGGCCCGAGCGCAACGTGCTGTCAGCCTCGGGCTATTCCGGGCACGGCGTGGCGCTGGCAACGCTGGCCGGGCAGATCCTGGCCGAAACCGTCGCCGGCACGGAAGAGCGTTTTGACCTGATGGCGCGCCTGCCCACACCCGCCTTTCCCGGCGGCCCGGCAATGCGCAGCCCGTTGCTGGCGCTGGCCATGACATGGTTTTCCCTGCGCGACCGCCTAGGCATCTGACCCCGCCCGGCTTTTCGTCATGTCACACCGCCCCGGTTTTTCGGGAAACAAGGGCATGCAATTTGCGCCAGCCATGTTATACGGATTTTCGAAAGATGATTTTCAGGAAATCCGAACATGCCGCAAGCCTCTGCCCCGAACGTCTATGATGCCGAACCGATCCCCGAAGCCGCCCGCGCCGAGGTGGCCCGCCTGCTGAGCAGCGGCGATCTGTTCCGCTACACGTCCGAGGCGTCTCCGGTGGCGCTGCTGGAAGCGGAATTCGCTGAAATGATGGGCAGCCGTTACGCACTGGCCGTGGCCTCCTGCTCGGCTGCGCTGTTCCTGACGCTCAAGGCGCTGGATCTGCCGCGCGGTGCCAAGGTTCTGGTCCCGGCCTTCACCTTTGCCGCCGTCCCCTCGGCCGTGGTGCATGCGGATTGCACGCCGGTGCTGGTCGAGGTCGGGCGCGATTATCGGGTCGACATGGCCGATTTCGAAGCCAAGTTGACCGATGACGTGCAGGCCATCCTGATCTCGCACATGCGTGGCCATACATCGGATATGGATGCGATCCTGCGCCTGGCCGAAGCGCGCGGCCTGCCCGTGATCGAGGATGCGGCGCATTCGCTGGGCACCGAATGGCATGGCCGCAAGATCGGCACGCTGGGCCGGGTCGGCTGCTTCTCGTTCCAGTCCTACAAGCTGCTGAACGCGGGCGAAGGGGGCATCCTGATCACCGATGACGATGACATCGCCGCCCGCGCCGTCATCATGTCCGGCGCTTACGAGCACAATTGGAAGAAGCACGCAGCCATCTCGGGGCGAGTCGCGCACTGGCAGAACAAGCTGCCGTTGTACAACACCCGGCTCAACAACCTGTCGGCGGCGCTGATCCGGGCCCAGCTTGCCGAACTGCCACGCCGGGTGCGCGATGGCCGTGCCAATCATGACCATGTGGCCGCGCAACTGAACACCTCGCCCTGGCTGGAAGTTCCCGACGCGCTGCCGCCCGAGGTTCGGGCGCCGGATTCTCTGCAATTCAACCTTCAGGGCTTTACCGATGAAGAGGCCCGCGATTTTCAGGCCGCCGCCGCCGCGCGGGGTGTCTCGATCCAGATCTTCGGCCTGTCCACCGACAATGCCCGCGCCTTCTGGAACTGGCAGTTCCTGGATGACCGGCCCGAATTGCCCCAAACCCGCGAAATGCTGATGCGCGCCTGCGACACGCGCCTGCCCGCACGGCTGACCCGGCCCGAACTGGATTTCATTGCCGGGGCAATTCTGATGGCGGTGGCCGACGCCAAGGACACCCGCGCCTACGGCACCTAGGGCGCCGTCGCGCCCGGGCCGCTGTCCAGCACCTTCAACTGTCCTGCCAGCCACGGCATCTGCCGGATGGAGGGCGCGACGATCATATCCTGAAGGATGGCCCGCAACCGCGCGGCGGTCTGCGCCGGCACCCGGCCCATGACCTCGCGCCGGGCATGCAGCGAGATCCTGCGCGACAGCGGCTCCATCGGCAGCGGACAGATCCGCACGTCTTCAAAGAACCGATGCGCCCGCAGAAATCCCAGCGGTGTGAGGATGGTCCATCCCGCCCCCTGCGCCACCATCGCCAGAATGGCGTGATAGCTGTCCATCTCGAACCGATGCAGAAGCGAAACGTTCTGGCGCGACAGATGCGCGGCGATCTGGCGGCCCATGTGATGCCGCTGGGTGTATTGGACGAAGGGCAGATCCCGCAGATCGGCCAGTGTAACAGGCTCGGCCCCGCCCTTGGGCAGTGCGGCGACGAAGGGTTCCATCAGCAGCGGATGCACTTCCATCCAGTCCGCCGCAACCGAGGTATCCGCCGCCACGATCACATCCAGCGCGCGTTCTTCCAACTGCGTGACCAAACGGTGACTGGCGCCGGTCTCCAGCAGGAAGCGGCAGGCGCGCAGATCCTCGGCCATCTCGGTCAGAAGGCGCGGCGTCACATCGGCATCGAAATCCTCGATCATGCCCAGACGGAATCGCGCCAGATTGGCCATGTCGCGACTGGCCAGTTCGGCACGGGCCAGATCCGCCTCGTCCAGGATGTTGCGCGCGCGGCGCAGGAAGATGTGGCCTTCGGGGGTCAGCGTCAGGGGCCGCGCGCTGCGGTCCACCAGCCGGGTCGAAAGCCCGGCCTCAAGGTTGCTAAGCTGCTGGCTGACCGCCGAGGGGCTGGCCTCCAGCCGACGCGCTGCCGAGGAGATCGATCGCTCTTCGGAGATGGCGGCAAAGACTTCCACCATCCACAAGGAAATGCGACCGGGGCTGTCGGCCATCAGGCCCGCGTCCCGGCGGGATCACAACCCGGTCGCGACGTGCGGGCCATCATTTGCCCAGCTTCGTCATCTTCTCTTTGAGTTCCGCCAGCTGGGACTTGATGTCTTCCAGTTCCTGACGCTCGTCGTTGCTGAGGTCTTCCGGGACCGGGGTTGCCTCTTCGACGGGGCTTTGGCCTTCGGCGGCTTCGGGCGTTGGCATGGTGCCGCCCGGCCCGCCCTTCCAACCCGGCATCATCGACGCCAGAAAGGCTTTCTGCTGCCGCTGCATGGCCTCGATCCCCGACATCGGGTTTATCGGGGTGGGCATATGGGTGAAGTTCTCCATCATCTTCGACTGGCTGTCGCGCAGCATCTCGAAGGACATGGCCAGAAACTGCGGCACAACGCTGTTGGCCTGGGTCGTGTAGCTGCGCACAAGATCGGTCAACACCGCGATCGGCAGGACGCTTTCGCCCTTGCTTTCGTGCTCTGCCACGATCTGCAGAAGATACTGGCGGGTCAGGTCGTCGCCGCTTTTCAGATCGACAATCTGAACCTCGCGTCCTTCGCGGATGAAGCGGGCAATATCGTCCAGGGTTACGTAATCACTTGTTTCCGTGTTGTAGAGACGCCGACTTGCATAGCGCTTGATCAACAACGGCTTGTCACTGTCTGCCACGGTCATCCTCCGACTGGGTTTGCTGCAATGCAGAGTATGACGGGTTCTTCACAAAAGAAAAGAGCGGGCTTGACGCCCGCTCTTCAGAAAACCCCAAAAACACAGAGTTTTCTACAATACGACACCTGTCCTTGCGACAGACGTTGCTTACTTGGCGACGGTGGTCGCTTTCTTGGCAGCTGCGGTCACGTCCGCAGTGGCTTTCTTGACGGCGGCAGTCGCGTCTTCCGAGATGTCCTTGCCAGCGGCCAGCATCAGTTCGACGGTTTCCATCTGAACTTTCTTGGCGACTTCAGCGAAGGCAGCCAGGGCTTCCGAGGTCATTTCGGCCTGGGCCGAAGCGAAATCGGTCACGGCCTTGCCGTAGTCGGCGGGCTCGTCCTTGACGGCGGTGACAGCGGCCAGCTTGGCCAGGGTCTCTTTGGTCCACTTCGAGGAGATCTCGGTCGACTTCTCGGCGGCTTCCAGAGCCACTTTCGACATCTTCTCGCTCAGGGTCGCCTGGGTCTTGAAGGCGTCCTGGATGGCTTTGGTGTCAACAGGGA
Organism: Fluviibacterium sp. S390; assembly: GCF_049800695.1. NCBI lineage: Bacteria > Pseudomonadati > Pseudomonadota > Alphaproteobacteria > Rhodobacterales > Paracoccaceae > Meridianimarinicoccus > Fluviibacterium sp. S390. Next base: position 21,144 of record NZ_JBNAFN010000005.1, on the reverse strand, counting down.
ACGAACCCATCATTTCCTGCATCATCTTGGTCACGTCGTTTGCTTTGGTAGCAGCCATGGTATCTCTCCTGAGTTGTCGGTGTCCGCTGCGCGGTGCACCGTGCTGTTCCTGAGACACAATATGGCTGCTGCAACGCAGCATTTCAAGCATTTTTTCTGCGTTGCAGCATTATTTTTTTGTCAGCAAATTCAACCAGTTGAACGCTGAACCACATAGGTTCCGGGTGCCGGACCCAAAACCGGATGATCCGAATCGCCGGGTTCGCGGGCCTCAACCATGCGTCCGGATTTCTTCTTCAGCCATTCTTCCCAACGCGGCCACCACGAGCCTTCGTTGAAATCGGCCCCCGACAGCCATTCATCCGCCGGAAGCTTCATGTCCGGGTTGGTGTAGTGGCCGTATTTCTTCTTCGAGGGCGGGTTGATGATCCCGGCGATATGGCCGGATTCCGACACGATGAAAGTCTTCGACCGGCTGCCGAACTTCTGGAACCCGTTGTAGCAGGCCTTCCACGCCGCGATGTGATCGGTTTCACAGGCGATGGCGCAGAAAGTGGTCTTCACGTCAGAAGATTTCAGCACCTCGCCGCAGACCTTGAAGCCCTCTTCGGCGAATTCGTTGTTCTGACACAGCCCGCGCAGGTATTCGACCGCCATGCGCGCCGGCAGGTTGGTGCTGTCGCCGTTCCAGTGCAGCAGATCGAAGGCCGGCGGCGCCTCGCCCATCATGTAGCGGCGGGTGGCGGGCGCGTAGATCAGATCGTTGGCCCGCAGGAACGAGAACGTCCGCGACATGAAGAAACTGTTCAAGATGCCGGTTTCCGCCACTTCGCGTTCGACACCGTCGATAAAGCTGTTGTCCAGGAACACCCCCACTTCGCCGGGATCCGAAAAATCGGTCATGGTGGTAAAGAAGGTTGCCGACTTGACCGACTTGTCACCGCGCTTGGCCATCAGCGCCAAAGTCAGGCTGAGCGTCGTCCCGGCGATGCAGTAGCCCACCGCGTTGACTTCTTTCTGGCGGGTGAGTTTCTTGACTTCGTCGATGGCGGTCAGGAAACCGCTTTCGATATAGTCGTCCATGCCGACATCGCCATAGCTTCCGTCGGGGTTCTTCCAGCTGACCACGAACAGCGTGTAGCCCTGATCGACAATCCATTTGATCAGGCTGTTCTTCTCCTTCAGGTCCATGATGTAGAACTTGTTGATCCACGGCGGGAAGATGATCAGCGGGGTCGCGTGGACGGTCTCGGTGGTGGGCTTGTACTGGATCAGTTCGAACAGGCGGTTGCGGAACACGACCGAACCTTCGGTGGTGGCCAGGTTCTCGCCCACCTTGAAGGCCTTGGGATCGGACAGGGTGACCAGAAGCTCGCCGTCGTTGGCCTCGATATCCGCCACGAGGTTCTCAAGCCCGGTGACCAGCGACTCACCCTGCGTTTCCACGGCGCGTTCCAGCGCGTCCGGGTTGGTGCCCAGGAAGTTGGTCGGCGACAGCATGTCGACGATCTGCTGGGTGAAGAATTCGACCTTCTTCTTCTCGTCCTCGTCCAGCCCGTCGATGTCCTTGATGGCGTTCTCGATGGCCTCGGAGGTCAGCTGGTAGTTGTTCTTGATGTAGCTGAAGAACGGATGGGTATTCCACAGCGGGTTCGAGAAGCGTTTGTCGGTCGGCTGCCCCCCTTCCGGTTCGGGCGCGACAAGACGCCCGGATGCCAGTGCTTTCTGGACCTCGAAATAATGTTTCAGCATTGATCCCCAATAGCCGACCTGATGTTCCATCAGCTTGGCCGGGTTCTGAAAGGCCTCCTGCACGTAAGCTGTTGCCGCCTTGGCAAACAATTCCTTCTTGGGTCCGTGCAGGCCCGGGTCGACAGCGCGCTTGTGCGCCATTGCAGTGACCAGACGCTGGGACAGCTCTTCCATCTTGCTCAGATTCTCGTTCAGCCGATCCAGTTCTGCGCCTGCAGCATTTTCGTCAGTTGTCATGTCCCGATTTCCCCCGTAGGTTCATGCCCGATATATGTACCGCCGCTAAGGTGGGGGGCCAAAGCGACGAATTGTTACGGGGGGGAACCCCGACAGGAGTTACAGATGCGTTATATGGCAACTTATGACCTGATGGAGACGGTTCGAAACACCAACCAATGGCTTGGTGCAACGGCCCGCGCTTTCGGCTCCTATCCGGCAACCGGCCTGTTTCCGACACCTGCATTCAAGGTAATGGCGGCCTGGGGCGAGGTCATGGAGCGCAGTTTTTCACGCATGATCGCCAAGCCGGACTGGAACATCAGCTCGGTGGTGGGCGAGGACGGGCGCGACCATGTGGTCACGACTCATGCGGTGGTCGAACGTCCCTTCGGTGACCTCATCAAGTTTGAAGTTCAGGGCCGTGGCCCGAAGCGCCGCCGGGTGCTTCTGGTGGCACCGATGTCGGGTCACTATGCCACGCTTCTGCGGTCAACCGTGATCTCGCTGCTGCCCGACTGCGACGTCTATCTGACCGACTGGCACAATGCGCGCGACATTCCGGTGTCGGAAGGCAAGTTTGATATTGAGGATTACACCCTCTATCTGGCCGAATTCATGGAGCATCTGGGCGCCGATCTGCATGTCATCGCGGTCTGCCAGCCAGCCCCGCTGACGCTGGCCGCCACCGCCTATCTGGCCGAGAAGAACCCCGACGCCCAGCCCCAGACCCTGACCCTGATCGGCGGCCCGATCGACCCCGATGCCGCAGCCACCGACGTCACCGATTTCGGCGCCCGCATCACCATGGGCCAGTTGGAAGAAGTCGCCATCCAGCGCGTCGGCTTCAACTATATCGGTGCGGGGCGACTGGTGTATCCGGGCCTGCTGCAATTGTCGTCCTTCATGTCGATGAACGCCGACCGCCATGGCGAGGCCTTCTTCAACCAGATCCTGCGCGTCGCCAAGGGCGAGGCCTCGGATCACGATCACCACAACCGCTTCTACGACGAGTATCTGGCGGTGATGGACATGCCGGCCGAGTTCTACCTGTCCACCGTGGAGCGGGTGTTCAAGAATCTCGAAATCGCGCGCAATGAATTTTCCGTCGCCGGTCACAAAATTGACATCGGCAAGATCACCACGGTCGCCGTGAAGGTGGTCGAAGGCGAAAAGGACGACATCTCGGCGCCCGGCCAGTGCCTTGCTGCACTGCGGCTTTGCACCGGCCTGCCAGAGTCGAAAAAGGCCGCACACCTGGAACCGGGTGCTGGCCATTACGGTATTTTCGCGGGCAAAAGCTGGCGCAGCAACATCCGCCCGCTGGTTTTGGACTTCATCGACTCCAACGGCATCGAGACCGCAACGCAGTCGCCCAAACCGCAACTCAAGACGGTCTGAGCCACAAGCCGCGACATTGCAAAAGCCCGCTCACCCGAGCGGGCTTTTTCATGGCCGGGCGTTACCCCAGATCCTTTTCAAAGAAGACCTTGGTGACGGTACCGTCTGCGAAGCCCTCCTGCCGGTAGACCTCGCGATACCCGGCGCGGCGATAGAAAGCCGGCGCCTGAAAGCTGAAAGTGTTCACAAGGGCCCGGCGCCCGCCCTCGGCCCCCGCCCGGCATTCCAGATCCGCCAGAAGGCGTGATCCGATGCCTTGCCCGCGTGCTTCGGGATCCACCCACAGCAGGTCAATCTCCAGACATTGCCCCCAAAGCACCGCCGCAACACCGCCCAGAACCCGGCCGGTGCTGTTGCGGGCTTCCAGCACGACTGACCGTTCATCGCCGATATCCGAGACGCGCAGATTGTCCGCGATCAGGTGACGCCGCAGCCGTTCCTCGGCCAGGGTCGAATCGGGCGCGGCGGCAATGACAATCGCCGCGCCATCCGGGTTTACAGGCCGCGCGCCCATGCCACGATTCGCTCGGCGATCGGTGCGGTCTTGTTGGGGCTCAGGATATCACCGGCCAGGACATGCCCGCTGGGATCATCCCCCTCGACGCGCACGACCGGCACCAGCTCGCTTGGCGCGCCCCAGTCCGCCGACGCACGGCGGGCCAGCTTGGGATCGATCACCTGATCCTCGTTCGACACAAAGAAGATCGCCGGAACCGTCATCGCCCCAAGGTCCATGTTGCGCACCTTGTGGCTCAGGGCCCCCAGACGCGCGACCGCCTCGAACGGGTATGAAGTCGTCCAGTTTTCCGCGTGACCAGCATTGCGCGGCTCGAAACTGTAGGTATCGCCAATCACCAGCCTGCCCCACGAGTTGATCAGCGGCCATTCGATGGCCCGCCCCTTCAGCCCGGCAGCCCCGAAATTCGGCGACATCAGAACCAGACCGGCCATCTGCGCGTTCAGGGCCGGATCGGCGGCGGCCGCCACCGCCAGCGTCGCACCGGTGGAATTGCTCATGACGATCACCCGTTCGCCCAGACGCGCGCCGATGGCCAGCGCTTCGGCAACATCGGTCATCCAGTCGTTGACTTCCGGCTCCCCCATGGCCGCTGAATCGCGACCGTGACCCGGCAGGCGCGTCAGGTAAAGGTTTGCCCCAAGCGACGCGGCGACCATATCGGGCAGCGGCCGCAATTCGGCCTTGGTGGCGGAAAACCCGTGGATATAGACCACCGAAAGGGGCGTCTGCCCCCCCGGTTCCCCGGCCCAGACAATCTCCTTGGCGGCATTGTCGCGCAGGTTTGCCACCTGCGCCTCCTGCTCGGCCAGCCAGACATCCAGATCGGCGCCCAGCTGCGCGGGATCGAACTCGGTTGCCAGATCCGCCGGTTCGGTCGGCCCGATCCAGTCCAGCAGCGCCAGCGTCCCCCAGGCCAGAATGGCCAGCCCGACCGCCCATTTCACCAGTGTCAGGATCATTCCCATCATCGCGCGTCTCCTGTTGCTGCCAGCACCTGCTCCACCGAGCTCTCGATCAGGGCCAGGCATTCCGGCGTGGAAAACCGATGATCCGCGCCCTTCACCAGCGTCAGCCGCAGATCCGGCCCGGTGGCATGTGCCAGAAGGCGCAGGGCCACATCCGTTTCGACCGCTTCATCTTCGGTGCCTTGCAGGAAGCGCACCGGGAACTCAAGTGCCAGCGGCTTGTCCAGCACCGTCTGGTCGTGGCCATCCTCGATCATCCGGCGGGTGATGCGGTAGGGCGCGTCATAGTCCGATGGGATCTCATAGATGCCCTCCTCCATGACCCGCTTTTGCCCGTCCGCGCCCAGTTCCGCCCACATCGAGGTGGTCATGAAATCGGGTGCCGCGGCAATGGTCACCATCCCGGCCACCCGCGCCGGCATCGCCCGCGCGCAAAGCAGCGCAATCCAGCCCCCCATGGACGACCCGACCAGCACCTGCGGCCCTTCGGTCAACGCCTCCAGTACCGCCATCGCATCCTCGGTCCAATCGCCGACACAGCCGTCGATGAAGTCCTCGGACGACTGCCCGTGCCCGGAATAGTCGAAGCGCACGAAGGCGCGGCCCTGCGCCCGCGCCCAATCTTCCAGATGCAGCGCCTTGGTGCCTTCCATGTCCGACACGAAACCGCCCAGAAACACCAGGCCCGGCCCGGTCCCGGCACTGCGATGATAGGCGATGCGCCGTCCCTGCGGCGTGTCCAGATAGTTCGGCTCGGTCATGTCGGCTCCTTGCAATGTCGCGCAAACCTCGCCGCAGCGGCCGCCGCGAACAAGGGTTTTCTGCGGCTCATTCCTGGCGCAACGCGGGCAGGCCGATGCCCGTGGCCTCGAAGCCGCCATCGACAGACAACGTCTGCCCGGTCACGAAACTGGCCTTGTCCGAACTCAGAAAGACGATGGCACGGGCGATCTCTTCCTCACTGCCATAGCGATTCAGCGGCAAGGCGTCGTGATAGGCCGCGATGATTTCGGGGCTGTGCACCGCCATGGCCAGCTTTGTCCGCACCGGCCCCGGCGCCACGCAATTGGCCCGGATGCCATGTTCCCCCAACTCAACCGCCTGCTGCTGGGTCAGATGGATCACCCCGGCCTTCGAGGTGCCATAGGCCACCCGCAGGGTCGAGGCCCGCAGCCCCGAGATCGACGCGATGTTCACGATGGTCCCGCGCGTCTTCTTCAGCGCCGGGATCGCCGCCTGCGAACACAGGAACACCCCGTACAGGTTGGTCTCCATCACCCGCCGCCAGCGCGCGAAGTCGGTCTCCTCGATGGGCCCGAAATCGGCGACCCCGGCATTGTTGACCAGATGATCGATCCGCCCGAAAGCCGCCTCGGTCTCGGCCATGATGGCTGTTGCATCCTCGGGGCGCGACACGTCGCGCTCCAGCGCCAGTACCCCGTCCAGCCCGGCCACGGCGTCGCGCAGGGCGGGCGCATCGCGGTCCACCATGGCCACGCGCACCCCTTCCTCCAGGAACAGCCGCGTGGTGGCCAGGCCAATGCCCCGCGCCGCCCCCGTCACAATCGCCACCCGTTCGCTCATGCCATGCCTCCGCCGGTTTTCCTGAACCCTAGGCAATCGCCGGGGTGGCGGCAATCGCCCGCACCCTGCGCCGCGCCAGCCATTTCTTCTTGGCAAAAATACTCACGGCACACCATCGGCCCCCGCGCACCCGCCGAGCCGTCTTGACACCCCGCCGCCAAGCGCCCAGAAGACCCGCGAAACCATACCCGCAACCGGGCGTTCCGTGGGCGCCAAACCGACGAGGAGGCCAGATCATGGCAGACATCTCCCTCACCTTTCCCGATGGCAACAGCCGCTCCTACCCCGCAGGCGTGACCCCTGCCGATGTGGCCGCCGGCATTTCCAACTCGCTGGCCAAGAAGGCCATCTCGGCCACCGTCGCAGGCCAGCACTGGGATCTGCAATGGCCGATCGAGGCCGATGCCGAGATTGCCATTCACACCCTGAAGGACGACGCCCCGGCGCTGGAACTGATCCGCCACGACTGCGCCCACATCATGGCCCGCGCCGTGCAGGAGCTGTGGCCGGACGTGCAGGTCACCATTGGCCCGGTGATCGACAACGGCTGGTACTACGACTTTGACCGCGCCGAGCCCTTCACTCCCGAAGACCTGGGCGCCATCGAAAAGAAGATGCGCGAGATCATCGCCGCCCGCGATCCGGTCCGGACCGAGATCTGGGAACGCGACCGCGCCGTCCAGCACTACAAGGACAGGGGCGAGCCCTATAAGGTCGAACTGATCGACGCCATTCCGGGCGACGAGCCGCTGCGCATGTATTGGCACGGCGACTGGCAGGATCTGTGCCGCGGCCCGCATCTGCAACATACCGGACAGGTGCCCGCCGATGCCTTCAAGCTGATGAAGGTGGCTGGCGCCTATTGGCGCGGCGACAGCAACCGTCCACAGTTGCAGCGCATCTATGGCGTCGCCTTCCAGAACAAGGACGGGCTGAAGAAATACCTCAACTTCCTTGAAGAAGCCGAAAAGCGCGACCACCGCCGCCTTGGCAAGGAGATGGAGCTTTTCCACTTCCAGGAAGAAGCGCCCGGCATGGTGTTCTGGCATCCCAACGGCTGGACCATCTACCGCGAGCTTGAAGACTATATGCGCCGCCAGCTGACGCGCGACGGCTACAAGGAAATCAAGACCCCGCAGGTGGTGGACCGCAAGCTTTGGGAAAAGTCCGGCCATTGGGACAAGTACCGCGAGAACATGTTCACCACCGAGATCGATGAGGAACATGCCAACGAAAAGCGCACCAATGCGCTGAAGCCGATGAACTGCCCCTGCCATGTGCAGGTGTTCAACCAGGGCCTGAAGTCCTATCGCGACCTGCCGATGCGGCTGGCCGAGTTCGGCTCGTGCCACCGCTACGAGGCGCATGGCGCGCTGCACGGGCTGATGCGGGTGCGCGGCTTCACCCAGGATGACGCGCATATCTTCTGCACCGAGGATCAGATCGAAAGCGAATGCGCCAAGTTCATCGACCTGCTCAGCCGCGTCTATACCGACACCGGCTTTGGCAAATTCGACATCAAGCTGTCGACGCGACCGGAACAGCGTGTCGGCTCGGACGAGATCTGGGACAAGGCCGAGGCCGCGCTTGAAAAGGCGATCCTCAGCGTGCGCAACGATTTCGAACTCGACCCCGGCGAAGGCGCGTTCTACGGGCCGAAGCTGGACTTCAAGCTGACCGACGCCATCGGGCGCGAGTGGCAGTGCGGCACCTTCCAGGCCGATTTCAACCTGCCCGAGCGCCTGAACGCCAATTACATCGGCGCCGATGGCGACAAGCATCGCCCGGTCATGCTGCACCGTGCGGTTCTGGGCTCGTTCGAACGGTTCCTCGGCATCCTGATCGAAAACTACGCCGGCAAACTGCCGTTCTGGCTGGCCCCGCGTCAGGTGGTGGTGGCCTCGATCATCTCGGACGCCGATGCCTATTGTCAGGAAGTCGTCAACGCGCTGACCGCCGCCGGGGTGCGTGCCGAGGCCGATCTGCGCAACGAGAAGATCAACTACAAGGTGCGCGAGCATTCGCTGGGCAAGGTGCCGGTGATTCTGGCCATCGGCATGAAAGAGGTCGAGAACCGCTCGGTCTCGGTCCGCCGGCTGGGCGAAAAGACCACCAGCGTCGTGCCGCTGGACGAGATTGTCGGGCAATTGACCCAAGAGGCCACGCCGCCCGATCTGGTCTGATCCACCTCCCGATCCCAAATGCAACGGCCCGCGGTTTTCCGCGGGCCGAAGTGTTTCAGGCCTGGATTTTTCCGCGCGGGCCGGTACCGCCATCGACCGCGAAACCTGTAACATTTCGTGCATCGCGGCCCCAAGCGATGCCGGAAATTGCAACACTTCGGCGTCATATCAAATGAAAACAATGCCTTGCGCACCTCGACTCCCGGCCACCACCTGACAGGATATGACAGCCCGGTGAGTCACGGAGCCGTGTGTGGGATCGGCTCATGCCAGCGTCTAGGATTTCCCTGTCGCCCGATGCGGCACCGAAACACATACAACCCAACAAGGATAGACCCATGTCGAACACCGTGAAGCATCTTGCCGTCGCTGGCGCCGTCGCCGCCGCTGTTGCCACCGCCGCCACCGCCCCGGCCCACGCGCAAGCCCAGGAAAAATGCTATGGCGTGTCGCTGGCTGGCGAGAACGATTGCGCAGCCGGTCCCGGCACCACATGCGCTGGCACCTCGACCGTGGACTACCAGGGCAACGCCTGGACACTGGTGGCCAAGGGCACCTGCACGGAAATGAAACTTCCCGACGGGCGCATGGGCTCGCTGGAAGCCCTGGACCGCGATCTGCCCGCCTGATCGGCCTGTCGGGCGGGCCGGGATCGGCCTGCCCACCCCTGACTGCCCGAGGTTCCCATGTCGTTCAGCCGCCCGCCGTTCACCGCCCTGCCCGATGCCGTCGGCGTCGGCTACAAGCCCAGCCATTTCGCGGCGATCGAGGCCGACCCCGGCCCCGTGCGCTGGTTCGAGGTTCACGCCGAGAACTACATGGGGGCAGGCGGACGCCCGCTGGCACAGTTGCGGGCGCTGGCCGAACGCTTCCCGATCTCGGTGCATGGTGTCGGTCTGTCGATCGGCGGAGAACGCCCGCTGGACACCGATCATCTGTCGCGCCTGAAGACGCTGCTGGGCTGGCTTGCCCCTGCGTCCTTTTCGGAACATCTGGCCTGGTCGACCCATGACAGCGGCTTTCTGAACGACCTGCTGCCGCTGCCCTATACCGCCGCCACGCTGGACCGGGTCTGCACCCATATCGATCAGGTTCAGGAGGCTCTGGGCCGCCGGATGCTGCTGGAAAACCCCTCGACCTACCTGGCGTTTTCTGAAACCGAGATGGCCGAGGTCGACTTCCTGCGCGAGATCGCGACCCGCACCGGCTGTGGCCTGCTGCTGGACGTGAACAACGTGTTCGTGTCGGCCACCAACCAGCAAACCGATCCCGTGTCCTATATCGACGCCTTCCCGCTGGATCTTGTGGGCGAAATTCATCTTGGCGGCCATGATGAGGATACAGATGATGCGGGCGCACCGTTGCTGATCGACAGCCACGGCGCCCCGGTGGTGGACCCGGTCTGGACGCTGTATGCCCATACCCTGCGCCGTGGCGGTCCACGCCCGACCCTGATCGAATGGGACACCGATGTGCCGGACTGGCCTGTGCTGGTGTCAGAGGCCCGCCGCGCGGCCGACCTGCTGGCACCTGTCCTGGTGCCCGCGCAATGACGCGCCTTTCGACCTTTGGAGAGGCCCTTCTGGACCCTGCGTCCCCGGTACCGGACGGTCTGACGGGCCCAGACGGCGCCCCTGCCGGCAAGCGATTCGACGTCTACCGCAACAACGTGGCGGTCAGCCTGACCGAAGCCTTGGAAACCGGATTTCCGGTCATCCGCAAGCTGGTCGGGGAAGACTTCTTCAAGGCCATGGTCGGCATCCACCTGCGGCAATCCCCCCCGCAAACGCCGCTTCTGATGACCTATGGCACCGCGTTTCCAACCTTCCTGGAAGCCTTCCCACCCGTCACGCATCTGCCTTATCTGGCCGATGTGGCACGGCTGGAACTGGCCCTGCGCGAAGCCTATCACGCTGCAGACTGCACACCGCTCGACCCCGCGCGCCTGCAAGACCTTCCCACCGACGTGCTGATGACCACCGGCTTCATCATGGCCCCGGCGATGCGCGTGCTATGCTCGCCCCACCCGATCCACGGCATCTGGCGCGCCAATACCCGGGCCTCTGCTCCGCCGCCGAACCCGCAGGCCGAATCCGTGCTGATCTCGCGCCCCGGATTTGATCCCATGGTTGACCCGCTGACCCCCGGTGCCGTGTCCTTCTGCCAGGCCCTGCAAGCCGGCACCCGTTTCGGCGCCGCGCTGGAGCAGGCCACCGGGACCGACCCCGACTTCGACCTGAGCGCCACGCTGGGCCTGCTTCTGACCCGTGGCGCGATCCATTCCCTGACCGAAAGCTGACCCCATGAAAACCCTTGTTTCCCTGTACAATTCCGTCTTCGGCCTGCTGGAACGCGCCACCGATGGCTGGCTGACCCCGACCCTTGCCCGGCTGGTCTTTGCCGGCACCCTTCTGGTCTACTATTGGGCGTCGGCGATGACCAAAATCGGCGATGGCATCTTCGGCTTCCTGTTTCCCTCGGCCGGGGCCTACATCCAGATCTTCCCCAAGGCGATGGAGGCCGCGGGCTATGACACCAGCCAATTGGGCTTTTTCCACTGGCTTGTCGTGCTCCTGGGCACCTATGCCGAGTTTCTGCTGCCGTTGATGATCGTCATCGGGCTGCTCACCCGCGCGGCGGCCCTTGGCATGATCGGCTTCGTCATCGTGCAAAGCTGGGTGGACATCACCGGGCACGGGCTGGCGGCCAAGGACATCGGGGCATGGTTCGACCGCGACCCGAGCAGCCTGATCGTCGATCAGCGGTCGTTCTGGATCTTCCTGCTTCTGGTTCTGGTGCTGAAAGGCGCTGGTCCCTTCGCCGCCGACCGTTTTGTCCTGAACCGTAAAGTCGAGGTCTGACCGGCATGGGTCGGTTGCCCGGTTTCCGGGCAGCCCTGTGCGCCGCACCAGGAACCACCGGAAAAATGGGCGGGGATGGAGCACTCCGGACTTGCCTTTTTTCCCCAACATGCTTGTTCAATAGGGACAGGGGGCGGTCCCGCCGCCCCCGTACACCACGGTCGATACGGTTTCGGCTGAAGACAAACGGCCCGCTCCGGCGGGGAGGACAAGGAGACACGCGATGCCCACAGGCACCGTGAAATGGTTCAACACCACAAAAGGCTATGGCTTCATCGCCCCTGACGACGGCGGCAAGGATGTGTTCGTGCACATTTCAGCGGTCGAGCGCGCCGGGCTGACCGGCCTCGCCGACAATCAGAAGATTTCCTATGAATTGCGCGAAGGCCGCGACGGGCGGGCGTCGGCCTCGGAATTGTCGCTGGAAAGCTGACCTGGCTCAGACCGCATGAGACCAAGAAAACGGCCGCCATCGCGGCCGTTTTTTGCGTTTACAGCCGCAACCATTCGCCCAATTCGCAGGCCGGCGCGGTGCTGCGCAGCGGTGTGCGGGCCACCACCGTCCAGTCGGCTGGATCGATGCGGGGAAAGAAGGTGTCGGCATCCGGCACGTCGAGATCAACCTCGGTGATCATCAGCCGATGGGCCAGCGGCAGCATCGCCTGGTAGATCCCCGCACCGCCAATGCCATAGATCCGGTGATAGCCCGCCGCCGCGCAGGCGGTCATCGCGGCCTCGACACTGGTGCAGACCGCATCGGCACCGTCGATCTGCCCCCCCGAGACGACGCAGTTGAAGCGGCGTTTCAGCGGGCGGAACGGCAGGCTTTCCCAGGTCCGGCGGCCCATGATGATCGCCCCGCCCAGGGTTTCACGTTGGAACGCCTTCAGATCCTCGGGCGCATGCCACGGAATATCCCCGTCCCGCCCGATGGCGCCGTTTCTGGCCCGTGCAACGATCAGCGTCATCATGGTCAGACCGCCACCGGCGCGCGGATCACCGGCGCCGGATCGTAGTTCAGGAATTCGAAGTCCTCGTAGCGGAAGTCGAAGATCGACGGCACCTCGCGCGTGATCATCAGGGTCGGACGGGCGCGCGGGGTCCGCGACAACTGCTCAGCCACCTGTTCCATATGGTTGGAATAGATATGGGCATCTCCAATGGAATGGATGAACTCGCCGGGCTTGTAGCCGGTCACCTGCGCCAGCATCGCCAGCAGCAGCGCGTAAGAGGCGATGTTGAAGGGCACGCCCAGGAACATGTCCGCCGAGCGCTGATAGAGTTGCAGATGCATGGTGTCACCCTGCACCCGAACCTGCCACAGCGTGTGACAGGGCGGCAGCGCCATCACGTCGACCTCGCCGGGGTTCCACGCCGAGACGATCAGCCGGCGGCTGTCGGGGCTGGTGCGGATGGCCTCGACCAGCTTGGCGATCTGGTCCACCTCGCCGATGATCGGACCGGCGGAGCCGGTCTCGACCTTGGGGAAATGCCGCCACTGGTGGCCATAGACCGGGCCAAGGTCGCCGTTTTCATCCGCCCATTCGTCCCAGATGCGCACCCCGTTGTCTTTCAGGTAGCGGATGTTGGTATCGCCGGACAGGAACCACAGCAGTTCGTGCACGATCGACCGCAGGTGCAGCTTCTTGGTGGTGACCAGCGGAAATCCCGCGCGCAGATCATAGCGGCACTGCAGCCCGAAATACGACCGGGTGCCGGTGCCGGTGCGATCCGAGGAGTCGACACCCTTCTGCAGCACCGTTTGCAATGCGTTGAGATATTCCTGCACGTTTCCCTCCCTGCGGGCTGTCCTGCACCGGCGCGACTCGGGCGCCGGATGCCGTTTTCCGATGTGTACCCGTTCCACCCCGACCGGCAAAGCAGATCGCGGGCCCGGCAGAGGCGCCAGGGCATTTGCAACCGCCGCCGCTCCGCCTATGTTTGCGCCATCAACAACAGGGGATCCCGATGACGATCAAATACCTCCACACCATGGTGCGCGTGAAAGATCTTGAGGCGTCTATGGCCTTCTACCGCCTGCTGGGACTGGAAGAGACCCGACGCACGGACAGCGAAGGCGGACGTTTCACATTGGTCTTCATGGCGCCGCCGGATCAGCCGGACTGCCCGCTGGAACTGACTTATAACTGGGATGGGGACGAGGGATTGCCCTCGGACAGCCGCCATTTCGGGCACCTGGCCTATGCGGTCGACGACATCTATGCGACCTGCCAGCACCTGATGGACAACGGCGTGGTGATCAACCGTCCGCCGCGTGACGGGCACATGGCCTTTGTGCGGTCGCCGGACAACGTGTCGATCGAATTGCTTCAGAAGGGAAAATCTCTGCCCCCGCAGGAGCCTTGGGCGAGCATGGAGAACACCGGTCACTGGTGATCTGGATGCGCGCGGACCGTTCTGGTCCCTGGTTCGGGCGGCGTGTCGGCGCCCGGACGATGCTTAGTAGATGTAGCGGATCTGGTCGCTCCAGTACCGCTCGACCCGGCGCAGCGAGGTGTTGATCTGGGCCATGCCATCGGCACCCATTACCCCGTGGCTTTCCAGACCGTCGGCATGGCGCGCGAACAGATCCTGCATGATCGCCCGGATCTCGCGCCCCTTCTCGGTCAGTTTGACCCGCACCGAACGGCGGTCGATCTGACAGCGCTGGTGGTCCATGAACCCCATCTCGACCAGCTTCTTGAGATTGTAGGAGACATTGGAGCCCTGATAGTAGCCGCGGCTTTTCAATTCGCCTGCGGTGACCTCATTGTCGCCGATGTTGAACAACAGCAGCGCCTGCACCGCGTTGATCTCGATGATCCCGAGCCGTTCGAACTCATCCTTGATCACATCCAGCAGCAGCCGGTGCAGCCGTTCGACCAGCGACATGACATCCAGATAGCTGGACATCACCGACTGTTCCGCCTTTTCCCCGATACCTGGGTGAACACTCATCCTGAAAACCTCCGCCAATAAGCAACTGGCGAAAACATTCAGCGCATTTTCCCAAGATCACGTTAAACTGGGCGCGAACCGTGCGAGACTGCGGTCGATTGGCTGGCGGCGATGCGGGTCATCAGTTCCAGATACTCGGGCGGGGTCGGTTTCTGGCCGCTGATCCACTGGTACAGATCGTGATCGTTTTCCGACAGCAGCGCGTCATAGATCAACAGATCGGCCTCGTTCAGCCCTTCAAGCTCACGATCCGCGAAGCCACCCAGGATCAGGTCCATTTCCTTGATGCCCCGCCGCATCGAGCGCATCTTCATGCGCTTGATCCGGGCCTCTGCCGTTTCCGCCATCACTTGTCCTCTTTCAGCACCTGACGCAGGCGCTTTTCCAGCAAGCCCACGCGGTCAGCGCTGCGCTGCATCTCGGATTTCAGCACCCGCATCTCGGTCAGGATCGCGGCCAGATCGTCCGAGATCGTGTCCTCGACGGCGGGGCCGTCCAGCCCTTCGCCCTCGGCCGTCAGCAGCCAGGTCAGCGACACGCCAAGGATGCCCGACAGCATCTGCAGCTTGTTGGCGCGCGGTTCCGAGAAGTCGTCTTCCCACTTGGCGACCGTGGTTTCCTTGACACCCAGCCGACGGGCCAGTTGCCCGCGACTCATGCCGGCGGCCTCCCGCGCGCCGGCCAGCCGGTCTCCGAAGGTCGAAGTTTCAGAACTGAACCATTCTTCGGGTTTTTCAGCGCCGCTCATGTCCGTGGTCTCTTGATCCGTCATGCGGCGCACCCTAAGCATAGCCTACCCCCATGACAACCGGAGAGACCGATGAGCTTCCTGTCCGAAACCCTTGCCCGCGTGAAACCCAGCCCGACCATCGCGGTCACCACAAAGGCCGCGGAACTGCGCGCCGCCGGCAAGGACGTGATCGGCCTGGGCGCGGGCGAACCGGATTTCGACACGCCCCAGAACATCAAGGATGCCGCCGTCGCGGCCATCGCCGCGGGCAAGACCAAATACACCGCCCCCGATGGTATCCCCGAGCTGAAGCAGGCGATCTGCGCCAAGTTCAAGCGCGACAACGGGCTGGACTATGAACCGGCACAGGTCTCGGTCGGCACCGGCGGCAAGCAGATCCTGTACAACGCCCTGATGGCCACGCTGAACCCCGGCGACGAGGTGGTGATCCCCGCCCCCTATTGGGTCAGCTATCCCGACATGGTGCTGCTGGCCGGCGGAGAGCCGGTGATTGCCGAAGCCACCGCCGAGAATGCCTACAAGCTGACGCCCGAGGCGCTGGAGGCCGCGATCACGCCCAAGACCAAATGGCTGATCTTCAACTCGCCGTCGAACCCGTCGGGCGCGGCCTATTCGCGCGCCGAACTGAAAGGCCTGACCGATGTGCTGCTGCGCCATCCCCACGTCTGGGTGATGAGCGACGACATGTACGAACACCTCGTCTATGACGACTTCGACTTCTGCACCCCGGCCGAGGTCGAGCCGGCGCTGTACGACCGCACCCTGACCGTCAACGGCGTGTCCAAGGCCTATGCGATGACAGGGTGGCGGATCGGCTATGCGGCCGGCCCCAAGGAGCTGATCGGCGCGATGCGGAAGATCCAGTCGCAAAGCACCTCGAACCCCTGCTCGATCAGCCAATGGGCGGCGGTCGAAGCCCTGAACGGCACGCAGGATTTCATTCCGGTCAACAACCAGACCTTCAAACGCCGCCGCGACCTTGTGGTTTCGATGCTGAACGACTGCGAAGGCATCACCTGCCCGACCCCGGAAGGCGCCTTCTACGTCTACCCGTCGATTGCGGCGTGCATCGGCAAGACGTCGGGCGCAGGCACCGTCATCGAGAATGACGAAACCTTCGCCACGGCCCTGCTTGAGGAAACCGGCGTTGCCGTGGTCTTCGGCGCGGCCTTCGGCACCTCGCCCTGCTTCCGGGTCAGCTATGCCACCTCGGACGACGCGCTGACCGAGGCCTGCGGGCGGATCAAGTCGTTCTGCGCGGCACTGTCGTAAACGACCAGATCAGGCGGCCGGTGCCCTGCGCGCCGCCGCCACTTTCGGAACGATCCGGGTCCAGAACCGGCGCATCATCAGGATGCCCGCCATGGTCAGACCCAGCGCCAGACCCAGCCAGATGCCGACCCCGCCAAAACCCATGTGGAAGCCCAGGAACCAGGCCACCGGCGCGCCAACGCCCCAATAGCTGACCGCCGCATAGATCATCGGCACCCGGGTGTCCTGCACCCCGCGCAGCAACCCAAGGGCCATGACCTGCGCCGCATCGGTCACCTGGAAGATCGCGGCAGCAGCCAGAAGGCCGACACCGATGGCCACGATTGCGGGCAATTGCGGATCATCGGGATCAAGGAACAGCCTGACCAGGGGTTCGGGCAGCGCCACGAGGACAACTACGGTGACAATCGCCACCGCCGCCGACAATGCCATTGCCGCCTTGGCCCCGCCGACCAGAAGAGCGGCGTCCTTACGGCCATAGGCACGC
The DNA here is from genome assembly GCF_049800695.1 of Fluviibacterium sp. S390. Taxonomy (NCBI): domain Bacteria; kingdom Pseudomonadati; phylum Pseudomonadota; class Alphaproteobacteria; order Rhodobacterales; family Paracoccaceae; genus Meridianimarinicoccus; species Fluviibacterium sp. S390. The sequence goes on along the minus strand of NZ_JBNAFN010000005.1, from coordinate 4,194 downwards.
CCGGCCCGCACCGTCGCCGCCTGTGCCAGGCCCAGATGCACCATGAAGGTGGCCGTGACGTATTGCATCGCAATGCCATGGGCGGCCAGGGCCTCGGCGCTGATCCAGCCCATCAGGACAGAGGCGAAGGAAAACAGCCCGGCCTCGGCCAGGCTGGTCAGCCCGATCGGTGCACCGATGCGAAACACCTGCCGCAGCGCCACCCAATCGGGCCGCCAGAAGCGCACGAAGATCTCGCGCCGCCGCTCTTTCCAGCGCGCGTAGATGATCAGCAGGATGGCCGCCGCGACGTTCGCCCCGATAGAGGCCCAGGCCGCACCGCGCACCCCCATTTCGGGAAATCCGAAGGTGCCGAAGATCAGCAGATAGTTCATCACGGCGTTCACCGCCGCCGCCGCCAGCGTGACCCAGAGGACCACCTGCGTGCGCTCCAGCGCCGAAAGGTAACTGCGCAACAGCATGATCACCAGCGCCGGCACCATCATCCACAGGCCGATGGCAAAATACTGGTCGGCCAGCACCGCCACCTCGGGCACCTGCCCCAGCATGCCGAACAGATCCGGCACCATTACCAGCGGCGGCAGAACCACCACGCAGTACCCCATCGACGCCCAGAGACCCATGCGGGTCACCCGGCGCACCTGGATGTCGTCGCCTTCTTCGGCGGCTGCGGCCACCAGCGGCATCACGCCCCAGGCAAACCCGGAGCCAAGGATCAGGAACACGAAGATGACCGAGGTTGCCACCACCAGCGCCGCAAGCTCGGTGACGCCGTACCAGCCCATCATCACCGTATCGGTGACATGGATCAGCAATTGACCCAACTGCCCGCCGATCAACGGCAGGCCAAGGGTCAGGGTCGCTTTCAGATGCGCGGAAAAGGTCAAGGGTCGGGACATCCCCGGCCCTTACTCCGATTGCCGTGCCCCCTCAAGGGCCGTGGGAGGGCGTGCTACTGCACTTCAACCAGCCGGAACATTGCGCGGCTCAGGTTGCTCTGATGGAAGGATCGCAAGGACTTGGACTTTGGCATGATGCGGATGCCCACCGACAGGGAGTCGTATTTCTGCTGGCCGCGATAATCGTTGAAGGCCTCGGCATAGTCCAGGAACAGGCTGATCGGCGCGCCGTCAAAACGGTACTCCGTGCCAAAGCCGTAGACCGCGCCATCGGTATCGGCCAACGCCCCGGCCATCAGCAACCAGTTGTCATTGATATAAAAATCGCCGTCGACCTGACCGAACAACCCCGGTCCGTCCCGCCCCGGCACATCGTCGGAATCGGCGACAAACTGCATTCCAAACAGCCCGTGCCAGTCGATGGAGCGGCCGAAATGCTCGGCGCTGTAGGCCAGTTCTGTCGTCGTCGAAAAATCATCGTCGGACCGGATCCGCGCCCCGGCGGCATAGCGCTGCATGCCGACCCGCCGCCCGAACGCCAGTTCGAACCCGTTGAGGGCCGGATAGGGGCCATCGAAATCCTCGTTGCCCACGCCCAGTTCCAGCGCCGCCCGCATTCGTCCGTCGCCGCCCGCATCCCAACTGAGCGCCATGGCCAGCCGGGAAATGTCGTTGTCGGACTTGTCGGAATCGCCCGGTTGGGTGACCTCTTCGCGCGCCGCGTGGCTCAGCGCCGCGTCGAATTCGGCGTTCTGTGCATGGGCCGCCGAAATGCCCGCCAGGACGGCAAGAACCGTCCCAAAACCTACTGCTCGCATCGTGTTTTTCCCATGCGTTCGCCTCCCACATCTTGTGGCACGAGAGGCGAATCAACGCAAGTGAGGGCGCAGGAGTGATTGCCCTTCCCTGCCCGCTGCCTGTAGACTGGCCCGAAATACCAACAAAAGAGCAGTTCCATGGCCGATGACCTTCTGACCGGGGCGCAACCGTCGCCTGCCTATGACGCCGCCTCGATCGAGGTGCTGGAAGGGCTGGAGCCGGTGCGCAAACGGCCCGGCATGTACATCGGCGGCACCGATGAGCGCGCCCTGCACCATCTGGTGGCCGAGGTTCTGGACAACTCGATGGACGAGGCCGTCGCGGGCCACGCCAGCCGTATCGAGATCGAACTGCACGGCGATTGCTCGGTCACCATCAAGGACAACGGGCGTGGCATCCCGGTGGATCCGCATCCGAAATTCCCCGACAAATCCGCGCTGGAAGTGATCCTGTGCACCCTGCACGCGGGCGGCAAGTTCTCGGGCAAGGCCTATGAAACCTCGGGCGGTCTGCACGGCGTCGGCGTGTCGGTCGTCAACGCCCTGTCCGATCACGTCCGGGTCGAGGTCGCGCGCAACAAGACCGTCTACGCGCAGGAGTTTTCCCGCGGCATCCCGCAAGGACCGGTGACCGAGGTCGGGCAGGCCCCCAACCGCCGTGGAACCTCGGTCACCTTCCATCCTGATGCCGAGATATTCGGTAAGCTAAGGTTAAAGCCCGCGCGATTGTTCAAGATGGCCCGCTCCAAGGCTTACCTATACTCGGGCGTGGAAATCCGCTGGAAATCCCATATCGACGACGGTGAAACCCCGGCCGAGGCGGTGTTCCACTTCCCCGGCGGCCTGTCGGACTATCTGACCGAAACCCTGGGCAGCGCGGCCACCTATGCCGACCGCCCTTTCGCAGGGAAGGTGCAGTTCCAGGAACGTTTCGGCGTACCCGGCTTGGTCGAATGGGCAATCAACTGGACCCCGGCCCGCGACGGCTTCATCCAGTCCTACTGTAACACCGTCCCCACCCCCGAAGGCGGCACCCACGAGGCCGGCTTCTGGGCCGCGATCCTGAAGGGCATCCGCGCCTATGGCGAACTGGCCAGCAACCGCAAGGCCAAGGACATCACCCGCGAAGACCTGATCACCGGCGGCTGCGCGCTGGTGTCCTGTTTCATCAGCGAACCGGAATTCGTCGGCCAGACCAAGGATCGCCTCGCCACCACCGAGGCCGCCCGCCTGGTGGAAAACGCCGTGCGCGACCACTTCGACAACTGGCTGGCCGCCGACACGAAATCCGCCGGTGCGATCCTCGATTTTCTGGTTTTGCGCGCCGAGGAACGCCTGCGCCGACGCCAGGAAAAGGAAACCGCCCGCAAATCCGCCACCAAGAAGCTGCGCCTGCCCGGCAAGCTGGTGGATTGCTCGGCCGCCAACCGCGCCGGCACCGAGTTGTTCATCGTCGAGGGCGACAGCGCCGGCGGCTCGGCCAAGATGGCGCGGGACCGCAAGACCCAGGCCCTGCTGCCCTTGCGCGGCAAGATCCTGAACGTGCTGGGCGCGGCCTCGTCGAAGATGACCCAGAACGCCGAGATCAATGACCTGTCGCAGGCGCTGGGAGTCTCGATGGGCACCAAGTTCCGCGTCGACGATCTGCGCTATGAGAAAATCATCATCATGACCGATGCGGACGTCGACGGCGCCCATATCGCGGCGCTGTTGATGACCTTCTTTTTCAGCCAGATGCGCCCGCTGATCGACAACGGCCACCTCTACCTCGCCTGCCCGCCACTGTACCGGCTGACGCAAGGCGCCAAGCGCGTCTACTGTCTGGACGAGGTCGAGCGCGACGAATGGCTGGCCAAGGGACTGGGCGGCAAGGGCAAGATCGACGTCAGCCGCTTCAAGGGTCTGGGCGAGATGGACGCCAAGGATCTGAAAGACACCACCATGAACCCGGCCACCCGAAAACTGATCCGGGTGTCCGTGGACGACGACGAACCGGGTGAAACCGCCGATCTTGTCGAACGGCTGATGGGCAAGAAACCCGAAAAGCGGTTCGAGTACATCCAGGACAACGCGCGGTTTGTCGAGGAACTGGATGTTTGACCGACTGTAAGACAGACGGTATGCTCACATCGAAAAAAGTCGAGATTGCTTTGTCTTACGGTTGCAAGAACGTTATTAGGCTCAGGACCCATTGATTTCCGGCGATCAGCGTGATTCACCGTTCGAAAAACGAGCGGTGACATGTCTGATCTCTTCTGGCTTAGCGACGCGCAGATGGCGCGGCTTGCGCCTTTCTTTCCCAAGTCTCACGGCAAGCCCCGCGTCGATGATCGGCGCGTGTTGAGCGGAATTATCTTCATCAACCGCAATGGCTTACGTTGGCGGGATGCGCCCGCCGCATACGGTCCGCACAAGACCTTGTACAACCGCTGGAAGCGGTGGAGTGACAAAGGTGTTTTCGCGAGGATGATGGCTGG
>NZ_JBNAFN010000004.1:0-223104 GCF_049800695.1 Fluviibacterium sp. S390 | reverse complement strand
GGTGGATTCACAAACGAAGTGCAAATTTTGTACGAATACAGAGAGTTGCATGGAGTATGAAGAATGGGAACCCACTATTGTCACCTGAAGCTGGACGAACGGCGCAAGCTCGCAAAGTGGCTGGAAGCCAAAATGCCGGTCTCAGAGATTGCGGATAGATTGTGCCGCGACCCCTCGACGATCTACCGGGACATTAAGCGGAACCGATATACTGACGAAGAAATACCGGAGCTGAACGGCTATCACGCTCTCGTCGCTCAAGACAAATACGAGCAGCGCCGTGCTGTCCATCGCAAGATGATCGCTCATCCTGAACTCAAGGCCGCCATCGAGGATCGGCTGAAGGCTGGCTGGTCGCCAGAGCAGATAGCCGGTCGCATGCGATTGGAACGTCATCCGATCCGCGTGAGCCACGAGACGATCTATCGCTTCGCCTATTCCAAGGACGGTCGCGAGGAGCAGTTTTATCGGCACCTTCCCGAACATCGCCGCCGCCGCAGGCCGCGTGGCTATCGCAAGCATAACCGGACCCACATCTTCGACGTTCAAAGCCTGTCCCACAGGCCTGAGCGCATCTCTGAGCGTGCCGAGTTCGGCCATTGGGAGTGCGACCTGATGATGTTCCGCAAGGAGCATGGAAAGGTGAACGTGACGTCTCTGGTCGAGCGCGTCAGTCGTTTCGCCGTTGTCATGCGCAATGAGGATCGCCAATCCAAACCGATCATGGAGGCGCTGATCCAGGGGCTAGCTCCCCTGCCCGCCGATGCACGCCAGTCGATCACCTTTGATCGCGGCACCGAGTTCTCCGCCTGGCGGCACCTGAAAGCCGGGATAGGTGCAGATGCATGGTTTTGTGACCCACAAGCTCCGTACCAGAAAGGCACAGTCGAGAACACGAACAACAGGCTGCGGAAGTATCTCCCCAGATCCACCGAACCGACGGCGCTGACAAATCGATACTTGAGGTCGATTTGCCACCGCGTCAATTCCACGCCGCGCAAGTGCCTCGGCTACCGAACGCCCGCTGAGGTGTTTCAAAGCGAGCTGATGGAGTTACAGAACCGGCTGGAGTAAAACGACATATCAGGAACTGCACTTCACCGTGAGCTCACAGCACAAGCCCGTGCCATATTCGCAGGCATCCGTACCGCCGTTGTGCGCCGACCCTTCCCTGATCCCAGGCGTATTTGCATTTTCTTGTTGCCGAAACCGGTTTCGGAGCGGATCGTGAAGCCCAGGAGGATGAAATTTGCAGCCCAACATGGAAAACCCAGTACGGCAGCCCACCGCACGGCGTGTCACGATTGCGGATGTGTCCGAGGCTCTGGGCCTGACCAAAAGCACGGTCAGTCGTGCCATGAACGGCTATCCCGACATTGCCGAAAGCACGCGCGCCCGGGTCATGCGCATGGCCGAGAAGATGGGCTATCGTCCGCTTTCCCACGCGCAGGCGATCCGGACCGGACGGGTGCGCTCCATCGGGTTCATCATCGAAACCGCCGAGCATGACGCGCACCGCCCGTTTCTGGCCGAGTTTCTGGCCGGGATATCCTCGGCCGCCAGTCTGGAGGGCTGGACCCTGACCGTCGCGGCCGCCTCCAGCCCCCTTAACACCTTGCAGATCATCGAAGGCCTGTGCGCCGATCGAAAGGCCGACGGCTTCATCCTGCCGCGCACGTTGCGCACCGACGACCGCATTGCCACCCTGCGCCGGTTGCAGGTGCCTTTTGTCATGTTCGGACGCACTGGCGATCCCACCGATTGCGCCTGGTACGACATTGCCGGCGAGGATGCGATGCAATCCGCCGTGCAGAAACTGGCCGCTTCAGGACATCGGCGCATTGCTTTCGTGAACGGTGGAAAACAATATAATTACACACACTTGCGACACGAAGGTTATGTTGCTGGCCTGCAAGCCGCCGGTCTGACTTTCGATGCGGCGCTGGTGCGTGAAAACTGCATGTCTCCCGAAGATGGCCGCCAGACCGCCCGCGCCCTGCTGGCGCTGGACCAGCCGCCCACGGGGTTCGTCTTTGCGATGGATCGCGCCGCGCTGGGGCTCTACGACGCCGCGCGGGACCTGGGTCTGCAAGTGGGACGGGACATTTCCGTCATCGCCTATGACGGCATCATCGAGGGGGCAACCATGACCCCACCCCTGTCCACCTTTTCGGTCAACATCCGCCGCGCCGGCGAACGTCTGGGCACGCTTCTGATCCGCCGCGTGCGGGGGTCCGCCCCCGAAACCCTGCGCCGGGTGGAACAGGCAACCTTTCTGGATCGCGGCTCGGCAGCAACGCCGGCCCGATCTTCCGAGCAACTTGCAAAACTGCTTCGCGACACTGCAGCGAAGCCCTGAACTTTCAATGGGAGTTAGAACAATGACGAAACCGACTCTGCGCTTGTGGTCCACTGCGGCCCTTGCCCTTGTGCTTGCCGCACCCGGTATCTCCGCCGAGGAGCTGCGCTTCTGGACCACCGAAGAGCAGCCAGACCGTCTGGCCAAACAGCAAGAGATGGCCGCCGCTTTCGAAGCCGCAACCGGCCATTCGGTGGAGGTCATCCCGGTCACCGAAAGCGACCTTGGCACCCGGGCCACGGCAGCCTTTGCCGCGGGCGATCTGCCGGACGTGATCTATCACACTCTGCAATATGCCCTGCCCTGGTACGAAGCCGGCATCCTTGATCCGGATGCCGCCACCGATGTGGTCGAGAATCTGGGCGCCGACACTTTCGCGCCGGGCGCCTTGGCGATGGCGGCCACTGAAGACGGCTATGCCTCGGTTCCGGTGGACGGCTGGACGCAGATGATCGTCTATCGCAAGGATCTGTTCGAAGCGGCCGGGCTTGAGCCGCCCTCCTCCTATGGCAACGTATTGGCCGCCCTGGAAGCCCTCCACAACCCGCCCGAGATGTATGGTTTCGTGGCCGCCACCAAGGTGGATGAAGCCTTCATGAGCCAGGTTCTGGAGCATGTGTTCCTTGCCAACGGCGTCAGCCCGGTAGACGAGAACGGCTTCGCGCCGCTGGACGAAGCCAGGACCACCGAGGTTCTGGACTTTTACAAGGCGATCGCCAAGGCTTCGCCTCCGGGCGAGTTGTACTGGGATCAGTCGCGCACGATCTATTTTGCCGGGGATGCCGCAATGATCATCTGGTCGCCCTTCATCCTTGATGAACTGGCCGGTCTGCGCGACAGCGCACCGCCCACCATCAACGATGATCCGACCTCGACCGACCTGGCCTCGAAGACCGGCATCGTGACCAACTTCGCCGGCCCGTCCAATCCCGACGGTGCTGCCTGGGGCGACGTTCGGTACTTCGGCATCACCAACGATGCGTCGACCGACGCGGCGATGGAGTTCGTCGAGTTCAACCTGAGCGACGCCTACACCCAGACCTTGTCGATCGCGCCCGAGGGCAAGTTCCCGGTCCGTCGCGGCGATGGCGAAAACCCCACCGCCTATATCGACGCCTGGGCCACCCTGCCCGTCGGCGTGGATCGCAAGGCACCGCTGGGCGAACTTTACGATCCGGCGATGATTGCCGAGATCGTGGGCGGTCTGGATGTGGCGCAACGCTGGGGCGTGGCTGAAGGGCAGCTGTCACTGGCTTCGAAGATGATCAACAGCCAGGTCATCAACCGCATCGTGCGGCAGTATATCGACGACGAACTTGATGCCGCGGCCGCGGTTGCCGCGCTGAACGAGGAGCTGGGCGCGATCCAGTAGGGACCGCTTGCTGCCAACGGGGGTGCCGTGACCCAACGGTGCCCCCACCCCGAACACATCGGACTGTCACCATGACCACTGCATTGCCGCCTACGGGCACCGGGCCGCTCGCCAAGCGCGAGGCCCGGCTGGCTTGGGGTTTGCTTTCTCCCACCATCACGGCGGTCGCCCTTGTGGTGATCCTGCCGCTGCTGGCGGTGTTCTGGATCAGCGTCAAGCCCGTGGGGCTGGCCGATCTGCGCGCCGCCGCCCCCGTGGTGCGCGCCGACCTGCGCGGCGACGCCGCTGCCGCGGGCGACGAAATCACCGTGCGCTTCCGCATCCGCAATACCAGCCAGGACAAGGAAATCCGCAAAGTCACCATGACCGACGGCTGGCCCGACGGCCTGACCCCGGTTGAACTGGATCCGCGCTGCGCCATCGACGGGGCCCAGTTGCGCTGCGACTTTGGAACCATGGAGGGCGGGTTTCGCGACCAGATCCTCATACCCGTGACCGTCGGCCAAGCCTTTCTGGACGCCGGCGGAGAGCTGGACGACATCGATCCGGTGTTGACCGGCAAGGCCGACAGCATCCTGACCAGCGGCGAATTCACCTTCGACAACTTCTCGCGCATCTTCGACGGGGACGAGTTCTGGGGCGTGCTGGGCGTCACACTGTTCTACACGGTCTTCGGCACCATCGGCGCGCTGGTCTTCGGCCTGTTCGCGGCGCTGTTGCTGAACAAGTCGTTCCGGGGTCAGGGCATCCTGCGCGGGCTGTATCTGTTTCCCTATGTGGCGCCGGTGATCGCCGTGGCCTTTGCCTGGATCCTGCTGTTTGACCCGTTCTCCGGCTCGGCCAACGCGCTGCTGATCCAGATGGGCGTGACCGAAGGGGCCATCAACTTTTTCGGCGAACGCCCGCTGGCCCTGATCATGGTCACTGTGTTCGAGATCTGGCGCTATTTCCCATTGTCCTTCCTGTTCATCCTCGCCCGGATGCAATCCATCGACGGCGACATGTACGAAGCGGCGGACATGGACGGTGCCTCGCCCTTCCAGAAGTTCTGGTATCTCTCGGTGCCGCAGCTTGTGGGCATCCTGTCGGTGCTGTTCCTGCTGCGCTTCATCTGGACCTTCAACAAGTTCGACGACATCTTCCTGCTGACCGGCGGCAACGCGGGCACCCGGACGCTGACCGTGAACGTCTATGAACAGGCCTTCGCGATCTCGAACATCGGCGCGGGCGCGGCGGTGGCGGTGGTGATCTTCTTCTGCCTGCTGATCTTCTCGTACGTCTTCTTCCGTTATGGCAATCCGGAGGAAGGGCTATGAGCTTCCTGCGCAACGGCCTTGTCACCAGCCCGCTTCTGGGCGCGCTGTGGACTTTCATCATTGCCACCACGGTGGCCGTGGCCATGTCCTTCATCACCGGGGCCGAGTTCCGCCCATCGCTGCTGCTCTCGCTGTTTTGGGGCGCGGGGCTGGGCGTGTTGTGCCTGCCGGGACCGCGGTGGAAACCGTTGGCCGGTCTGGCCGTCTTGACACTTCTGTCGCTGGTGGGTTTCGGCCCGCTGGTGATCGGACCCAAGGTATCCTTTCTGTCGGGGCTGATCGGTGCGGCAGCAATGGCCGGGTTCAGCACGCTGGGAATGCTGCGTATCCTGACGGAGTGCCCGCAAGGCACATTGAACCGGCATGAGTTCGAGGCGGCGGTGATCCGCTTCCTGACCGGCTTTGGCTACATCTTCTTCACCGCCATCGTCGTCATCCCCTTTTACGTGATGGTGATGACCAGCCTGAAGAACCAGTCCGAGCTGATCCAGAACCCGCTAGATTTCTCGCTGGACCTGTCCAAGGGCTTTGACCTGTTCCGCAGCTACACCGAGTTGTTCAGCCAGTTCAGTTTTGGTTCCTACCTGTGGACCTCGTTCTACATCTCGGTACTGACGGTTCTGATCACCCTGGCCTTCGCCATTCCCGGCGCCTATGCGGTGGCCCGGCTGCGGTTCAAGGGGCGGGCGGCGTTTTCACGCTCGATCCTATTGATCTACATGGTGCCGATGATCGTTCTGGCGCTGCCCATCTACATCGCCTTTTCCATGGCCGGGCTGCGCAACTCGATCACCGGGATCGTGATGATCTACCCGGTCACCACCATCCCCGTGGCATTGTACATGCTGCAGGGCTATTTCCGCGGCCTGCCCGCGGAGGTCGAGGAAGCCGGGCTGATGGACGGGCTGTCGCGTCTGGCGGTGATCTGGAAGATCACCCTGCCGCTGTCGCTGCCGGCCATGGCCTCGGTCTCGCTCTATGTCTTCATGATTGCGTGGAACGAATTCCTGCTGGCCTTCATGCTGCTGGATGATCCCACGAAATTCACCCTGACGCGCGGCATCGCCTCGCTCAACTCTTCGGAAATCCCTCGCCAGCACCTGATGGCCGGTTCGGTGATCGCCACCGTTCCGATCATGGCGCTGTTCCTGGGGCTTGAACGTTTCATGACCAAAGGTCTCACAGCAGGATCCGTCAAAGGATGACACACATCAACGAAACTGCCCGCCAAATCCTTCGCAAGAACGATCGCGGAGGCTACACCGTGCCCACAGACGGGCTGTATCCCTACCAGTGGAACTGGGACAGCGTCTTTGCCGCCTGGGGGTTCGCCACCTTCGACAACGACCGCGCCTGGACCGAGGTCGAGACCCTGTTTTCGGGCCAATGGGACGACGGGATGGTGCCGCACATCATCTTCCACCAGTCCGATCCGGGATACTTCCCCGGCCCCGATGTCTGGGGCACCAACAAGACGCCGCAGACGTCGGGCATCAGCCAGCCACCGGTGGCCGCGACGCTGGTCCGCAAGATCTACGAGATGGATCCGGAAACCGGGCGGACCCGCCTCGCCGCGCTCTATCCCAGGATGGTGGCCTGGCATCGCTGGTGGCACGAGGTGCGCTGCGCCCCCGGCCCGGCCTGCATCACCCATCCGTGGGAATCGGGCCGCGACAACTGCCCCGACTGGGACGTGGGCATGGCCAATGTGGATGGCTCCAACGTCGGCCCCTACCAGCGGCGCGACACCGGCCATGTGGATGCCTCCATGCGCCCGGGAAAGGAGGATTACGACCGCTACATCGCGATCCTGCAATTCGGAAAGGCCTGCGGCTGGAACCATGCCGAGATCATGGCAAACGGTCCCTTCCTGATGGCCGATCCCGGCATCACTTTCATCCTGCTGCGCGCCCATCGCGACCTGATCGCACTGGGGCAGGAGCTGGGCGAGGATGTGTCCGAGATCACCGGCTGGGCCGACGCGCTGGAAGCCGCCGTGCCCAGCATCTGGAACCCCGATCTTGGCGCCTATGACGCGCGCGACATCCGCACCGGCACCTGGGCCAACAATCTCAGCTCGGCCGCCTATCTGTTCCTCTATGCCGGGATCGAAAACCCCCAGATGGACGCGCAGATGCAACGCACCTGGGACGCGGTGACCTACGGCATCCCCTCGTCCGATCCCGAGGCCGCGCATTTCGACCCCCGCCGCTATTGGCGCGGGCCGATGTGGCCGGTGGTCAATTCGCTGATCGCCCTGGGCCTGAAGGACAGCGGCCGGGATGCCGACGAAGCCCGCCTGCGCCGCGAAACCGCCACCCTGATCGAGAAATCGGGGTTCTACGAATATTTCGATCCCGTCGACGGCACCCCCTGCGGCGGATCAAACTTCACCTGGACAGCCGCCATCTGGCTGACCTGGGCCGGGAGGGACTGATGGCATCCATCGAACTGAAAGCGGTCGAGAAATGGTTCGGCGAGGTTCAGGTCATCAAGGGCGTCGACCTGACCATCAACGAAGGTGAATTCGTCATTTTCGTCGGCCCCTCGGGCTGCGGGAAATCTACGCTTCTGCGCATGATCGCGGGGCTGGAAGAAACCTCGCGCGGGCAGATCATCATCGACGGGCGCGACGCCACTGCCGAACCGCCGTCGAAACGCGGACTGGCCATGGTGTTCCAGTCTTACGCGCTGTACCCGCATATGTCGGTGCGCGACAACGTGGGCTTTCCACTGAAATCCGCCGGTGTTCCCAAGGAGCAGATCGACGCCAAGGTCGCCGAGGCCGCGCGGGTGCTGAAGCTTGACCCCTATCTCGATCGCCGACCCAAGGATCTTTCGGGCGGACAGCGGCAGCGGGTGGCCATCGGGCGTTCCATCGTGCGCGACCCCACCGCATTCCTGTTCGACGAACCGCTGTCGAACCTCGATGCGTCCCTGCGGGTCGAGATGCGCTACGAGATCGCCAAGCTGCACCAGACCCTGAACGCCTCGATGATCTATGTGACCCATGATCAGGTCGAGGCGATGACACTGGCCGACCGCATCGTGGTGCTGGAGTTTGGCAAGATCGCGCAGGTCGGCACCCCGCGCGAGCTGTACGATCGTCCAGCCAACCTGTTCGTGGCGCAGTTCATCGGCAGTCCCAAGATGAACATCCTGCCTTGCTCCTCGAACGGCGGGCAGTACACCGTCGCCGGCGGGCGCGGCGGGCGCGGCGGGCCGGTTTCGGGCGCAGCCGTGCATCTGGGCATCCGCCCCGAACACATCGTTCTGGGCGCCGAAGGCACCGGTCAGGTCGATGGCGTGGTGGACGTTCTGGAATACCTCGGCGCTGACACTTTCCTGATCTTCGACTGCGGCGACGCCGGGCAGGTGACAGTGCGGATCAATGGCGACACCGACCTGAAGCCGGGTGACCGTCTGGGGCTGACCTTCGACCCGGACCGGCTGCATTTCTTCGGCGAGGACGGCTTGGCAATCCGGAGCTGAGCGGAAGCTGGCACGACATGGATGCCGCCCGAAGTTTGGGCGGCATCCGGCACTCTCAATACCTCATGTTGTTTATTACGTTATTTCATTTATTTGCACTGGTTTTCTCTCGCAATTTTGCATCCTTTGGTCTGACGATCCCCCGTCATATCCCGTTGCCTGACCCCAGCCCGACCCGCCGCCTCGCCTTCCGCCCTTGCAGGTCTCGCGCCGGGCGGGCAAGAACCTAGGCAAGGATCGCACGCCACGCGATGCCACGGGAAGGGAGCGGGACATGTCGCCCACAGGCCGGCGCCCATATATGACAACACGCGCCTCCGGCTTTCGGGACGTTGGCGATCGCTGGGCCGTCTGGCTGGCATCAGGCCTTTGGGCGATCTGGGCCTGGGCCACTGCATCGGGCGGTTGGGCCGCATCCACAACGGCGGACTTCCCCCTTGCCGGCCTTCCACACCCCGTTGCGGCGGCGGCGGTACTGGCCGTGGTCTTGTTTTCTGCAGGCCGCAAGTTTCTGGCACTGGTCCTGCCGCTGATGCCCCTGGCAACGCTGGTGCATCTGAACGGCGGCCTTCTGGCCACCGTCCTGACCCGATCCGACCTTGTGCTGCTGGTCCTGAACCTGATCCTCGGCACCTGCATCGGCATGGCGGCCCTGCGGCTGTCGCGCCTGCGGATATTGCCTGATCCGCACCCGGTGTTGATTGGGGCAGCAGCCGCCGGTTTGGCGGCGCTTGGGCCCGGGCTTTGGGGCATCCTGTGGTTGCTGTCACAGGCCGAGCCCTCGATGCGCCCCGATCCCTTGACCTTGCCACTGGCGCTACAAAAATCGGTTCTGGCTGCCCTTGTCACTACGGCCGCGTTTGTTCTGATGGCCAGCGCGCATCGCTGGCTGCTGCGCCTGTCGGACCTGTTCGGCCTGCTCCTGCTGGGGGTTGCGGCAACCCTTCTGACCCTTCCCGGCACAGCCCCCGGATTGACCCCGATCTTGCTGGCGCTGCTGCCTGTCCTGTTCCTGCCGCTGCCGGTGGCCACCTTGGGCCTGATGCTGGTGGCCGGCGCGGTGGTGCTCTGGCCGTCGATCCTGACCGTCCTGCCGACGCCGGTGCCCATGGCCGGCCAGATGATGCCCCTGGTCGTGTTGATGGCGATCTGGGTCCTGGTCAGCCGTCTGGCGGGTTTGCGGATGCAGGACGGTCTGGCCCGATCAGGGGCCGAATTCCGTCAACTTCTGCGCGTCACAGACAGCGGGCGCCTGACCATCGACCCGGACAAGGGCGTCGTCCACGCCGATCCCGCCGCTGCGCGACTGTTGGGTCTGCCGCAAGAATTTCCCCTGCAAACCCTGCTGGCCCGCCTGCCCGGCACGCCCAATATCGAGGAATTTCTGGACGGCATTGCCCTGCCACCGACCCCGACCGAACGCACCTGCCTGCACGGCGCGGGCGAGACGGCACTGGCCGGGTTCTGGCACACCCCCCGGGGCCGGATCGAGGGCGTGGTCAGCGCCCTGCCCGCCAAGCCCAGTTCCTGAGCCAACATCTCAGACCAGCGACACCAGCGCATCGCAGAACCGCGCCGGGTCATAGCGCGCGATCCCCTCGGCCCCGCACAGGTCCAGGCCGACGCAGGGCAGACCGTGGTCGTCGTGGATCCGCCGGACATCCGCGTCACGCAGCCCCCGCTTGTCGCACACAACCGCCGTCAGCAATCGATCCGCCGGACAGTCCTGCCCGGCATCGGCACGCAGCGCCGCCAGCAGGGCCCTTACCTGATCGGGCAAATCCATCCCCAGGCATTCGGGATCGGCGCCGAGGCTGGGGAAATAGACCTTGGGCACCGCCCGCTGCGCCACGCTGCGGCCCACGCCGCGCGGCAGAAGGTTGGCGATGACGCTGGTGAACAGGCTGCCCGGCGGATAGCAGATCAGGTCCGCACGCTCGATCAGCCTGCGGTTGCGTTTGGGCAGTTTCACCGCGTTGCGCTCCAGCCGCGCGCCATCGCGGGTCAGGAACAACTCGCGGATCGGCGCAGCGATGGGCGGCACTTCCTTGCCGGTGATCTCCCGCTGGCCCACCACCGTCTGGCCATCCGCCAGTACCGCGCCAAGGCCAAGATTGCTGTCGATGATCGACCGCACGGTGCCCTGCACCGCCACCATCTTGGACATGATGAACAACACCGGCTCCAACGCCCGGTCGTGGGTCAGATAGCCGCCCGCCAGGATCAGGTTGCCGACGCTGGCCCCGGCGAAATCGAACCCCTGCGGGCAATGCGCCGCGAAGGCCCGCAGGTGCGACAGGATCAGGCTGCGCATGGGCTGGGACACCGCATCCATCAGCGGATGGGTGGTGTCCAGAAGGGCCGCGAACTCGCGCTCCAGCTTTGCCCGGCTGGCCCCGACGGGAAAGCGATGGGTAAACAGGGCGAAGATATCGGGCTGGCCCAGATCGCTTTCATCGGCCAGCGCCATCAGACGGCTGCGCAGATCGCCTACCGCGGGCATGTCGAAGGCCGTGCGCAGCACTTGCGAACTGCCGCCGCTGTCGAACGGGGTCATCAGGTGGATCGAATTGTGGGTATAGGCCTTCAGGCGGCGTGAAATGCCGTTCAGGGCGCTGCCGCCGCTGAAAAACAGCAGTCGCGGCCCAAGCCCCGGCAGACTGCGCGCGCGGGCCACCCGCAATTCGTCGGGGATTTCGGCAATGCGCGAGATATGCAATTGTGACACGGTGGGTCTCCCGGAAAATCGCGACACGGCCAGAGAATTGACATGCATCTGTTCTGTCATGGCTATATCACCCGCCCATGTCCGGCTTGAACCGCTTTCTCGACCAGATCCGTCCCACCGTGCGCGCCGTCATCCGGCGCGACGGGCGTCTGCTGGTGCAGGTCAAGCAAAAGTCCGGAAAACCGCCCTATCTGACCCTGCCCGGCGGGCGGCAGGATCCGGGCGAGACCATGGAAGCCGCTGTCGCGCGCGAGTGCCTTGAAGAAATCGGCGCCGAAGTCGCGGTCGGCCCGCTTCTGCATGTGGCCGATGTGTTCAAACCCAAACACGGCAAGCTGCGCCACCAGATCGAGGTTCTGTTCGCCTGCGAGGTGGCTGCGAACTATATCCCGCGCCTTGGGCCGCAGCCCGACAAGTCCCAGATCGCCACCATCTGGGTATCGCCGGACGATCCGGTGCGCGCCTTTCATCCGAATTACGGCACGGCCCTCAGCGACAGCGCGGCGCCGCTCTATCTGGGGCGGCTGGATGGCTAGGCTGCCGCATGCGATGGACGAGAACCTGCATTTCCTCTGCGCCGAGGTAGAGGGGCAACTGACCAGCCTGCAGGAATATTTCGCCCGACCCGACACCGCGACGGCGCGGAAGGTGCTGCTTCGGGCGGGCTATTCCCACAACCTGCAAACCCGGATTCAGCGCGCCAGCCAGCAAGCCTTGTCCCGCAGCAAACCGGGGGCCGCGCGGCAGCTCGTGCTGCGCAACACGGCACTTGTGGCACGCAACCTTGACCTGATCAGCCGCATGGCGCGCCGCAGCCTGTTGCATGCCGAGGAGGTCCGGCACACCCCGTTGCTGCGCCCCGAGGCCTATCCCAAACCCATCAAGCGCGTGCGTCAGGCGGTGACCGGGATCCATGCGGCCATCGATGCGCGTGACAGCGGTGGTGCGGTGAAAATCGGGCAGGTGAAAGGCGATCTGGACGCGCTTTATAAGCATCTCTTCGCGACCTACACGCAGGACATGCGCAAGTCCAAGCACACCGAAGATCTGTCGAACGCCCTTCTGGCCGCCAATGAAATCAGACGGATGGGCGACGCGCTGCAAGGGATCAGCGAGGCGCTGCTGTCGGTCTCCATCGGTCAGCCAGTGCAGTTCGAACGCTATTTCGCCCTGAAAGGCATCCTGTCGGATCAGACCGTGGACGAGGCCGATCTGACCCTGAAACCGCTTGCCGAGACCCGCTCGGGCAGTGGCATTTCGGGGCTGCATGGCAAGACAGCCGCAGGCGACGAGATCAACGCGGTGTTCAAGGATGGCGAGATCGCCAAGGTGAAAGAGGAACGTCAGGGCGCGAAGAAATGGGACTCGGTCTATCCCGGTCTCGCGCCCAAGATCCTGTCCTACGAAAAGCGCGGCCAATCGGCGGCGCTGTTGATCGAATACCTGCCGGGCCATACCTTTCAGCATGTGCTTCTGAACGAAAGCGACGCGCTGCTGGCCGAGGCCCGAACTGCCCTGACCCGCACCCTGCGCGATGTCTGGCGGCGTACCCGCACCGAGGAACCGGCCGACATGGCTTCGATGCGGCAGTTGGCGCAGCGGATGCCCGATGTCTACCGGGTGCATCCCGAGTTCCGGCGCGGCGAGACGCGCCTGGGCAAACTGTCCCTGCCCGCGTTCGACACGCTGGTCGAACTGGCCGGGGGTCGGGAAACCGCGCTGCCCGCGCCCTTCTCGGTGCACATCCATGGCGACTTCAACCTCGACAACGTGATCTATGACCCGGCGGATCGAAAGATCCATTTCATCGACCTGCACCGATCGCGCTTCATGGACTACGTGCAGGATGTGTCGGTGTTCATGGTGTCGAACTATCGCCTGCAGATCCAGGACGCGCAGTTGCGCAACCGGGTGGCGGATGTGGCGGGCGATGTGCACGCCATGGCCACGAAATTCGCCCGCGCGCAGGGCGACAAGACTTTCGAATACCGGCTGGCGCTGGGGCTGGCGCGCTCCTTTGCGACCTCGACCCGTTTCGTCTTTGACAAGGCGCACGCCCGGCGGATGTTCCTGCGCGCGCGCTATCTGCTGGAGCTGGCGCTGGCCTGTCCGGACGGCAAGGAAGCGCGGCTGCGGCTACCCATCAAGGACCTGTTTTGTGACTGATCTGCGTATCGGCGTAATCGGCATTCCCGGCAAATGGTCGACCGAGGCGCTGGCCGATGCGGTCGCGGCGCGCACCGGGTTCCGGCTGGTGATCGACATGGCCCAGGTGGTGCTGGACCTGAGTACGGGCCGATTGCTGCACGGCGATCTGGACCTGTGCGAGTTGGACGGGCTGATCGTCAAGAAGATCGCCGAGGTTTACAGCCCCCACGCGCTGGACCGGCTGGAGATGTTGCGGCTGGCCGAGGCGCGCGGCGTGCGGGTCTTTTCGCGCCCCGAGGCGATCCTGCGTCTGATCGACCGGCTGGCCTGCACCATGTCCCTGACCCTCGCCGGCACACCGATGCCCGACACTGTGGTGACCGAGGACCCAGGCAAGGCACGGGAAGCGGTCCGGGTCTTTGGCACCGCCGTCTTCAAACCGCTCTACAGCACCAAGGCGCGCGGCATGTGCCTGATCCCGGACGGGCCTGACGCCGCTGCCGAAATCGCCACCTTCGCCGCCGACAACCCGGTCATGTATATCCAGAAGAAGCTGAACCTGTCGGGGCAGGATCTGGGCATGGTGTTTTTGGGCGGCGACCACCTGTGCACCTATGCGCGGGTGTCCGGTGGCGGCACCTGGAACACCACCATCCACAGCGGCGGAAAATACGCGCCCTTTACCCCCGACCCGGCCCTGATCGCGTTGGGCCGCGAGGCACAGGCCCCCTTCGGCCTGGCCTTCACCACCGTCGACATCGCCCTGACCGACGACGGCCCCATCGTGTTCGAGGTGTCAGCCTTCGGCGGGTTTCGCGGCGTGCGGGATGGCTGCGGGATGGATGCCGCTGCCCTGCTGACTGACCATGTTCTGGCAAGGATCACCGCATGACGCCCTCTACCACCGCCGAGGTTCTGGCCCGGCTTGACCGCACACCGCTGGACGACGTGCCACCGCTTTGGATCACGGTCGGCCCGTGGCGCCTGCGCCTGCTCTGCCAACCGGCCCTGCGCGCGGAACTGGCCGAGTACTTCACGGAAACCCTGACCGGAGACGGCCCGGTTGCGGCGACCATCGAGGTTCTGGAAGGCCAGACCCTGGACCCGGCCCCGACCTGGCGCGACTGGCGGCGCGACGCTGGCAAGATCGGGCGCAAGGATGCCACCTGGGACCTGTCCGATGGCCGGC
Source organism: Fluviibacterium sp. S390 (assembly GCF_049800695.1). NCBI lineage: Bacteria > Pseudomonadati > Pseudomonadota > Alphaproteobacteria > Rhodobacterales > Paracoccaceae > Meridianimarinicoccus > Fluviibacterium sp. S390. Next base: position 208,500 of record NZ_JBNAFN010000004.1, on the reverse strand, counting down.
TGATCCACAAACGCCGCACTGGCATGACCTTCCTGCAATCGCCCAAGGCGCTGGTCGCCTTCGGCCCTTGCCGCGCCAACCCGCAGCAGATCATCAATTTCGTCAACACCCAGATCCTGAACCACGGCCAGCGCGCGGGCTGGCAGATGTGCCATGCGGCGGCGGTGACCAACGGCCCCTGCGGTCTGGCCATTGCCGGGCTGTCGGGGGGCGGGAAATCAACCTCGATCCTGCGGATGCTGGACATTCCCGGCACCGCCTTTGTCACCAACGATCGTCTGCTGGTGCGCGCGGCGGACCGGGGCACCAGCGCCCTTGGCATTCCCAAGCAGCCGCGCATCAACCCCGGCACGATCCTGCACAACCCGCGCCTGCATCCGCTGCTGTCCACGGCCCGGCGGGCAGAGCTTGCCGCGTTGCCGCCGGCAGACCTCTGGACGCTGGAGGAAAAGCACGACCTGATCGTGCCCCGGATCTATGGGCCGGGGAGGGAGCGCCATGACTGCGCGCTGACCGATTTCTGGGTGCTGAACTGGCAGCACGACAGCTCCGCGCCCACCACGGTGCGCGACGTTTCCTTGCCCGACCGCCCCGATCTTCTGGCCGCGATCATGAAGGCCCCCGGTCCGTTCTATCAGGATGCGCAGGGCCGCTTTCGCGCGGACTCCGACCCGCTGGACCCGGCGGCCTATCTGGCCGCGCTGGACGGGGTGCGGGTGTGCGAGATCGCGGGCCGGGTCGATTTCGACAGGCTTTTCCGGGCAGGCGCGGATCTGCTGACGCCTGTTTGAAGGGGGATTGGCGCAAGTCGCGCCGTGGTCTATCCCCCACCCAACCGCGCATAAGCACGCAACAGGAGCAGGCAGCCCCATGGCCGCGACCGACGGAAAGTTTCGCCACGAATCCCTGCAGGATCGCAAATCGATCAAGGCGCTGCTGGAGGCCATCACCAAGGGCATCGGCAAGGGTGAACTGACGCTGAGCGAGGGCGATGACAGCCTGACCCTGCCGCTGGACCAGTTGATGACCCTGCGGGTCAAGGCCGACCGCTCGGACGGGACCTGTCGCGTCGATCTGCGTATTTCCTGGAGCGAGCGTCAGGCCGATCTGGCCGAACGCCCGGCCCCCACGGTCAAGTGACCCACGAAAAAGGCCGCCCCGAAAGGCGGCCTTGAAACGCGGATTTCCCGGCTCAGGCGCGTTGCGAGAACACCGCACCCTTCACCATGGTGCCATAGGGGCGCGCGAGGGCGAGGTAGGCGTTGTAGCTCTCCTGCACTTCGGCGAACACCGGGTTCTCGGTCGCGAGGTCTTGCATGACCTCGGCCACGGCGGTTTTCAGGGCGGCGATGACATCCACGGGGAAAGCGTCGAACTGTACGCCCTGTTCCTTCAATTGCTTGTAGGCCACGGCGTTGAAATATTCGAACTGTGCCGTGGTCTCGACCGAGGCCGCTTCGGCCGCATTGGCGATCACCGCCTGAAGATGGGCCGGCAGGCTGTCATAGGCTTCCTTGTTCACCACAACCTCCAGCGCCGCCGAAGGCTCATGGAACGCCGGCATGTAGCAATAGTTGGCCACCTTCTGCAGGCCGAAGGCCTGATCCAGCAGCGGGCCAACCCATTCGGCAGCGTCGATCGCACCGGACTGGAAGGCCGGGAAAATCTCGGGCGGCGGCAGCAGAATCGCGTTGACCCCCAGCTTGCGCATGGCCTCGCCGCCCAGACCGGCGATGCGCATGTTCAGCCCCGCCAGATCGTTGACGGTGGTGATCGGGTTCTTGAACCAGCCCGCCGCCTGCGCGCCCGAGTTGCCCGAGTAGAACGGCACCAGCCCGCGTTCGGCGTAGATCCGGTTCCACAGATCCTGCCCGCCGCCATAGCGCAGCCAGGCCGTGGTTTCGACGGCGGTCATGCCGAAGGGCACCGCCGAGAAGAAATGCAGCGCCGAGTTCTTCGAAGCCGCGTAATAGGGTGTCGAATGGCCGATCTCGGCGGTGCCCTGCTCGACCGCGTCCTCGACGCCGAAGGGCGGCACCAACTCGCCGCTGGAGAAGACCTTGAGGGTCAGCTGGCCATCCGACATGGCCGCCACACGCTCGGCAAAGGTGGTGGCATTGGTGCCCACCCCCGGGGCGCGGGCCGGAAAGGATGTCGGCATTTTCCAGGTGATCTTGCCCTGGGCAATCGCCGGCGCGGCCAGCGCGGTGGCGGGCAGCGCAAGCGCGCCGGATTTCAGAAGGTCACGCCGTTTCATCACGGTCTCCCTGTGGTTGGACTTGGTCAGAATAGTACTCCGGGCAGCCATGTCGCCAAGCCCGGAAACAGCGCCAACAGCCCGATTGCGGCAATCTGGATCGCCACGAAGGGCACGATCGCGCGATAGATCGAAGCGGTGCGGATTTGCGGGGGTGCGACCGAGCGATAGTAGAACAGCGCAAAGCCAAAGGGCGGTGTCAGGAAACTGGTTTGCAGGTTCATCGCCACCAGCACCGCGAACCACACCGGGCTGATGTCCTGTTGCAGCAGGATCGGCCCGACGATGGGAATGACGATGAAGATGATCTCGACGAATTCCAGCAGGAAGCCCAGCAGAAAGATCACCAGCATGGTCAGCGCCAGCATCCCCCAGGTGCCGCCGGGCAGACCGTGCAGCAGGTCGGCCACCATCTCGTCTCCGCCAAAGCCGCGAAACACCAGCGACAGGATCGACGCCGCGATGATGATGCCGAAGATCATGCCCGAGACGATCAGCGTCTCGACAATGGCCGGGCCAAGGATCCCGGCGCGCAGCAGCACCGTGCAGGCATAGAGCAAGCCCAGCCCCAGAAGGGCCACCAGCCCCGCCAGCAGCAGGGTTTGCGGCCCCATCACCAGCGCGCCTGCGGCGAAATCGGCCCGGATCCCCGCGCCCGAGGCCAGCAGCAGCAGGCAGGTCAGCCCGGCCAGCATTCCGGCCAGCCACGCATGGCGGCGTCCGGTCTGGGCCAGCGCGATCAGCAGGGTTCCGGCCACGCCCACGCCTGCGGCCTCGGTCGGCGTGGCGACCCCCATCAGGATCGACCCCAGAACCGCCACGATCAGCGCCAGCGTCGGCAGCGTCCCAAGAAGCAGTTCGGACAAGGCCATCGGTTCGGGGGCGGGCGCCTTGGGCGCAGGCGTGGCCCCGCCGCGCAAGCGGACCACCGCATAAAGTGCATAGAGCCCCACCAGCAGCAGCCCCGGCAGCAGCGCGCCTGCGAACAGGTCGCCCACCGTCACCGGATCTGGGGCGAAATTCCCGGCGATCTGTTGAGCCTCGATATAGGCATTGGACACCTGATCCCCCAGCAGGATCAGCACGATCGACGGCGGAATGATCTGGCCCAGTGTGCCGCAGGCGCAGATCAGCCCGCTGGAAGTACGCTCGTCAATCCCGGCGCGCAGCATGCTGGGCAGGGTGATGGTGCCCAGCATCACGATGGTCGCCCCGATGATCCCGGTCGAGGCCGCGATCAGGGCCGAGACAAGGATCACCGACAGCGCCAGCCCGGTCCGCGATCCGCCCACGGCGCGGGTGATGTTGTTGAGCATCCGCTCGGCCTGCTTTGAGCGGTCCAGCATCACCCCCACCAGCACGAACAGCGGCACCGCCAGCAGCAGGCGGTTTTCCATGATGCCGAAGATCCGTTGCGGCACCGCCTGGAAGTAGACCGGCTCGAACGCGCCGAACAGGGCGGCGATCAGCGCGATCAGGGTCGGCACTCCCGCGATCACGAACAGCACCGGCAGCCCGGTCAGCAACCCGGCCAGCAGCGATCCGGCCAGAAACAGCACCCACAGGGTTTCAGCTTCCATGACCTGCCCTCTGCCGTCGCAGCAGCGGCACCAGATCGGCCAGCGCAACCAGGATGACCAGCAGGCACAACACCACCACCGTAGACTTGACCAGGAACAATCCCGCCAGCCCCCCGGTCTCGCGCGAGCCTTCGTGGATCGCCCAGGACGCCGTGACCAGCGGCCACGCGTTGACCAGCAGCAGGGCGAACACCGGCAGGGTCAACAGCAGATGCCCGGCGCGATCCACGCCCGCCTGCCAGCGCGGCGGCATCCGTTCGCGCAGCACATCGACGCGCACATGACGGCCCGCGCGCATCGCCAGCGGAATGGTCAGCACCACGAGGCAGGCGAAGGCATAGCTGACCGCGTCCTGAAGCTCCAGAAACCCAACGCCCAGCACATAGCGCAGCAAAACGATTGTCACTTGTCCGGCAAACATCACGGCGAAAAGCCCGATGCAAAGGGCCAACAGGCCTCGGTTCAAGACATCGACCAACTGGTTCACAACACGGCCCCTTTCTTGGGCGAGCCATGCCCGAAATCCGACGCCGACGCAAACCGCTTTGCACCGGGCCAGCGCCCCTTCACCCTTGAAACCGCAGCCGTGCCGCGACTTGCCGGGCCAGATTGCCCTGTACCTCGATCATCATGATGGCGCGGATCAGGCCGTCGGCACTGGTGTCGGCCAGATCGACGGGAAACCACTGGATCACGCCACGGCGCATCAGCCGGTCCAGATGGGTTTGCGGCCCGACGATCCCGCCGAACAAGCGCGGCTGCAGGGTCCGGGCATGTCGGTGCACGACTTGCGCGCGCTGGACGAACGCGGAGTCAGCGCGCCGTTGCTGGCCTTCCTCGACCGGGTCGAACAGGCATGCAACAAACTAGTTTTTTCCGGACCGGTCGTGTTCCACAGCCACATCTTTTCCGCGATCCTCTGGCGCCGCGGCCGGGCCCCTAGCGCTCGGGCCTCAGATGCGTCAGGCCCTGGTCGGCATAGATTTCGGCGATGCGCCCCGATTGCAGCCCCTCCAGAACGGCGTCATCCACCATGTAGGACAGCGGGCGATAGCGGAAATGCACCCCCACGCCCAGTGTCCAATCGCCCACCGCAAGCCCCGGCAAGGGCGGCTGGTGCAGGGCGGTGGCATCGGTCAACCCGTGCTCCAACTGGCCGCGCGGGCCCATCACCGCCATGACCTCGCCCGCCGTCAAGGCCGCCATGGCCTCGGCCACGCTGGCAAAGCGGCTGATGTTTCCGCCCATCTGTCCACCGGCAAAACTGGTCAGGTAGAAATCGGCAATCGAGTCGTTCTCCACCCCCACGGTGTCGAAGCGGAAATAGGCCGGGGTCGGAAGATCGTCCGGGTCTGGATAGGCGGCGGTGGCATAGGCGATGGCCAGCGCCTCGCCCGCGTATTGGCCGGTGAACACCACCTGCTCCACCCGGCACTTGAAGGCGCTGTCATAGGGGATGCGCATCATGACGTTGGACACCGCCCCACCGACGATCGGACCTTTCCAGATGTTGTTGCGCAGGTCGGCCTCAAGGTTCTCGCCCGCCGCCACGAAATGAAACCGCGGCGCGACACCGATGTAGTCGGCGATCAGGCGCGCGATTTCCACGTCGACCCCGCGCGCGGTGCTGCCGTCCTGCCAGGAATAGGGCGGATAGTCCTCGTACAGCGCGAAGGTCATGAAGCCCCGCTCAAGGATCTGGTCCAGATCCTGCCCGACGATATCGCGCGAGGCATTCTGCGGCTTGGCCTGCGGCACCCAGTCGGCACAGGGATCGGCGGCCCATCCGGGGGCCGCCGACAGGACCAGCGCCAGCAGGGCGCCGCCCAGGGGGATCGTGAAGCCCCGTCGCATCAATGCGCGGCGGACAGGCCGACGGTCAGGATCTCGGCCGCCTGATCCAGGTTGCCACCATCCAGGTTCAGCACCAGTGCCGCGCGCAGGGCCACGCTGTCGGCCACCGGTGCGCCGGACAAGGTTTCGATCTCGTTGGCGATCTCCATCAGCCGGTCGGCGGTGGCCGCGGGATCGACCTCCGCCGTCCCGCTGGCGGCGGTGGCCAGGCGATCGCGGATTTCCTTCAGCTCGTCGGACCGCTCGGCCACGGCTTCGTCATCGGGGCGGGTCTCGATGAAGGTACGGATCGCCCAGGCGGCTTTCTGGCCCAGCAGTTCGCCGAAGGCCGGCATCTTGGTGGTGCCGTTCTGGGTGTAGCCGAACTGGAAACGTTCCACGTACCATTCGTCGCCGTATTCCTCGGCCTCAAGGAAGCGCAGGTCCGGGGCGAGCCCGCCCGAGATCACTTCCAATCCATGGCAACGGGCGCAGTTCTGGTTGTAGCCAGAAGCGCCGATCTTGACAGCTTCGCTCCAGACATCCTCGCCCACTTCTTCGACGCGGTAGGGATTTTCGGTCAGCCATTCCTCGCCCACATCGGGCAGGACATCGGTGTTCACCGGTTGCGGGGCGACATCGCCATGGGCAAGCGCCAGGCTTGGGGCCATGGCCAGGGTCAGGGCGGTAAGCGCGGGACGGATCAGGGTCATGTCGGGTCCTCCTCAGGGCAATCCATGCCATCGAGAGCCGTTTTACGCAGTCCGCGCCGGTTGCGATATTCGACCTTGGTTGGCCCCGCGACCATGGTCGTATGGCTGAGCCTGACGCGATCCGTAACCTTGGTGGCGGAGGAGATGATCGCATGAAACCACTTGCCGCCCTGATGCTGTCGCTGGTCCTGCTGCCCTGGGCAGCGGCCGCCGAAACCCGCATCGATGTCACCTACCTGCACGTGGAAACGCCGCAACCGCCGGTCCTGTCCAACCTTGACCCGGAGCCCGCCGACCTTGGCCTGGCAGGCGCGCAACTGGCCCAGCAGGACAATGCCACCACCGGCCGGTTCCTGGGCCATGTCTACACGGTTGACGCGGTTTCGATCCCCTTGGACCAAGATCCCCTGGCCGCTGCGCGCCAGGCGCTGACCGGCACCGACCTGCTGATCGTCGATGCCCCGGCTGATGTGCTTCTGGCCATTGCCGATCTGCCGGAGGCCGCCAAGGCACTGATCTTCAACACCTCCGCCGAGGACATCTCTTTGCGCAGTCAGGACTGCCGCGCCAACATCCTGCACAGCGCACCGTCGCTGGCCATGCGCACCGATGCGCTGGCGCAATTTCTTGTGAAGCGGCGCTGGACCAAGCTGGCTATGATCGAAGGCAGTCATCCCGAAGACATGGCTTTCGCCACAGCCCTGGAGCATTCGGCAGAAAAATTCGGCCTGAAGATCGGGGCGCGGAAAACATGGGCTTTCGACGCCGACATGCGGCGCCAGGCGGCCCAGGAAGTCCCGCTCTTCACTCAGGATCTGGGCACATACGATGCCCTTCTGGTGGCCGATGAAACCGGTGATTTTGGACGCTACATCGCCTACAACACATGGCTGCCGCGCCCGGTCGCGGGTTCCGAAGGGCTGACCGCAACGGCCTGGGCACCCGTGGTCGAACAATGGGGCGCGGCACAGCTGCAGTCCCGCTTCCGGGCGCTGACAGGCCGCCAGATGCACCCCCAGGACTACGCGGCCTGGGCGGCCCTGCGCAGCATCGGCGAGGCCGTGACCCGCGGCGCGACCAGCGACGCGCCCACGCTGCACAAGTTCCTGATGTCCGCGGACTTCGAACTGGCCGGGTTCAAGGGCCGCCCCCTGACCTACCGCGCCTGGAACGGGCAATTGCGCCAACCCATCCCGCTGACCCACCCCCGCGCTCTGGTGACCCAGGCACCGCTGGAAGGCTTCCTGCATCAGCGCACCGAGTTGGACACGCTCGGGCTCGATGCCCCCGAATCCGACTGTGCCGCCTATGCGGCCTGATCCCTTCCATGCGGGGGCCAGCCCCCGCACCCCCGGAGTATTGTCACCAAGAAGAAACGCCCACTCTTCTTCTTGGTTCGAAGTACTCGCCGGGGGTGTGGGGGTGGCAAACCCCCACGCTGCCCTTCGAGAAAAAGGACCGACCATGACCATTCTTCGAACTGCTGCCCTGCTTGCCTTGGTCACGATGCCCGCCAGCGGCGCGGAGATCTGGGTGACCAACGAAAAGGATGACACCATCAGTGTCATCGACGTGGACACGCTGGAGGTGATCCGCACGCTCCCGACCGGAGAACGGCCGCGCGGCATCACCTTTTCCCACGATTTCAGCCGGGTCTATATCTGCGCCTCGGACAGCGACACGGTGCAGGTCATGGATCCTGTTTCGGGCGAGATCCTGCACGATCTGCCATCGGGGGAAGACCCCGAACAGTTCGTGCTGCATCCCGATGACCGCCACCTCTATATTGCCAATGAGGATGACGCGATCACCACCGTGGTGGACACCGAAACGCGCCGGGTCGTGGCGCAGATCGATGTCGGCATTGAGCCGGAGGGCATGGCGGTCAGCCCCGATGGCAAGGTCGCCATCACCACCTCAGAGACCACCAATATGGCGCATTGGATCGACACCGAAACGCAGAAGCTGTTTGCCAACACGCTGGTGGATTCCCGGCCCCGGCACGCGGAGTTCGTCAAGGACGGGCGCGAATTGTGGGTCAGTTCCGAGATCGGCGGCACCATCACCGTGTTCGACACCGCGACACAGGCCGAGATCGCGAAGATTGCCTTCGAGGTGGACGGCATCCATCCCGACCGGGTTCAGCCCGTGGGGTTCGAGTTCACCGAAGGCGACAGCCATGCCTTCGTGGCGCTTGGGCCATCCAACCATCTGGCTGTCGTCAACGCCGAAACCTACGAGGTCGAGGACTACATCCTGGTTGGGCGCCGGGTCTGGCACATGGCGTTCTCGCCCGACAAGGACCTGCTGTTCACCACCAACGGTGTGTCGGGAGATGTGACCGTCGTGGACGTGGCCAAACGCACGGCGATCAAGTCCATCAAGGTGGGCCGCTTTCCCTGGGGCGCGGCCCTGCGCCCCTGACACTCGGGTCCCCTGGATCCGAAACATTCCAACTAGACACGAGGAACACACCATGAAAACCCTGATCACCGCCCTGGCCCTATTCGCCCTGCCCCTTGCGCCCGCGGCATTGGCCGATGATGACGATGGCTTCGGTCTTGCCGGCATCCTGTCGGCCAGCAACAAGGAAGATCTGCCGCCCATCCAGCTTTCGGCAGGGGTGCCATTGACCGACGCACCGTGGGAGTTGGCATCGGGCACCTATTACGAATTCGAAATCCAGGGCGACGGCAGCCAGGAACTGGCACTGGTGGGACCGGAGTTCTTCCGCGCGATCTGGATCGACGAGATCGTGGTCGAGGGGCTGGAGATCCGCCCGCTGGGACTGGACAGCATCGAGTTTGACGAGGCCGGCGAAATGGAGATCGGTTTTGTCGCCATCAAGCCCGGCCAGTACTACCTGAAAATCCCCGGATCCACCGGTGAGACTCAGCGGTTGGAGATCACCATCAAGTGACGGCGGCACCCGCTCTTTCCGTGCAGGGTCTGGGGTTTTCCTATGGCACGAAGCGGGCGCTGGACGGGGTTGGCTTCGACCTGGCGCCGGGGGCTTTCTGCGCCCTGCTGGGGCCGAACGGGGCGGGGAAATCGACACTGTTCAGCCTGATGACCCGGCTGTTCACGACGCCCGAGGGGCGGATCGAGGTCATGGGTCACGATCTGTCGCGGGCACCCAATGCGGCGCTGGCCACCATGGGTGTGGTGTTTCAGCAAACCACGCTGGACCCTGACCTGAGCGTGCGCCGCAACCTGGCCTATTTCGCGGCGCTGCATGGGATCGCGGGCCGTGACCGCGAGCATCGCATCGACGCGGTGCTGGACCGGCTGGCGATGCGCGCCCGGGGGCACGAGCGGGCGCGCGACCTGAACGGCGGGCACAAGCGCCGGGTCGAGATTGCCCGCGCGCTTCTGCACGACCCCAGGGTGCTGCTGCTGGACGAGGCCACGGTCGGGCTGGACGCCGCCACGCGGGCCGATATCACCGCCCATGTGCACGCCCTGGCCGCGGAACGGGGCATCACCGTGCTGTGGGCCACGCATCTGACCGATGAGGTCTTGCCCGAAGACCGGCTGTTGGTGCTGCACCAGGGCCGCATTCTGGCCGATACCACCGCCGCCGCCCTGGCCCCGCAGGGTCCTCTGCGCGACGCCTTTCTGGACCTGACCGACGGGACGCAACATGGCGCCGTTTGATCCCCGCGCCGCGCGCATCGCCCTTTTGGCCATTGTCACGCGCGAGGCGCTGCGCTTTGTGCACCAGCGCGAGCGGTTCCTGGCAGCACTGGTGCGTCCGCTGGTCTGGCTTGTGGTCTTTGCCGCCGGGTTCCGGGCCGCACTTGGCCTGTCGATCATCCCGCCCTACCAGACCTATATCACCTACGAGACCTACATCGTGCCGGGATTGTGCGGGATGATCCTGCTGTTCAACGGGATGCAATCCTCGCTGAGCCTTGTCTACGATCGGGAAACCGGCGCCATGCGCTTGCTGCTGACCTCGCCGCTGCCACGCTGGTGGTTGCTGACCTGCAAGATCCTTGCTTCGACCCTGATCTCGATGCTTCAGGCGCTTGTGTTTCTGGCCATTGCCGCCGCCTTCGGGGTGCGGGTGGGCTGGACCGGGTATATCGCGGTGCTGCCAGCCCTTCTGGTGGCGGGGCTGATGCTGGGCGGTCTGGGGCTGGCCCTGTCGAGCCTGATCAAGCAGCTGGAGAATTTCGCGGGCGTGATGAATTTCGTCATCTTCCCGATGTTCTTTTTGTCCTCGGCCCTGTACCCGCTGTGGAAAATGGCCGAAAGTTCGCAGGTTCTCTATATGATTTGTGCCTCGAACCCATTTACTTACGCGGTGGAGTTGATCCGATTTGCCTTGTACGGGCAGTTCAATTTGCCGGCGCTTCTGGTCACACTTGGCGCGGCTGCTGGCTTCATGGGGCTGGCCTTGTGGGGCTATGACCCGGCCCGTGGGATGATCCGGCGCAAGGGGTAGGATGTGCGCCGCCGCACTTGGCGTCCGGCACAGACTGTCAGCCCGGTCAGGCGGGCAACAGAGTCGCGGGTTTGCCGTCCAGCCGCAGGACGCGGGTTGCGAGCCTGCCGATTTCAATCTGGGAATGGGTGACGAGGATGGCCGCACTGCCGCGGGCGGCGCGCATCCGGGCAAACAAGGCCATCATGTTGTCGGCCAGATCGGGATCCAGCGACACGAAGGGCTCATCCAGCAACAGCAATTGCGGCGCGCGGGCAAAAGCGCGGGCCAGCGACAGCCGCCGCTGCTGGCCCAGCGACATCTGACCCGGAAACAGGTGATCCTTCCCGGCAAGCCCGACCTCGGCCAGGGCCTTGGCGGCGGCGGCACGGGACAGGCCGGTCGTCAGGGTGAGATTGTCACAAGCGCTGCGCCAGGGCAGCAGGGTCGGGCTTTGAAACACCATGCCGATGCTGCCACGCGTGGTCAGTTGCTGACCTGGCGCGGTGATCTGCCCGGCGATGAGGTTGAGAAGCGTGGACTTGCCGATGCCCGAGGGCCCGGTCAGCGCCAGCGTCTCTCCCATGGCCACCGACAGGGACACGGGGCCGAGAATTTCGGCCCCGTTCAGCGACAACCCCGGCAAGGACAGATCCAGCACCGGGCGCCCGGCATCGGGCGTGTTCAGAACGATGTCGCGGGAATGCCGGGTCATCGGGCTCAGGAGCCGGGCCGCAGGAACACGCCGTCGGGCAGTTGCGTGGCACTGCCAAGCAGGTCTTCGCCGCCCAGCTCGGCCATCAGCCGCAACATGCGGTCGGCGGCGGCTTCATCCACCGGACCGGGGGCCGGGATACCGGCCCGGAAGCCCGCCTTCAGCGCCTCGAACTGCACATCCGTCTTGGCATTCATGCGCGGGCGCAGGCGATCCCATTCGGCATCATCGCTGGCCAGAAGCGCCTTGGCATCGCCCGAAGCCGCCGCAAGCGCCTGAACGATCGCGGGGTTTTCGGCCACCAGGTCGCCGGTCACCACATAGCCCAGAAGCGGGGTTTCCGGGTCCAGCCCAAGGGCGGCGGCGGCGTCGGAGACATCGACCAGCCGACGCATCCCGGCGGCCTCCATCTTGGCCATGAAATGCCAGTAATTTATTGCACCCTGCGTCTGCCCCTGCAGCGCGGTCTTGAAGATCAGCGGCGGCGCGCCGAACACCTGTTCGGTGTCAGCCGCCAGATCCATGCCGTATTCCTGCGCCGCATAGGCCCGCAGGATCAGCCAGCTTTTGTCGAGCGGCCCGCCGGCAATGCCGATCTTCATCCCCTTCAGATCCTCGATCGTCTGGGCCGGGCTGTCCTGGCTGACCAGAATGCCGCCCACCGCCTTGGAATAGGGAATGAACACATAGTCCTTGCCCGCCGCGCGCTGCCGCGCCACCCAGAGCCAGTCCGAGACGATCACATCCGCCTCGCCGGCCTGGAAGGCAACCTTGGCGGCGGCACCCCCGGCCAGACCCTGCACCTGCAGGTCAAACCCGTGGGCAGCGTCGAGACCGTGATGCTGGATCGTATCCAGCTCCCAGTTGACGGTGCCGAATTCCAGAACGGCGGCACGCAGGACCGGCGTTTCCGCCATTACCGCGACGGCGCTCAGGGCCAGGCCGACGGCCGCGCCGGTCAGGGATTTCATCATCATCATCATTCCCTCCTCCAAGGTCTGCGGGAACGTACCACGATCAGACATGTCGGGAATTACGACCAAAGCACCGCCTGCCAGATGGTCGTAGTTTTGACTCCGATCAAGATCGGCTCTGTGGAGGGCGCGATAGCTGACACCCACCCAAACCACAGGAGAATCCCATGACCAGGACCAAACGGTTCATGACACCCCTCGCTCTGGCGCTGGCCTGCACCGGGGCCATGACGCTGCCCGCCGGGGCCGATATCCGCTATGAGCAGATCAAGATCGACGCCGGGGCGGCCCTGTTCGACGCCGAATGCCGCCGCTGCCACGCGGTCGATGTAGAGCATGCCTCGTACGGGCCGCCGCTGGAAAACATCGTGGGCCGCACCGCGGGCAGCTGGCCCGACTTCGACTATTCCGACGCGCTGGTCGCCTCGGGCATCGTCTGGACCCCGGCGGCCCTGCGCGCCTGGATGGAGGACAACGACGGCTTCATGCCCGGCACCAAGATGCGCCACGTCGGCATCGAGGATCGCACAGTGCAGGACTTCATTCTGGCCTATCTGGACAGCCTGAGTGTCGAGACGTCGAACTGAACCGTCAGGTACAGATCCGGCTTCGGGGACGCCCGGCGGCCACAAGCAAGATCAGGGGGGCGTTGCGGCGCCCCTTGCCATGTCGCGGGTACAGTCGGTGTCCACCGGATCGGGGCGGCAGATCTGAATCTCCCAGTGTGGACACCCTGTGCGCGCTGTCAACAGGGTCAAAGTCGTACGACCTAAGCAGCGTTGAAGGAAATGTCCCCGCCCGTAGGCTTGCGGTCAGACAGATGTGCCCGAACCGGCCCATCTGCACCGGAACCCGAGGGAGGACCCCATGAATCGATTCATTGCCACCGTTGTCTTGACGACCTTGGCTGCTGGCGTGGCCCAGGCCGACGTCACCGAGACCGACCTGGCCAACGACCAGACCGTCACCACCAGCGTGCTGACCAACGGCATGGGCCGCCACCTGCAGCGCTACAGCCCGCTGGAGACACTCAACAAGGACAACGTTGCCAACCTGGTGCCGGCCTGGGCCTTCAGCCTGGGGGGAGAAAAGCAGCGCGGGCAGGAAGCCCAGCCGCTGGTGCATGACGGGATCATGTATGTCACCGGCTCCTATTCGCGGCTCTATGCCATCGACGTGAAGACCGGCAAGGAAATCTGGCAGTATGACGCGCGTCTGCCCGAAGGCATCCTGCCCTGCTGTGACGTAATCAACCGGGGCGGCGCCATCTACGGCGACAAGATCTTCTTCGGCACCCTGGATGCGCGCATCGTGGCGCTGGACCTGAAGACCGGCGATGTGGTGTGGCGCGACAAGATCGCCAACTACAAGGAAGGGTATTCCTACACCGCGGCCCCCCTGATCGTGAACGGGCTGGTCATCACCGGCAACTCGGGCGGTGAATTCGGCGTGGTCGGCGAGGTGCAGGCTCGCGATGCCGACACCGGCGACGTGGTCTGGACGCGCCCGGTGATCGAAGGTCACATGGGCACGCTCAACGGCGAAGAAAGCACCATGACCGGCACGCTGAACGCCACCTGGCCAGGCGACATGTGGAAGACCGGCGGCGGGGCAACCTGGCTGGGCGGCTCGTATGACATCGACACCGACACGCTGATCTTCGGCACCGGCAACCCGGCCCCCTGGAACAGCCACCTGCGCAACGCCGGCACGCCGGTCGAAGGCAACAAGGGAGACAACCTGTATGCGGCCAGCCGCCTTGGCATCGATCCGGCCACCGGCGAGATCAAGTGGCACTTCCAGACCACCCCGCGCGAAGGCTGGGACTATGACGGTGTGAACGAGGTCGTCGCCTATACCGATGCCGATGGCAACAAGCGCTTCGGCACCGCCGACCGCAACGGGTTCTTCTACGTCCTCAACCGCGAGGATGGCAGCTTTGTCGATGCCCATCCCTTCGTGAAGGACATCACCTGGGCTTCGGGCATCGACGAGACCGGCCGCCCGATCTTCGTCGAGGAAAACCGCCCCGGCAATCCGGCGGCGGCAGCCGAAGGCAACAAGGGCCAGACCGTGTTCTCGGCACCGGGCTTTCTGGGTGGCAAGAACTGGATGCCGATGGCCTTCAGCCAGAAGACCGGCCTGTTCTACGTGCCCTCCAACGAATGGGGCATGGACATCTGGAACGAGCCGATTTCCTACAAGAAGGGCGCTGCCTATCTGGGATCGGGATTCACCATCAAGCCCATGTACGAAGATCACATCGGCAGCCTGAAGGCGATCGATCCGGCCACCGGCGAATGGGTCTGGGAATACAAGAACGACGCGCCGCTGTGGGGCGGGGTGATGACCACCGCGGGCGGTCTGGTCTTCACCGGCACCCCCGAAGGCGAGTTCCTGGCGCTGGATGACGCAACCGGCGAGATCCTGTGGAGCTTCCAGACCGGATCGGGCATCGTCGGCCAGCCCATCACCTGGGAACAGGATGGCGAGCAGTATGTCGCCGTGATGTCCGGCTGGGGCGGCGCCGTGCCGCTGTGGGGCGGGGAAGTGGCCTCGAAGGTCAACTACCTGAACCAGGGCGGGCTGCTGTGGACCTTCCGTCTGCCCAAGCAGCTGGCCGCGGCCAACTGAGCCACGCCACGACCACGGGCCCAGGGCCCTGCGACGCACTCCGGGAGACCGGGGTGCGTTTTGCTATGCGGGGGATTGCGGGGCGCGGGGCGAAAGAGATTTCATGCCTCCGGCGGGAGTATTTTTGCCAAGAAGAATTGGCGGGGGGGCGCGTCACCACAGCGGCGGCGCCTGTGCCGGGGATGGCGGGTCGGACGGGTTGCGGCTGTCGACTGCGGCCCTGACAGGAAGCCCCGCGATCAGCTTGCGGTGGCGGTGGCCTGCCAACGCCGGCTGCGACGGTCGAGCGGTTGCAGCAGGCCATATTCAAGGGCCAGCATCACCGCCACGAAGCTGAGCGCATAGGCCAGCACATGGCCGGTTTCGAACAATTGGAAATAGAGGTGGATCTGGAAACCGACGCCGTTTGAGCGGCCAAGGAATTCCACCACCAGCACGATCTTCCAGATCATCGCCAGACCGTTGCGGGTGCTGGCCGCCACATAGGGCCAGAGCTGCGGCCAGATCACATGGGCGAACCGGGCCAGCGGCGACATGCGGTGCAGGCGCGCCATGGCGCTGAGCTGGGGATCAAGGCTGCGCACCCCCTCCCGTACAGTCACGGCCACCATCGCGGTCTTGTTGACAGCAACCGCCAGGATGGCCGCGGGTTCGTTCAACCCGAACCAGAGATAGCACAGCACGATCACCACCAGCGCCGGCAAGTTCAGAAACACCGTGACCCAGGGCGATATCCAGCGGTCGAGCGCGGACCAGCTTCCCAGAGCAAGACCCAGGGCCCCGCCCAACCCCATGGCCAGCGCAAAGGCTACCGCCACCCGGCCCAATGTGGCCAGCACGTGATACTGAAGCTTGCCAGAGGCGAACTCTTGCCCGGCGATGGTCAGCACGGTCAACGGACCGGGCAACACCGAGGGATCGTCGGTCAGATGCGCGGCCACGATCCAAAGCAGCAGAAGACCGGCCAGAGAGACAACGGGCTCGATGCCCTTGGGACTGCGGTACGGTGTTGACATGACGGCCTCCTCTGGCTGGTTGCGATCATAGTCGAAGACGCAAGCGGCCACGTTTCGACCTAAGTCGCATTTGGGCGCACGGGGGCGGCGTCTAGGGTTGGCCCATGACCCTTCTGTCGCGCCTTTTGCTGTGCCTTGCCCTGTGGACCTGCGCCCTGCCGCTGGCCGCCGAGCCGCTGCCGCGCGACGAGATCGCAGCGCGAATCGTGCCGCCGTTTTCGCTGGGCGAGCCGTTGAATGCCCAAGGGGTCTACAGCCTGCTCAATTCGGGGGGTGCGGAAGCCGGGTTCGTGTTCGAGACCGAGCCGATGGCGCCCCTGCCCGGCTTTTCCGGCGCGCCGATCAACCTGCTGGTCACGCTGGATCTTCAGGGCACTTTTCAGAACGTCCAGCTTGTCAGCCACAACGAGCCGATTTTCGTCTCCGGCCTTGGTGAGGCGGCGTTTCACAGGTTCTTCGAACAGTATCGCGGCCATTCGATCAGCGATGTGCTGGTGGTGGGCACGCCCTATGGCGCCGGCGGCGATGGCAGCGAGTTGGTGTATCTGGACGGGGTGACCAAGGCCACCGCCAGCGTGCGCATCGCCCACGAAAGCCTGATGGCCGCTACCCTGCAGGTCGCGCGTGAGAAGATGCAGGGGATTGCCGCCGGTCCCCCGGCCCATCCCGACCCCGACCATACCGAGGATCTGGACTGGCAGACGCTGGTCGATCAGGGGCTGGTCGGGCATCTGCACGTCACCAATGCCGAAGTGCAGCAGGCCTTTGCCGGGACGATCTGGGCCACGGATGATCCCGAGGCGCTGGCCGATCCTGCTGGCGCCTATCTGGATCTTTGGGTCATCGACATCGGCCCGCCGTCCATCGCGCGGGCGGTTCTGGACCCCGACTCGCTGGAGGACTTGGCGCGGTTCAAGGCCGTGTCGGGCAGCGACGAGCCGCTGCTGGTCATCGACACCGCCCGTCACGGGCTGGTGTCGGATGACTTCGTGCGCAACACCGCGCCTGACCGGCTGACCGCGGAACAGGACGGGTATCCGGTGGCACTGCGCGATGCCGATCTGTTCGTGGAACTGGCCGAGGATCTGCCCGAGGCGCTGCACGATGGGGTGAGCATGATCCTGCGCACCGACCGGCGGTTGGGGTTCGACCCGACCCGGCCCTGGCAATTGCACGCCCAGGCGATGCGCGCGCATGGCATGTTCCAGCCCGAACTGGGTTCAGCCAGTTTCAGCCTGACCCACACCACGGATCCACGGTTCTTCATCCGCCCCGAACCGGTCACCCCCCTGCCGCCATGGCGCGAGGCGCTGCTGAACCGGCAGGCCGATCTACTGGTGCTGGGGGCTTTTCTGGCCGGGCTGCTGCTGGTGCTGGGGACCGCGCAAAACCGGGTGGCGGCCCTGCGTGGTTTCACGCCGCTG
Source organism: Fluviibacterium sp. S390 (assembly GCF_049800695.1). Lineage (NCBI taxonomy): Bacteria > Pseudomonadati > Pseudomonadota > Alphaproteobacteria > Rhodobacterales > Paracoccaceae > Meridianimarinicoccus > Fluviibacterium sp. S390. The sequence goes on along the minus strand of NZ_JBNAFN010000004.1, from coordinate 190,925 downwards.
CGGCTGGCCACATTGGCCTTCGTGCTGGGGTTCGTCGGCTGGTGGGGCCAGGGACAATTGTCCATCGTCACCGTGCTGGGCGTCCTGCGCACGATGACCGAGGGCGGCAGCCTGTCGTTTCTTCTGTATGATCCGTTCTCGCTGCTGGTCTGGATCGCCGCCATACTGGGTCTGATCGCCTGGGGACGCGGATTCTTCTGCGGCTGGCTGTGCCCTTTCGGCGCGCTGCAGGAGTTTGCCCATCACATCGGACGGTTGCTGCGCCTGCCGCGGATCGAGCCCGCGCCGCGTTGGGATGCCCGGCTGAAGCTGGTGAAATACGGGCTGCTGGCCGCCCTGGTGCTGACCGCGCTGCTGGTGCCCGCCGAGATCGACACGGTGGCCGAGATCGAGCCCTTCAAGACCGCCATCACCGTACATTTCCAGCGCGACTGGCTGTATGTCGCCTATGCCGGGCTGTGGCTGGCGCTGGGGCTGGTGCTGTTCAAGGGATTCTGCCGCTATGCCTGTCCGCTGGGGGCTTTCATGGCCGGGGCCGGCGCGGTGGGGCGCGTCTTTGGCAAGCGCAGCTGGATCGCCCGGCGGGTGGAATGCGGCAGCCCCTGCCAACTGTGCAAGGTGCGTTGCAACTACGGCGCCATCGATGCACGGGGCAAGGTGAATTATTCCGAGTGCTTCCAGTGCCTCGACTGCGTCTCGATCTACCAGGACGAGACCACCTGCGTGCCGCTGGTTCTGGCCGGGCGCAAGGCCGCGCGGCCGCCACGGAAGGGTGCCGAATCCGGTGGCGTGGTGATCCCATGAGCCAGACCCGCCGCCGCTTCCTGACCATTCTTGCCGCAGCCACCGCCGCAGGCGTGGCCCTGCCCGCGCAGGCCCACGCTGTCTGGACCGGACATGCCCTTGGCGCCGAGGCGCGGCTGGTGCTGCAGGGGCCCGCCGATCAGACCGCCGCCGTGATGGCCGAGGTGCAGGGCGTGCTGCGCCATGTCGAGGCCCAGTTCAACCTGTTCGACGACGCCTCGGCCCTGTCGCGCTTGAATCGCACGGGGCATCTGGCCGACCCGCACCCTGATTTCATCCGCCTGCTGGCCTTGTGCGACCGGCTGCACCGGGCCACGGGCGGCCTGTTCGATCCCACGGTCCAACCGCTGTGGCGCGCTTTGGCGGAAGGGCGGCCGACTGCCCCGGCGCAAGCACTGGTGGATTGGACCGGGGTGCAACAGGGACCGTCTGAGATCACCCTGCAGCCCGACCAGCAACTGACCCTGAACGGCATCGCGCAGGGGTTGGCCACGGATCTTGTGGCCGATGTCCTGCGTCGGCACGGCATGGCACGGGGGTTGGTGCAGGTCGGCGAACTTGCGGCCCGTGGTGGGCCGTGGCGCATCGGGGTCGAGGATCCGACCCTTGGCCCTGTCCTGACACGCCGCGTGACCGATGGGGCGATGGCGACTTCCAGCCCCGATGCCATGCGTCTGGGTTCCCGGGGGCACATCCTTGGCCCGCAGGGCCAGCCCGCGCTGTGGTCCACCGTCAGTGTCGAGGCCGAAACCGCAACGCTGGCCGACGGGATGTCCACGGCGCTGTGCTTTGTCCCGGCCCGCGCCCTGCGCGAGATGGCAGCACAACTGCGCCGCGATCTGGGCCTGCGGCAGATCATAGCCATCAGCCCCGACGGCGATATCCGCACTTTCTAGCCCGAACGCATCGTCCTATAGGGGGGGCATCCGCCCCAATTGCCCGGTTCCGCGTGTCCTCTGTCACCATCCTTCTTTGCACCCACAACGGCGCCCGCTTCCTGCAGGCGCAACTGGAGTCCATCGCGGCCCAGACCCTGACCGACTGGGCCCTGTGGATCAGCGATGACGGCTCGACCGATGGCACGCTGGAAATCCTAAAGGACTTCCGCGAGGCCCATCCCGATCGCGAGATCCGCCTGCTGAGCGGTGCGGGGCGCGGGGCTGCGGCCAACTATCTGGCCCTGCTGTGCCACCCGGACCTTGGCCCCCGCCGGATTGCCTTTTGCGATCAGGATGATGTGTGGCTGCCCGAAAAGCTCGCGCGCGCCGTGGCAAGCCTGAAGAATCACGGGGACGACACCCCCGCTTGTTATGCGGCGGGCAGCACCGTCACCGATGCCGACCTGACACCGATCGGACGCCTGCACACCAATGGCACCACGCCCAGCCTGCATAATGCACTGGTGCAGAACGTCCTGCACGGCAGCACCATCGTCCTGACCCCCGCCGCCCATGCCCTGCTGCGGCAGGCCGGCCCGGTGTCGGTGCCGTTCCACGACTGGTGGTGCTATCTGGCGCTGTCTGCCTGCGATATCCCCATTGTGCTTGAGGATGATCCGGTGCTGCTCTACCGGCAGCATGGCGACAATCACATCGGCTATAACAAGGGCACGGGCGCCGGGCGCAAGCGGTATCGGCTGATCGCCGAGGGCATCTATCGCGGCTGGCTGACGCAGAACGCCGAGGCGCTGTTGCAGGCCGATCTGCCGGCGACACCCGAGGCCCGGTCATTGTGCCATGACTATCTTGCCCTGCAGGAGCGTCCGGGCGTTGCACGCATGGTGGGCTATCGCCGGTTGGGCCTTTGCCGGCAGTCCCGGCGCGCCACGCTGATGCTGCGGGCCTTCGCCGGCCTGGGCTATGTCTGAGCGGCCAGCCCGGCGCGCCTGAGCATCGGCACCCGTTCTTGCGCAGCGCCGATCACGCCGGCCTGTTCCAGACCTGCGGCAAAGGTCATTGCATCACCCCCCGGCACGAAGGGCAGCGGGTGACCATTGGGCGCCGCCCGCAAGGCATCGCCCTGCCCGCCCAGATCATAGGCAAAGACCGGCAACCCGGTGGCCAGCGCCTCATGGGTGACGAAGGAGAAGGTCTCGGGCCAGATCGACGGAATCATCCAGCAGGTGATGCCATAGCGCCGGACCAGCGCGGGAATGTCCGAGGTTCGGTAAGCGCCATGAATGGTCGCGCTGCGCGCCAGACGGAACGACGGCTCTACCGTGCCCAGCACGACCACTCGCGCCTGCCCCCCGCGCGCCAGAAGTTGCGACATGTCCCGCAACAGGGCCGCGCCCTTGTGTTTGCGGATATGGCCCAGCACCCCGATCACCGGCGCGGCGGCGGGGTCGGGCCGGGGCAGCACGGGTGGCAGGTTCTTCAGCGGGTGCGGCTGCACGACCATCCGATCCACCGTCTTGGGAAAGACCTCTGCCATGATGTCGAAACTGGAGTGCGAGAAGACGGTGACGCGACTGGCCGCGCGCATTACGCCCTGCCAGGTCTCTTGCCAGGTCTCCAGCGACACCCGCAACCCGCGGCGGCCCCGGAACACATGTGCGCTGCCCGCGTCCGGGGGATGCGGAACCCCGTTGTAGAAGCCCTGCCCGTCCAGCAGGGTCTGGGACGGCGAGATCGGGAAGAAGTCATGTACCTCGATCTCCAGCAGATCCGAGGGACGCCGGCGCAGACAGGCCAGATGACGCGGCAATTCATGTGCCCAGGGGTCGCCGACCCCGCAAGAATAGATCACGTGGCGCGTGGTGACCCCGGACAGCAACTTCTCGATCATGGCGAAATCGCCGGTCGCACCCTTGGTGACACCTTGCGGGGTGTGCGCCTCCAATTGCCAGCGCTGCACACCGCCCACGCGCAGGACCACGGCACCCAGGCCGGCCCGCGTGCGCGCCTTGATCCGTGCCTGTACCATGGCATCGGCCCCGCCACCCAGCGAATGGGCCAGAAACACCGGCACCGGCGTGTCCCCATGGGCGCCGATCCAGGCACAGGCCAGAAACAACCGTTCGGTCAGCAGCGGGTCGTCGCTGACAAAGCGCTGCACCTGCCGGGCAAACTCAGGATAGCGCTGCGCGATCAGGCGATCGTTCTTGCGTATACGCGCGGCCTTCTGTTCGGTCCCGAAGGACGCCGCGCCGCGATGTTCGACGAAAACGCCGGGATGGGCACAGTGAAAGCCGCCCAGGGCGCGGATCTTCTGGCACCAGTCGACCTCCTCGCCATAGCCCGTGCCGAAGGCGGTGTCGAAAGCCGGAACCTTGAGCAGATAGTCGATGTCGATGGCCATACAGAAACCAACGCCCGTGGGCAGCGGCGTCAGCGAGGGCGGCAGGTCGGCCAGGCGGGCCGCAGCGTCGATACGGTCCACCGCGCCTTCGGCCAGCGGTCCGCGCCGGGCCAGCATCGGCACCGACAGAAGCTCGGCATCATTGGCCATGGGGGTGACCGTGGCCACATGGCGTTGCGCGCGCAGCGGCGACAGCAGGCGGCTGGCCCAGGCGTCCGGCAGGAAGCAATCGGAGTTCAGCAGCACAACGTCCTGCCCGATCTCGACCGCCCGTGAAAACGCCAGGTTGACGCTGCCGACAAATCCCCGGTTCTCGTCCTGCTCGATCAGCTCGACACGCCCCTGTTCGATCTGGTTCATCTCGGCCGCCCAGTCCCGCAGCAAGGGCCGGACCCTGTCGTCGGTCGAGGCGTCCTCAATGAGGATCATGCGCCATTGCAGATCGGTGTTGCGCTGGATCCGGTCCAGAACCGGTGCCAGCAGATCAAAAGCGTTGTGGACGGGCAGGATCAGGGTGATGGGCGTCGGGTCGGGCGCGTCGGCTTCGTCGGACGCAGGCTCCAGAAAGCGAGGATCCAGATCGGTCCAGACGGCTTGCTGCGCAAATCCCAGACGGCGCTTGATACGCTCGCGCGCCTCAAGATCCTGCGTAAACCGCCAGCGGATGCCGTCGGGCACAAGCCGCGCCGTGGTGACCAGAAAACGCGGCAGTACCGCCACGCGCGACCACATCCGACGCGTCCGCGAGATCGGGGGCAGCGGATATTCATGGCGTTCCCCGTCGACCTTCAGAACCAGCCACGGTGTCGAATGGCCTACCGGCAGGTCCAGCACAAAGCGTCCGTCGGCGGACATGGTGCCCAGGTCCGCCCGCGCCTCGGCGCGCGTGGATTTGCACACCAAGGCCACCTCGGCCCCCGGTGCAACACCCTCCACGATGCGGCGACAGCGCTCCACCCGGCAACCCGCAACCGTCCCGAATTGCCCGCCGCCCGGTGCCTTCAACGGAAAGCCCGGTTGCTCAATTCGAGCCTGTTCATCGGCAAACCGATGGAAAAGGCGCACAAGAAGGGTCAAAAAATCCTGCCAGTCATCTGAAATCCTGCGACAATGAAGCGATGCCGCGACTGCGAAAACCCTACTACTCTGCCGCGCTGGAATCCAAGCCAAGTTTTTTTTGTGGCTCAGTCCGGCGGATCAGCGCCTGTGCCAGGGCTTTGGGATCGTCGGCCAATGCCAGCGGCAGCAGGTGACCGTTGACAGCCGGGGCCACCCCCTCGGCCTGGCCGCCCAGATCGAAGCAGAAGACCGGCAACCCGGTCGAGATCGCCTCGCGCGTGGTATAGGAGAATGTCTCGGGCCAGATCGACGGGATGAACCAGCGGTCGATGCCGTATGTGGCGGCAAGCCGGGGAAGATCGTCCAGCGCATAGCGCCCGTGCACAGTCACATGGGCAGGCGGCGTATGGGCCGGATCGACGCGGCCGATGATGGTCAGACTATGCCGCGCGGGATCCAGCACACCGCCCAGCCGCGCCACGACCTCGGCCCCTTTCTGGAACCCGATGTCGCCCAGCACACCGATGCCCGGCGTGCCGGTGGCCGGCGGGGTGATCCGCGGCACCACGTGGGTGTCGCCATGCGGCAGCAGCCGAATACGATCCGCGGCCTGCGGATAGGCTTGCGCCACGATGTCCCGGCTGGCGCGGGAGAACACCACCAGCGCCCCGGCAGCCGCTACCAGACGCCCCCATTCGGCCCGCCATTGCTCCAGCGACACCGGCGTGCCATCGGGCCGCGACGTGGCATGGGCGTCGTCTTCCGTACCCGGATGCGGAACGCCGCGATAGTGTCCGTCCCTGTCCAGCAGGGTGTAGGACGGGCTGACGGGGAAGTAGTCGTGGAACAGAACCTCGATCACGTCCCGGTCGGGCTGGATCAGGTCCAACAGCGCGCCGGGCAGGCCAACCGGATCGCCGTCGCCAACGCCGCAGGAATAGACCAGCCGGCGCGCACCTGGGCCCGCGAACAGGCCCCGCAGGGTGTCGCTGCTGCCGGTTGCGGCAGCAAGAACTTCATCCGGCGTGTGCAATTCGATCCGCCAGCGGCGATCTCCGCCGACACGCACCACGATTGCGGCACCGTAGTCGTCCAGATTTTCCAACACGCGGCGCGCCAGATAGTGCTCGGCCCCGCCGCCCAGCGAATGACCCAGATAGATCGGCAGCGGCGCATCCTTCAGGGTCAAAGCCCAGGCGATCCCAAGCGCCAATCGGGGCGCGGACAGGGGGTCGGCACGGATGAAATCCTGCACCTCGCCATCATAGGACGGATAGCGCCGGGCCACGGTGGCGTTGTTCTTCGCCACCAGCGCCTGCTTGGTGGCACTGCCGAAAGAGGCGCCGCCGCGATGTTCCACGAACAGATTGGCCAGACCGATGTGCCGCCCGCCAAGCGCGCGCACTTTCTGGCACCAGTCGACTTCTTCGCCGTATCCCTTGCCGAAGGCGGTGTCGAAGCTTGGCAGCTTCTCAAGGAAGTCGCGGTTGATCGCCATGCAGAAACCCACGCCGGTGGGCGCCTCGGCTCTCGCCAGCCTTGGTGACAGGGTGGCTGCGACTGCGTCCAATGCGTCGACCTGATCCGGGGCAAGATCGCTGCGGCAAACGATCCTCGGCACCGAGAATATCTCGGCATCGTTGGACATCGGCGTGACCGAGGCCACGTTTTTCGTGTCCGTCAGCGGCGCCAGCAGTCGTGACGCCCAGCCCGCAGGCACCATCGCGTCCGAGTTCAGAAGGATGACCGGATCAGGACACTCCAGCGCCCTTGCGAACGCCCGGTTGACGCTTCCGATGAAGCCGAGGTTTTCGGGGTTTTCAAGCAGTTCGACCGGCATCGGCAATCGCGCGGCCTCGGGCCCCTTGATCCAGTCGCGCAGGAAGGGACGCACACGTTCGTCGGGCGAGGCATCTTCGACCAGTACCAACCGCCCTGATAGGTCCGTGTGCCGTGACAGGCGCGACAGCAGGTCCGGCAAAAGATCGAAGGCGTTGTAGATGGGGACGATGATCGTGGCGGCAAGGTTCGGGTTGGCCGTGACGGCAGAGGCTTCAAACAGGCCATCCGGCAGGTCCAGCGTGCGCGCAGTCAGCGCCGCGGTCAGCCCCAGCCTGTCGCGCATTCGCGCGTAGGCGGCCTCGTCGCCGTGTACCACTGCCGCGATGACGTCCGGCACATTCCGCAGCCCCAGCCACGCCAGCCTCAGGGCCGCGCCGGGCAGTCGGACGCGACGCTGCCACTTGCCGGGACAGGGCAGATCGATCACTCGCACCCGCGCCGCTGTTTCGCAGGCCAATCGCAGGGCCCGCCCATCCCAGGGGGCTTCAATCAGGAAGCCGGGATCGGCGGTGATGTCACCCGCCGGCACATCCGGCCGGGCAAAGCGGTCGCTGACCGGCAAATCCCCTGTCGTCATCAAGAGGTGAAGGGTCTGGTCCTGCGACCATCCTTCGATGCGCACGCGGCCCTGCGCAAAACCGAGGGTATCCACGCAGCCAACAATCTCGCCATGCCGGTCCCGGATGACCTTGGGGCCAAGCTGCATCTGCAACCCTGCAGTAGAGAAGCGACGGAACAGGGAGAGAGCTCTGCTAAGCATTGGTAGGACCCGGTACGAGAGCGCCGTCAGGCGTGACGGTGTTACAGGTTGGCCAACTCGTAAACAAACATCTGGCCGCGGAATGGAACCGACAGATGCACCACTCCGCCGGTGCAGTCCAGATCCTGCCGAAACCCAGCCATATTCTGTGCGCCGAGGCACAGTATGGGATCGGGGTCGGGGATCGGGAACCGCTCGGTGATCTTGATCTGGCCGGTTCGGGTCTCCAGGAAAAGGCTCTCGCTTTGGCACCAGCCTTCCACACGCACCGATCTTCCGTTGAAGACCAGCTTGTCGACCCGGCCAAGTGTCTTGCCGTTGAAGCCGGCCAGAACAACGGGCGTGAACCATGCGCCGCCCAAAAGACCGCGGACCCGTCGCAGTATGCGCCGTCTGACCCCGGTCACGGTCATGGATGCGCCCACATCGGCCCCGTTGGTCTGGCCTTGCGTCGTCATCCGGGACCCTAGGCCTGCTTAGCGCGCAATGCGGCGGGCGATGGTTTCCGCCAATTCCGTGATGGCGCGCGATTGGGCCTGCGCGACGGCGTGCGGCGTGTCACCTGTCAGCGGCGTGGTGATGTCAAACTGCCCCGAACGGTCGGCCAGCCCCGAGGCCACCGGCGAGATCGCATACTGGCCTTTCAGGCGAAACACACCGCTGGCATCGCCGTGCATCTGGCTGACGCGCACCTGCACCTGCGCGGCGGGCGAATCGGTGAAGGGCCAGGGTTCTGCCGCCACCCTTGCGCCGGTGATGGTGCCAAGGGCATCGGCCAGCGCATAAGTGCTGGCGCGCGACGGGGTGTCGGCCCAGAGGTTGCCAGACAGCGTTTCCAGCCCGCCATCTTCGTTCAGCAGAACGATCTCATCGGCATCCGCATAGCGTGGCAGCGACATGTCGCGCACCTCGATCGAGGACACCAGCGGGCGCAGACGCAGACTGGTCGACGCCTCGGGCAAGGGGATCTGCGTGTCGATGCCACCGCATCCGGCAACAAGGCCAAGCAGGATCACGGCGAAAGGGCGGAAAAAGCGCATGGTCATCGTCCAACAAGCAGGGAATTGGGTTTGCGTTCAATGGTGCGGGCCAGCGAGGTCACAGCCTGCGCCGCATCCCGCATGTCGCGGATCGCGGCCAGGGTCTGGGCGCTGAACTGCGACCGCTCGCCATAGGTGGCCATCAGGGCCTCGGACTGGCGCACCAGCCCGTCCAGACGTGCCGCTAGTTCAGGCAGATCGGCGGCGGCGGCGGCCACTGCGTCGGCGGCGGAACTGGCCGAGGCCAGCATGGCGTTGGTATTGGCCACCGCCCCGCCTTCGCGCAGTTCGGCCAAGGCCGCACCCAACTCGTCCAGCGCATAGGCCAGCGCCGGCGGGATCTGCGCGGTTTCATCGGAACTGACCAGCGCTTCGGCGCTGTTCACCAGACTGGTAGCCGAGGCCATCAACTCGTTCAGCGGCAGTTCCTCGGCGGTGCGGGCAACCGCGTCGATGCGCGCCACAAGGTCCGGCAAGCCGGCAGAGGCGGATTCGATGGACTGGGCAATCTCGTCCGTCCGGCCCAGGGCGGCCAGAAGCGCGTCCACCTCGGGGCCTTCACGCAGGCGGCTTGTGATCTGTTCCACATCCGCCACCGTTGCCGTCACCGTCTGCAGCGCCGCGTTCAACTGACCCGGCAGCGCCTGCGTATCGGGCGAGGACGCCACCGCATCGACCGAGGCCACCAGCGTCGCGGCCCGCGACACCAGATCCTGCAACGGCAGCCCGGCGGCGGTGCTGGCCAGCGTCTGGATGTTGGCGATGATCGGGTCCAGCCCGGACACCGTGCCTTCGACGTCCTTCGCGATGGTATCAACCCGCGCCATGGCCGCCACCAGCGAGTCCACGGCGGTCGAGGCGGCAAACTCGTTGACCATCTTGCGCACGTCGCCGACCGAGGTTTCCACATCCGCAAGGATGCGTGTCAGGCTGTCGGGCATGGTGGTGAAATCGGGACTGCTGATGACCGTATTGGCCGATGCCACCACGGCCGTGGCTTCTTCGATCAACTGGTCCAGCGGCAGATCATTGGCCTTGACCAGCAACGCCTGAATTTCGGCGGTGATCTGGGGCAGGCCGTTGCTGACCTCGGCCACCCGGCTGGCGACCTGTTCGGTGCTTTTCAGGGTGGCCACCAGGCTGGCGGCAGCCTCGCTCTGCTGCACCTGATCAAGGATGGATTTCAGGCTGACCAGCGAGGCCGCGGCATCGGTCACGGCTTCGGTCACCGCATCCGACCCGACAAGCTTGCGGAAATCCTCGATCAGTCCCAGCACTTCGGCCGGGGCATCCTGCACGCCGTCCGAAGCCACCACGCTGTTGACATGGTCGATCAGGTCGGTGACCGCCTTGAACATGTCCTCGTAAGGCAGGTTCACGATCCGCTCGGCGGCGGTCTGCATGGAGCCCGCAACATCGGTGATGTTGGACGCCGTGGCCGGGATCACCGGACGTCCGGTGGTCAGGCTGGCCAGATTGGCGGGTGGCGCATCCGCCACCTGCACGAGATCGACGCGCAGCGAGGTGCCCAGCAGCCCCTGGCTGACCAGTTGCGCCCGGTACCCCTTTCCGACCTGTTCGGCCACAAGTTCGATCGTGCGGACCTCTGCATCATCGCCCGAGATCCCAAACCGGTCCGGCAGCAGGCGCACATCGACGCGCATCATGACTTTCGGCTCGTCGCCGCTTTCATCCAGAAAACTGCCCAGCCCGATGACGGACCCAACCGTCAGGCCGCGAAACTTCACCGGAGCGCCCGTGGCCAGCCCATCGATGGACCCATCGAAAAGGATCGAGAACGGCACTTCGGCGCCGACAACTTCGATCACCGAGGCACTTCCGGCAGCATCGCGCGAGGCAAAGACGCTGAAGGAATGCCCCTTGCCGATTTCCTGGGCATCCAGCGCCAGGTTTTCGAAGGCGACCCCGCCCTTGATGATCGACGTCAGGTTGCCGATGTCCAGCTTCAGACCGCCGGTGCCCAGCGAGACATTGATGCCCGACGCGCTCCAGAACCGTGTGCCGGTTGTAACGAGGTGATGATAAGGGGCGCGCACGAAGGCCTGTGCCGTCACCAGCGAACCGTCGTCCGACAGCACCGGACGGTCGATCAACCCGACCTCGACACCCTTGTAGAGGATCGGTGCCCCGGCCGCGATGCGCCCGCCCAGCGGCGCGGTCAGCAGGAACTCGACCCCCTCTTCGTTCTGCGAAAACAGCGGCTGCTTGGCCAGACCGACGAATGTCGACCGTGGCATGCCAGGATCCGCATCCCATGCGCCTTCCAGAAACACACCGCCCAGAAGCGTTGCCAGACCGCTGACGCCCTGTGCGGAAATCTCGGGCCGGACGATCCAGAACTCGGCATCGGCATCCACGTAAGGCGCGATGGATTTGTCGAGCCGCACCTCGACGATCACATTGGTCAGCCCGGTGCCGAAGGTCACGTTCTCGACCTTGCCAACGGTGACATCCCGAAATTTCAGCTCGGTCTCGCCCGCGACCACCCCTTCACCGTTGTTGAAGGTGATCTCGATCAGCGGGCCGCGCCCGGCCAGCGATTGCCATGTCATGAACCCAGCCAGCGACAGCGCGATCAGCGGCACCAGCCAGATCATGGTCAGCCCGGCCATACCGCGCGGCTTGCGCATTTCGACTTCAAGCTCGCTCGGTCCGCTTTCGCTCACTCGGTTTATCCCCGTAGGCGTCCCAGATCAGCCGTGGGTCCAGACTGAGTGCCGAGAACATTGTAAAGATGACGGTCGCTGCAAAGCAGATCGCCGCGATGCCGGGATAGATGTCGGCAACGCCGCCAAGATGGACCAGCGCCGACAGAATGGCCACGACGAATACGTCAATCATCGACCAGCGACCGATGAATTCCACCACTTCATACAGAAGATGCAGCCGATGCGGGTCCCGGTTGCCGGGAAACTGGATCATCAGGGCCAGATAGGCGACGGCAAAGAACTTCGCCACCGGGATGACGACCGAGGCCAGAATCACCACGGCGCCGACAAAAACGTCGCCATGGTGGATCAGCTCCAGCGCGCCGCCCAGGATGGTCGAGGAAAACCGCGCCACAAGGGTATCGGTGATCATCATCGGATAGATGTTGGCGGGGATGAAGGCGATCAGCCCGGCAAGCCACCAGGCCCAGACCCGTTGCAGGCTGTTGACATACCGGCTTTGCAGCGGCGACCAGCAGCGCGAACACTCTGTTTGCGTGATCGGCGCAACCAGACCGCAATGGCCGCAACCGACCAGCCCGGCCTGTCGCGCGGTCACCTTTTTCCCAGAACGCGCCATATGGACCTTTCACAGATCATGGTGTCTTTGGCAGCGATCAGCAGGACCAGCCCGACGAACGCCCAGAAGGCCGACCCGAAGCCGACCGATGCCAGGCCGACGATCTTGACCAGAGCGACGGCGACGCCAAGGATGAAAATCTCGGCCATGGCCCAGGGGCGCAGACGCATCGCCACGCGAAACGCCAGCCCGGCATGGGCCGCGGGCGGGCGCCCCAAGGCCAGCGGCCCCAGCGCATAGATGATGCCCGCAAGACGCCCCACTGGCAGCAGGATGATCAGCGCAGCGACGATCACCGATAGCGGCGCCATCATGCCAGATGCCTCGGCAAAGGCGGTCACCGCGTCAAGGACCGAAGCTGCGCTGGAGAGGCCCGACGCCTCGATTTCGAGAAACGGAAAGGACACCGCTGCGATCATCAGGATCAGCGCCCCGAAGGCCAGCGACACGATGGTGGCAATCGCCCCGCGACGGGGCGACAGCAGGACAGAATGACACCGCGCACAGCGCGCCGTGGCGCCAACCGGCACAGAGGCCAGGTTGTGCAGGCAATCGCAGTGCGGGCAAGCAATCAGATTGTCCAGCCGATCAGGGCGCAGGGACGGTTCAGCAAGGGTCATGCGCGGATAGTGGGATGTGTCGCGCCCCGGCACAAGCCCCGCCATTGCTTCGGGCGCGGCAAACTTGTCATGAGGACAGGCATTCGACCAGCGTTTCGGCCAGCCCGGACAGCAGGTGCGGGTAAAGCTGCGGGCCGGGAACAAGACCGGCGCCCAGCGGATCCATGACGCGCACCGCGACACCGCTGGTTTCGAACACGGCTTGCACCAGCTTGGGATCGAACTGCGGCTCGGTAAAGACACAGACAATGCCATGCTCGGCCACCGCCGCCTTGATGCTTGCGATCCGGGCCGCTCCCGGATCGACGGCGTCCGATACCGCCACGGCGCCGGTGGCCGGGATGCCGAAGGCGGCTTCGAAGTATTGATAGGCGTCATGGTAGACAATGAAGGGTCGATCCCGGACCGGCGCCAGTGCGGTTTCGATCTGCGCCGTCAACCGCACGAGGTCATCCCGCGCCGATTGCGCGTTGTCGCGATAGGTCGCGGCATTGTCAGGGTCTTGCGCCGCAAGGCTGTCGGCAATGATGTCGAGCCACGTCATGGCATTGGCCGGGTCCAGCCACATGTGCGGATCGGTGCTGCCGTGATCATGATTGTCGTGGCCTTCGTGATCATCGTGCCCCTCATGGTCATCGTGGTCGTCATGGGGCTCCCTGTCCTCGGCAAACACCGGGATATCGCGGCTGGGCAATTGCAGCACGCCCGGCGCGTCGGACAGCGTGATCACCGCCTCTTCCGCCGCCAGCGATCCCAGCGCTTTGTCCAGCCAGGGCGTCAGCCCTGCCCCCACATGAAAGATCACGTCGGCCTGTTGCAGCGCCCGCGCCTGCGAGGGCCGCATGGCATGGTCGTGCGGACTGGCACCGGGCAGGACCAGCATTTCCGGCGCGCCGACGCCGTCCATCACGCGCGCGACCAGTGCATGCACCGGCGCGATATCCGTGACCACATCCGGCGCGGCCTGGACGGGGGCGGTGGCCAGAAAGCCAACAGCAAGAACGGGGACGAGACGGGAAAAGGGCATCGGGCGCACTCACGTTATTGTATAACAATTGTGCCTCACGTAGAACCTTCTCACCGCCAGCGCAACCCGGAGCCTGTCCTTGTCCGACCCAGCCCCCCCCTTGGAAGGGTTTGCCGCCCATGATCACCGGCGCTGCCGCACCGAAACCCTGGCCGTCGCCGAACGCCTGAGTACCGAACGCGGCCTGAAGCTGACACCGATCCGCCGACGGGTGCTGGAGATCCTGCTGGAAGGCCACCGCGCCCTTGGTGCCTATGACATCCTGCACCGGCTGGCGCAGGACGGGTTGGGCAGCCAGCCGCCGGTGGCCTATCGGGCGCTGAACTTCCTGCGGGATCTGGGCGTTGTGCATCGCATCGAGAAACTCAACGCCTTCGTGGTGTGCACCCATCCGCGCGATGCCCATGTGCCAGCATTCCTGATCTGCCGGAAATGCAGTTCGGTGGCCGAAGCCTCGGCGCCCTCACAAGGCGGCTTGCTGGGTGCTGCGGCGCAGGCCGGGTTTGCCATCGAAACCTCGGTCCTGGAGGCCGAAGGCCTGTGCCCGGACTGCCAGGGATAGGCCTGGGTAAAACTGCATCCCACAACCCCCTGGCCCACCCGCATCGGGTCAATCAATTCCCGTCGTCTGTTTGACAAAACCCACAGATGCTTTGTAAGCCCGTTGAACCCCGGTCATCCCAGCCAGCCCGACCGGACCCACCGATGACGTACGCGGGACTTCATGCATGAACCGATCTGCCCTTGCTGCCCTGTTTTCAAAGAAGTCGACGGGCAAGGCAGCCTCGGACGATGGCGGTGACGAGTCCCTTTCGGATGTCGAACTGATCGCGCGCGAGCTCGATGCGATCTACTATGCCGCGCAGTTGAAAGACGCCTTGCCGCCGGATCAGAACGCGCCCGAACACTATCTGACGACCGGCTGGCAGGACGGGCTGGATCCAAGTCCAAGTTTTTCCACCCGGTTCTATCTCGACGTCAACGAGGACGTGCGCGAGAACGGCATCAACCCGTTTCTGCACTACCTGCGCTACGGACGCGCCGAGGGCCGGCTGTCGCAGGACTCGGACGCCGCTCCGGATCTGCCGACGTCGGAATCGACCTCGGAAGCCGTCGACGACGCGCCGCAGGATCGCGCACCGGACGTGCACAAGCTTCAGCACATCGCGCCGCATTTCGACGAAACCTACTACCGCTCCAACAACCAGGACGTGGATTTCACCGAACTTTCCCCGGTACAGCATTACGCCACCGTGGGCTGGCGCGAGGGGCGCAATCCGACGGCCAAGTTCTCGATCAGCTACTACCTGATGACCAATCCGGACGTGGCCGAGCATGACATCGATCCGTTCTGGCACTATATCGTGGCCGGCCGCAAGGAAGGCCGCGCGGCGACCCATCCGGCGGGCTTCAAGCACGAGGTTCTGCGCCGGTTGCGGCCGCTAGACGAACAACGCGCGGCCTGGCGTGTGGCCCATACCGAAACCCCGCCCAAGCCCGGTGACGACGATGTCCTGAACGCGGCCCTGCGCAGCGCCCTGATCGACACCGGCACGCTGGTGCTGAGCATCGGGCACGATGATTTCCAGGCCAACGTGGGCGGCGTGCAGCTTTGCATCCAGCACGAACGCGATCTGTGCCGGGACCAGGGCGTCACCCATCTGAACCTGCGTCCCGCCATCCCGCTGCCGACCTTTGCCGATCCGGGCACCGACACGACATTCGTTGTAACGCTGGACGGCCAGTCCCTGGGCGCGTTCGACCCCGCGACCCTGATGGACATGCTCGCGGCCCGAACCGACGATGTGGCGGTGACCATGGTGATCCATTCGCTGATGGGTCATGCGCCCGAGACCATCATTGATCTCGCCCGGCAGGTGCATCCGGCGTCGGTCCTGGTGTGGGTGCATGACTATCTTACGCTGTGCCCGTCCTATGCGCTGCAACGCAACAACGTGGCCTTCTGCAATGCGCCCGACCTGGCCTCGACCGCCTGCACGATCTGCGTTTACGGCGCCGAGCGGCGGAACCATCTGGACCGCATGGGCCAGCTGTTCGCGGCGCTGACCCCGCATGTGCTGGCGCCGTCGCGCGCGGCGGCGGATGTCTGGACCCGGCACAACAGCTATGCCCCGGCGCCGGTCTCGATCCTGCCGCATCTGACCCTGACCCATGGCGCCGCGGCACAAGCCGAACCCGCCGACGACGGGCCCATTCGCATCGGCTTTGCCGGAAGCCCGGCCCCGCACAAGGGCTGGAGCGCCTTTCTGGAAATGGCCGAGCGCTTTGCCCTGCGCGACGATATGAGCTTTCACTACCTGGGCAGCGAGGATCCGGGCATCGGCGCGATCCGGTTCCACCCGGCGTCAGTCTCGACCGACGATCCCCGCGCCATGATCAATGCCATCCGCGACGCCCGCATTGATCTGGTCCTGAACTGGGCCAGTTGGCCAGAGACCTTCTGCCTCGCGGCCTATGAAGCCGTCACCGGCGGCGCGCGGCTGATCACCCGGACCGGGTCGGGCAATGTGGCCGATCTGATCGCGGCAGAGGATTGCGGCATCGTGCTGCCCTCGAAAGCCGCCCTGATCGGGTTTTTCGAAACCGACGCAGTGGTCGAGGAAGCGCAGAAGGCCCGCGCCGGACGCACCACCCGAAGCTTCGACATGCAGCTGTCGGACATGGGGCTGAGCCACGTCAAGATCGGGGAATTCGCATGACCATCGCGGCATTCACCAGCTTCTCGCTGAACTACTTCGGGCGTGCGAAGACCTGGGCCGACAGCGTGCGGCGCGTGCATCCGGACTGGAAACTGGTGGCGGTGCTGGTGGATGAAGCCCCCGAAGGCTTCGACATGGCCCCGATCGCGGCGGCTTTCGACGAGGTGCTGACCCCCGACCGTTTCATGGACGAGGATCATCGCCCGTGGCTGTTCGGCCATGACATCGTCGAGGCCTGCACGGCGGTCAAGGGCGCGGCCCTGCGCCATCTGCTGGATGACCCCGCGCACAAGAAGGTGCTGTATTTCGATCCCGACACGGCGGTGTTCTCGCCGCTGGATCCGCTGATCGACCGGCTGGACGATTGCAACATCATCCTGACGCCGCATCAGGTGGAACCGGACGAAACCCCGCTCGGGATCTCGGACAACGAGATCACCTCGCTGCATTACGGCACCTACAACCTTGGTTTCATCGCCGTGGCGAACACCGCCGAAAGCCGCCGCTTTGCCGCCTGGTGGGAGGCCCGCCTGCACGACTGGTGCCATGATCGTCTGGATGTGGGCCTGTTCGTGGATCAGAAGTGGTGCAACCTGGTTCCCTGTTTCTTCGACGGCGTGGTGACCTGGCGCGATCCGGGCTACAACGTGGCGAGTTGGAACATCAGCCGCCGCGACATTCGCTTTGATGACGACGGTGCGCTGCTGTCCAACGACCGCCCGCTGACCTTCTTCCATTTCACCAAGCTGGGACCGGTCGGGGACATCATGACCCAACGCTACGCCGGCAGCGACTCGGACGTTTACGAGCTTTGGGCCTGGTACAAGATGGCCGTCGAGGCGAACGAGCCCGAGGGCCTGCCGGAGAAATGGTGGAAATACGCCCAGTTTTCCGACGGCGAGAAAATTCCCAAACCGGCGCGGGTTCTGTACCGCGACCGCCCCGACCTGCGCGACACCTTTCCCGATCCCTTCGACAGCGACGGGGACAGCTACAGTGCCTGGCTGCGGCAGAACACGGACCTGATGAATGCCTGAAATCACGCCGCTTGCGGACAAGCCCACCTATGCCGTCGTCTACCAGTTCGGAAAGGTGGCCAGCACCTCGATCGTGGCGGCGCTGAACCTGCTACCGGACGTCGAGGCGGTACAATCCCATTTCATCGGCAAACAGGCCCTGGGGCAGATCCTGGACAGCCTGTTTGCGCCCGGCATATCGGACTATTTCTATTTTCATCAACGCGGCCAGCTTGTTGAAAACATTGATATCACGCGAAAGTTCACCCAGCTGCGCACAGGGACGGACACCGGCCAGAACCTTCTGGTGTTGTCCATGTGCCGCGATCCGATGGATTGGTTCCGCTCGGCGCTGACGCAGGATGCACAGGCGCATCTTGAGACCATGAAGACCTTTCTGGGCCAGACCAGCCGGACCGTGCCAGAGGATGGCGATGCGGTGATCCGGGCGGCCCTTCCGGCCATGCTCGACGAGATTTCCACGCTGTTCACCACCTCGGACACATTTTGGGACATCTCGGTGCAATCGCGGGCCTCGGCGGCCGAGATCAAGGAAGGTCTGACCCCGGCGTTGGTGCCCTTCACCTATCTGGTCCTGCGCCCGTTCAACTGGTACCGCACCCATTTCCAAAGCGCCCTTGGCGTCGGGATCGGAGAGTTGAGCGCGCAGGATGGTCTGTGGCTGCGCCAAGACGACAGCGAGACCATCGCCGTGCTGCGGTACGAGGATATGGCCGAGCAACTGCCGGGTCTGATCGCCGGGCTGGGGCTGGGCGACATCGACCTGGGCGTGTCGGAAAACCGCAGCACCGGCAAGCTGCACGCGGACACCATCCGCGACGTGCTGGACGCCTATGACGACAGCCGCCTGCGCGAGGTCTTCGCAAGGTCCTTCTACGCCCGGTTCTTCGGCTATTGATCGCCGGGCCGGAGGGGGTTTCATCCCCCCGGCCCTGAGGTTCAGGGCTTGCGGCGGCCGCGGTTGTCCATGCGCTTGCTGGTGTCCATGGCGCTGACCGGCTTGCCGGTGCTGGCGCGGGCCTTGTTTTTCTTGCTGGTCGGCTTGCCCGCAGGTGGCTTGGGGCCCTTCTTGGAATAGCTTTCCTTGTCCTTGCGGTAAGGGCTGTCCGATTTCGCCGCGCCGTCCTTCTTGAACGGCTTGTCCTTCTTGTAGGGGGACGCGGGTTTGTCGCCATCCTTCTTGAAGGGTTTGTCTTTCTTGTAAGGCTTGTCCGCCCGGTCAGGGTCGAATTTCGCCTTGGGACGACCACCCGCAGGCTTGGACCCGGCATCGTCGCGCGGGCGGTCAAAGCGTTTCTCGCCGTCCTTGCCGCCTTTCGCATAATGGGGCTTGTCGGCCCCGCGATGCGGCTTGCGCGGGCGATCTTCATAGGGCGTGCGCGTCATCGGGGCCAGCGTCGGGGCGCTGTCCAGACGTTCCAGCTTGATCCCGTCTTCCAGCACACGCTCGGGTCCGATGGCGGCCAGGAAGGCCTCGGCATTGGGTTCGCGGATCTCGAACACGGTGTGATCGTCCTGGATGCGGATCGCGCCGATCTCGTTCTTGGTGATGTCGCCGGCCTTGCACAGCATCGGCAACAGGCGGCGCGGTTCGGCCCGCTGGGTGCGGCCCACCGAAAGTTGGAACCAGACCGAGGGCCCGAATTCGGCGCGCTTGGCGGGGCGTTCGTCGGTGGCCGCCGACAGTTCCTCGGGCGCGGTATGCTGTGCCCGGTACAGCGTCAGATAGGCGCGCGCCAGTTGTTCGGGCGTGAACTTCTCGGCGAGACGGGTGACGGTCTCGGGGTCGGCATCGCCGGTTTCGGTCCAGATCGGGTCGGCCAGCATCCGCTCTTCATCGCGGGCCAGCACGTCCTCGGCCGAGGGCGCATCGCCCCATTCCGCCGTCAGTTGCGCCATGCTGAGAATGCGGTTGGCCTTGCGGCGGTTCTTGTAGGTCACCACCATCGCGCTGACGCCCTTGCGCCCGGCGCGCCCGGTACGGCCCGAGCGGTGCAGCAGGGTTTCGAAGCTGTTGGGTAGTTCCGCGTGGATCACCAGATCGAGGTTCGGCAGGTCGATGCCGCGCGCCGCCACATCGGTGGCCACGCAAACCCGCGCCCGCCCGTCGCGCATCGCCTGCAAGGCGTGCGAGCGTTCGGCCTGCGACAGCTCTCCCGACAACGCCACCACCTGGAACCCGCGGTTCGACAGGCGGGTGGTCAGGCGGTTCACCATCTCGCGGGTGTTGCAGAACACGATGGCATTGGGGGCCTCGTAGAAACGCAGCGTGTTGATGACCGCGTTCTCGCCATCACGATCCGACACCGACATCGCGCGATAATCGATATCGGCGTGCTGGGTCGTTTCCGACTTGGTGACGATGCGCTCGGCGTTTTTCTGATAGCTTTTGGCCAGTTCCGCGATCGAACGCGGCACGGTGGCCGAGAACAGCAGGGTCTGACGCTCGTCCGGGGCTTCGCCAAGGATGAATTCCAGATCCTCGCGGAAGCCCAGGTCCAGCATCTCGTCGGCTTCGTCCAGCACGATGGCTCGGATGCCGCTCAGGTCGATGGAGCCGCGGGTGATGTGGTCGCGCAGACGGCCCGGCGTGGCGACGACGACATGCGCGCCCCGTTCCAGCGTGCGCCGTTCGGTGCGCATGTCCATGCCGCCCACACAAGACGCCATGACTGCCCCGGCCTTTTCGTACAGCCAGCCCAGCTCGCGCTTGACCTGCAACGCCAGTTCCCGCGTCGGCGCGATGATCAGCGCCAGCGGTGTGTCCGCCCGCCCGAAGCTCTCGTCCTCGCCCAGAAGGGTCGGCGCGATGGCCAGGCCGAATCCCAGGGTCTTGCCCGACCCGGTCTGGGCCGATACCAGAAGATCCACGCCCACCAGTTCGGGCCGCGAGACGGCCTCTTGCACCGGGGTGAGCGTTGTATAGCCGCGCTGCTGAAGCGCATCTGCGAGAGCTTGTTTCACGAAGTGGTCGTCTTTTCTGGCAAAGCCGGAGCGGCTGCTGTTGCAAACAGCCGCGCGGTCCGGGGACCCACGGCGGCGCGAGTCAAAAATGGGTGATCGATGGCACCTAACGGGTTCTGCGCCCGTTGTATAGGTTCAAACGTTGCGGCGCGCCGCGACGGGACTTGAACGCCGGGGGGCACGATGGCACTTGAAAAGCTGGACCCGACCCGTGGCACGCCTGAGAAAGGGCCAGATACGTGACAATGCACCCCTTCCCCGACCGCGCCGGTCCGTTCCTGTATTTTCGCGGGTGGGGCGACGGGCGGCTGGCGCTGGCCGCCCTGAGCCTTTTGCCGCCGGGCGAAACCCCGCCGCCGGTTCAGGCCGGCGGGCGCGAGATCGCGGCGGTCAAACTGCGGGAGCTGGGAGAGGTCACCGCCTGGCGGCACGACTTCGACCTTGGCCCGCAGGACGACGGCTATGGTCTGGGCGACAGTCACTATCCGGTGCAGACCGATCTGACCGGCGATCTGCGCATCGCCTTCGCCTCGTGCAATGGCGAGGAAAACGGCGACATGGATCGTGCGCCCGAAGAACGCAATGCCATGTGGGAACGGCTTGGCCGGAACCACGACCACGCGCCCTTCGCCCTGTTGTTGCAGGGGGGCGACCAGATCTATGCCGATGAAGCCACCCACGGCCACCCGCTGACCGAAGGCTGGCCCGGCGAAACCCCGCCCGATCTGGACGAGGCCCAGCAGGCTGAAATCACCGAGCACCTGCGCGCGGCCTTCGTGCAGCGCTATCTGGGGGCCATGGGCAGCCAGGCCTATGGCTGGCTGTCGGCGCGCGTGCCCAGCCTGTGCGTCTGGGACGATCACGATATCTGCGACGGCTGGGGCTCGCTGCCCCGCGACCACACGTCCTCGACCCTCGGACAAACCCTGTTCCGGGTGGCTCGCGAGATGTACTTGCTGTTCCAGCATGCCGCCACCGAGGACGACGTGGCCACCCTGTTTCTGGACCCGCAGGGGCGCAGCCTGAGTTGGGCGCATGAACTGCCCGGCCTGACCCTGTTTGCTCCCGATCTGCGGTCCGAGCGGGGCCGGCGCCATGTGATGCGCGAGGCCGGTTGGCAGTCGGTCGAGGCTCTGGAACCGCAGGGCGATCATGTGATGATGGTGTCCTCGGTGCCGCTGCTGGGGCCGCGCCTGTCGCTGCTGGAAGGGGTCATGCTGATGATCCCGAAGATCCAGCAATACGAGGACGACCTGCGCGACCAATGGCAAAGCCGTGCCCATCGCACCGAATGGGTGCGGATGCTGAAACAGATGCTGCGCCTGCGCAAGAAGGCCCCGGTGACGGTGCTGTCGGGCGAGATTCACCTGGCCACCCGCGCCGAAATGGGGCGCGGCCCGACCCTGATCCATCAGCTCGTCGCCTCGGGTATCGCCCACCGGGCCCCGCCGCAGGCCTTTGCGCGGTCGCTGGGAACGCTGGCCGGGCTGGGCGCCTCGCCGATCCCTGACCAGAAGATCCGCATCCACCCGCTGCCGGGGCAAAAGCAACGCTATATGGCCGAGCGGAATTTCCTGGTGCTGGAGCGGACGGGGCGCGACTGGCAGGCGGTCTGGCACCTGGAAGACAGCGGCCCCACACCGGCCCTGCCTTTGACCTGAAACAGATCCGGGCCGGGGAAGATCCCTCCCCCGGCCCGGATGATTTTGCCAGATCAGCCCAGAGCTTCGGTCAGGGCGGCGGTCAGCTTGGTGACCAATTCGTCGATCTGATCGTCCTCGATGATGAACGGCGGGGCCAGCAGGATATGGTCGCCATACTTGCCGTCGCGGGTGCCCGACATCGGATAGCAGATCAACCCGTGCGCCAGGGCCGCTTTCTTCACCTTCGCCGCCGTCCCCAGCGCCGGATCCAGCGGGGTCTTGCTGTCGCGATCGGCCACCAGTTCGATGCCCCGGAACAGCCCGCGCCCACGAATGTCGCCGACGTTGGGATGCTGGCCAAGGGCGGCTTCCAGTGCCGATTGCAGCTTCTCGCCCATCTGTGCCGCGCGCGCCGGCAGGTTGCGCGTGGTCAGCTCTGTCACCACCGCAAGGGCCGCCGCCGTGGCCACCGGGTGACCCACATAGGTGTGCCCGTGCTGGAAGAAGCCCGAGCCGTCGCGGATCGCCGCGTAGATGCGGGCGCTGCACATCATGGCGCCGATGGGCTGATAGCCCGCGCCCAAGCCCTTGGCGATGCACAGGATGTCGGGGGCCACACCGTCATGATCGCAGGCGAACAGATGGCCGGTCCGGCCCATGCCGCACATGACCTCGTCCAGGATCAGCAGCACGCCGTATTGGTCGCAAATCTCGCGGATGCGCTTGTAGTAGCCATCCACCGAGGGCACCGCCCCCAGCGTCGCGCCAACCACCGGCTCGGCCATGAAGGCCATGACCTTTTCCGGGCCGACGCGCAGGATCTCGGCCTCCAATTCGTTGGCGACCCGCTGACCATAGTCGAAGCTGCTCTCGCCCTCGGCCTTCTCGGCGTATTCATAGCAGGGCGCGATATGGGTCATGTCCACCAGCAGCGGCGCGAATTGCGCCCGACGCCATTCGTTGCCCCCGGCCGACAGCGCGCCCAGCGTGTTGCCGTGATAGCTTTGGCGGCGGGCGATGACGTGGCACCGCTCGGGCTGGCCGATCTCCATGTAATACTGGCGGGCCAGCTTGATCGCGGCCTCGGTGGCTTCGGAGCCGCCCGAGACGAAATAGACCCGGTCCAGATCGCCCGGCGCATGTTCGATCAGCAGATCGGCCAGCGCCTCGGCGGGTTGCGAGGTCATGAACCCGGTGTGGGCGAAGGCGATCTTTTCCACCTGCGCCTGCACGGCGGCGATAACGGCGGGGTTGGAGTGGCCCAGGCAGGACACGGCCGCATCGCCGCAATCCAGATAGCGCTTGCCCTGATCATCGATCAGGTAGGGGCCATCGCCGCTGGCCGCGACGGGCAGGACGGATTTGGTGTGGCGGGGGAAAACATGGCTCATGTCCGGGCTCCGTCCAGACGGGTGACAAGGGCCGCGATCGAGGCGGCGTTATCTTTCCAGGCACTGCCGTTTTCATCGGTCAGGCTGTTTTCGAAACCGACCCGCGCCTGTCCGCCCAGGGCGGCAGCGGCGGCAAGGCAGGCGTGTTCCTGCGGCCCGAAGGCGCAGACCATCCACGGCGTCTCGGGCAGGCCCGGCGCAGTGAAAACGTCCAGATCGGCGGGTGTGGACACCTGGCCCGTCGTATATCGGCCCAGCACGAAGATGCGTTCGGCCTGTTCTGGGCGCACGATGCCCTCGGCCTGCCAACGCGCCAGCAGGCCTGCGTCCTCGGCGTCATACAGGATGTGCTGCACCCGCGTGCCCTGCGCTGCGCAGGTGCCGTACAGCGTATCGGCCAGATCCGGCGCCCGCGCCACTTCGCGCACCGAGATCGACGCCCAGCCCGGTTGCACCGCGCGCAGGCAGGCCAGTTGTTCGGGCACATCGAACTTGCCCGCGGATTCGGTGGTGATTTGCAGATCCATGTCCGGCACGGCGCGGGCAAGCTCGGCCAGCGCTTCGGTATACCGACCCGCGTCCAGCGAATGCTGACCGGCGTCATCGCGCACATGCAGATGCAGCCCCTGTGCGCCGGCGGCAAAACAGGCGGCAGCGGTGGCGGTGATCTCATCCAGTGTCACTGGCAGGGCGGCATGGTCGGCGTGACCACGGCGCGCGCCGTTGGGGGCGGCAAGGATATAGGTCTGGGGCATGGGTGGACGCCTTTCTGCGGTGTGCCCAACAGATCGCCCATCCCGCGTTCGTTTTCAATTTGCCATTTTCAGAACATATGTTCTTTATATGGCATGGATCCGCAATCCGACCTGACCCGCCGCCTGAAGGCACAGATCGACGATCTGCCGCCACGGTTGAAGCATGTGGCCAAGTACATCATCGACCGCCCCAGTGATTTCGCGCTGGACCCGGTCCGTGTCACCGCCCGAAAAACCGGGGTCAGCGCCAATTCGCTTGTAAGGCTGGCCGAGAAGATGGGGTTTACCGGCTTCGATGCCTTCCGCACGCCCTTTCGGCAGGCGCTGGCCTCGGACCCCGGCACACAAAGCGGCAACTGGCTGGAGCGGTTGGAGCAAGACACCCAGACCAGCCAGGCGCAAGCCGCCATGGCCCGCAACGAGATCGACATCGTGACCCGGTCGCTGCGGCTGCTGTCGCAGGATCGGCTGAACCGCACGGTCACCGCCCTGACCCGCGCCCGCACGGCCTATGTCACCGCCACGCGCGGCAGCTATGCCCTGGCCTATTATCTGCACTATGTGGGCCGCATGGCGCTGCCGGGGCTGGAACTGATCCCCCGCCACATGGGCACGGCCACCGACGAATTGCTGGACATCGGCCCCGAGGATTGCCTGCTGGCGATCACCTTCTCGCCCTACTCCACCGAAACAATCCAGTCGATGCGGCTGGCGCGGGAGCGTGGCGCAACGCTGATCCTGCTGTCGGACAGCGAGGTCATCGCCCCAAGGATCGACCCCGACATCGTGCTGCATGTGGCCACCCGCAGCGCCCATGGCTTTGACTGCTATGCCGGGGCGATGGCAGTGCTGGATTGCCTTGTGGGGCATCTGTTTGAAACCGGCGGGGCTGCGGCGCAAGACCGGATGACCCGCTATCAGGCGCTGCGCGATACCACCGGCGCCTATTGGAAGCCGCCCCGCGCGCCCAAACTGCGCGGATAACACCTGTCAGGGGCGGCGCAGGATCACGATATTGCCGTCGCCAAGGGTGCCGCGCAGCAAGGTCAACTCTTGCAAGACGCCCTCCTGATCCACGGCGAATTCCGGGATGGCGCGGCGCACGCGCTGTGGAAACGGCACCACCAGCAGCACCGGGGAGGGATCTTCCATCATCGCCATGTATTCCGGCGAAGTGCGCACCTCGCCCCAGTCGGCCCCGAAAAAGCTGCGGTACAGAACGCCGCCCGGCCCCAGCGAATACACGCGCTCTCCCGGCTGGCGCTGGCTTTCGGCATAGGCCAGCGCGCCCGCAAGATCCTGCTTCGGAGCAAGGTAGTTGCGGCTGAGCAGCACCGCCGAGATCAGCACCATAGCCAGAACGCCGCCCCGCCACAGCAATGGGCCCAGACGGTCGCGGCCCAGGACCGCGGCAATCCAGTCGGCAATTTGCGCCACCCCGGCCACAATCAGGATCATCATCAGCCCGATATCGACGAAGAAGAACCGTGGCCAGATGCGCATGTGCACGGCCATCAGCAGTCCGATGGTGACCACGATGTGCAGCACCACGGCCGGCGCGAACAGCGGCGCGTGGGGATGCGCCCTCCAAGCCCCGGCAGCGCAAACCACCAGCACCGCCAGGGCCACCAGCGCGGTCAGCCCGCCACCACTGCCCAGGGCCGTGCGCACACCCTCCAGCACCGTCCACAGCGGGTTCTGGTATTCCTTCATCGGATCGACTGCCGAGGTGCCGCTGACCCCGCCCACGGTGTCGAGCATGCTGGGCACCATCGGCAGATACACCGCCGCCAGAACCACAAGCCCCAGCCCGGCCCCGATCAGCGGCTGCACCAGCGTTTCGCGCGTAAATTGCCCGCGCAGGGCCCGAACCGCCACCGTGGCCAGCCACAGCACGCCAAGCGCCAGAAAGAAGGTGGTGCCGGTCAGATGGGTAAAGCCCGCCGCCGCCAGCGCGCCACCGAACCATAGCCACGGCGCAAGGCGCGTGGCGTCCATCCCGCGCAGGAAGGCGATCAGCCCCAGCCCGCACCAGAAGGCCAGTTCCGCATAGCCACGCGCGTTCTGCGAAAACCAGACCTCGTGATAGGACATCGCCACCAGCAGCCCCGAGACATGCGCGATCCGCACCCCCAGAACATCGCGCGCCAGCACCCAGACCGCCGCCACCGTTGCGGTGCCGAACAGGATCGAGGGCAGGCGCAGCACCCAGGGCGCCTCTCCCCAGACCGCCATCGCCGCCTTGGCTTGCAGGCTGAACAGGTAGTGATGGTTCATCTCGAAGTCGTGCATCATCTGCGACCACGGCAGGCGCAGATGTGTGTGCAGTGTCGTCAACTCGTCAAACCACAGCGGCGCATTGGCCCCGATCAGGCGCAGCCCCAAGGCCAGCACAAGGATCCCCGCAAGGATCGCGTATTGAGATTTCGTCCCGCTCTGCCCAGACACTGTCGATCACCTACACACATTCGCCCGGGAAATCCGGCAGGTTCCGGGGCCGCTGTTTACCAGACCGTCATGCCCCGCGTGGCGCGCCACCGCTTTCATGGCATGACAGGCTGATCTATGGCATGGTTCGGCGACTCAATCGAGTGTCTCTTGCATCGCACTTAACTTTGCGTCATCGCGACGCGCCATTTCGTGCGGTTGCTGTTTTTCCGGGCCGTTGCGTGCCGCGTGTGTCTTGCCTTCAAGGGTCGTGTATTATGGCGATGTCGAAAACCACCAAATCCTGGCTTGTGCGGATTGCCGGCTCGGCCATTGCCCTGACCATCCTGTTCTGGCTGCTGCCCGACGACGCCATCTTCGATGCGCTGAAGGCCCTGCCCGCCGGGGTGTTCGTGCAGGTGCTGCTCCTGTTCCTGCTTGCCCATGTGGGCGCGGCCCTGAAATGGTGGTGCCTTCTGGGCCGGATCATCCCGGCGACCGTGGCCATTCGCGCGCATTTCTCGGGACTGGCGGCGAACCTGTGTCTGCCCGGTGCCATTGGCGGCGACGCGGTGCGCGCGGCCATCGCACAATCGTCGGCACGCGACGGCGCGCGGGTCGTGGCCGTGGCGGCGGCGGATCGGCTGATCGACATGGTATCGCTGCTGACCATTTCCGTCGTCGGGCTGATGCTGGCCGCTGAGGGCGGCGGCGATCCGGGCCTGCTGCTGGTGGCCGCCCTGTTTGTAAGCGCGGTATTCATCGGCCTGCTGCTGCTGCCCTGGCTGGTGGATCACCTGTGGCGGCTGGTGCCGCGCCTGCCGGGACAGGGGTTTGCGCGCAAGACCGTGGCGTCGCTGGGCGATCTGCTGCGCCAGCCCGGTCTTCTGGCACTGGTGCTCTCGGCCTCGCTGGCGGTGCAGACCGCGCTTGTTCTTCTGGCCTTTTGGCTGGCCACGGCGGCCGGTGCGGATGTGGGCGTGGGGCCTTGGCTGTTCGCCTGGCCGCTAGCCAAGATCATCGCCGTGCTGCCGGTGGCCCTGAACGGGCTGGGCCTGCGCGAGGGCGTGCTGGCGGCGATCCTTGCCCCGTTCGGCGCCGATCCCGCGGGCATCGTGGCCGCCGGGCTGGTCTGGCAGGCCATCATGTTTGCCGCCGGTGGCTTGGGCGCGCTGCTGCTGTTCCTGGCCCGATCGCAAAAAAAATCGACGGCGTCCGGGGCTTGAGCCGCGGCGGCTTCGACGCCATGCGGGACGGTCTTGGCAAGCAGGATAGTGTGGCCTGACAATGCCGGGGTCACAGTGACGGCACGCCCACCAACTTCATTTTATATATATCTATTTATCAACTGGTTACAGGATGTTTCTCAGATGATCTGGCGCATTTTTTGCGGCCTGATTCTTGCACCTGATCCAGGGAAACCTTCCGGCTGCCAGGCCCAAATTCGTCTCTGTTTCCAAAGGCCTCGCAGGCATCGGATTTCCTGAATGCTCAAACTTTGATCGCTTCCCCCCCTATACGCCGCCTGACGGATGGTGAAACTATCGTGTCAATGGTTGACCCCAACTGGCGTGTAAAAAAATGACAACAACACCGCCCTGCTTCGACGAAATGCTGATCTCGCAGGACCAGGTCCGGGATCCCTACAGCGATTACTATGACTGGTTCAGCAAGGAAGATCTGAAACGGCTGCGGTTGAAATCGGCCGAGGCCGAAGCCTTCTTTCGCAAGATCGGCATTACCTTCAACGTCTACGGACAGGATGAGGCCGACGAGCGGCTGATCCCTTTCGACATCGTGCCGCGCATCATCTCGTCCCGCGAATGGGCGCGGCTGGAGCGCGGCATCGACCAGCGCGTCCGCGCCATCAACGCCTTCCTGCACGACATTTATCATCGGCAGGAGATCCTGCGCGCTGGCCGCATCCCCGCCGAACTGATTGCCCGAAACGCGGCCTTCCTGCCCGAGATGATGGGGGTGAACCCGCCCGGCGGCGTCTATTCCCACATCGCCGGCATCGACTTGGTGCGCACCGGCGAGGATGATTTCTTCGTTCTGGAGGACAACGTTCGCACCCCGTCCGGCGTCTCCTACATGCTGGAAAACCGGGAAACGATGCTGCAGATGTTCCCCGAGTTGTTCACCCGGATGAAGATCCGCCCGGTCAGCGCCTATCCGCGCCTGCTGCGCCGGTCGCTGTCCAACTGCGCCCCCGAAAACTCGCCCAACCGCAAGCCGGTGGTGGCGGTGCTGACGCCGGGTATCCACAACTCTGCCTATTTCGAACATGCCTTCCTGGCCGATCAGATGGGGGCGGAGCTGGTCGAAAGCACCGACCTGAGCGTCGTGGACGGCCGCATCGCCATGCGCACCACGCAGGGGTTTCAGCCCGTGGACGTGATCTATCGCCGGGTCGACGATGCCTATCTGGATCCGCTGAACTTCAACCCCGAAAGCCTGCTGGGCGTGCCGGGGATCATGGATGTCTATCGCGCCGGGAACATCACGCTGGCGAATGCACCGGGCACCGGGATTGCCGACGACAAGGCGCTTTATTCCTACATGCCCGATATCATCGAGTTCTACACCGGCGAGCAGGCGATCCTGAAGAACGTGCCGACGTGGCGCTGCTCCGAAGCGGACAGCCTGGCCTATGTGCTGGAGCACCTCAGCGAGCTGGTGGTCAAGGAAGTGCACGGCTCGGGCGGTTACGGGATGCTGGTGGGTCCGGCGGCCAACAAGAAGGAATTGTCGGACTTCGAGGCCAAGCTGCGCGCCAAGCCCGCCAACTACATCGCCCAGCCGACGCTGGCCCTGTCCACGGTGCCGATCCTGGCGAAATCCGGGCTGGCCCCACGGCACGTGGATTTGCGGCCTTTCGTTCTGGTCTCTCCCAACAAGATCGACATCACGCCGGGCGGGCTGACCCGCGTGGCGCTGAAACAGGGATCGCTTGTTGTGAATTCCTCCCAAGGGGGCGGAACCAAGGACACCTGGGTTTTGGGGGACTGAGCGATGATGCTGGGAAAAACCGCAGGCGGCCTGTTCTGGATGTTCCGCTATCTGGAGCGCGCCGAAAACACCGCCCGACTTCTTGAAGCCGGATGGCACATGGCCCTGAACCGGTCGTCTACCGCGTCGAATGAATGGCAATCCGTTGTCACCACCGCAGGGGTGCTGAACGCCTACAACCAGAAGCATGACGAATTCAGCGCCAGCCGTGTCATCGACTTCCTTCTGCGCGACAAGGACAACCCGTCCAGCGTCATGAATTCCATCGACCTGGCACGGTCCAACGCCCGGCAGGTGCGCACCGCCCTGTCCAGCGAGGTCTGGGAAGCCACCAACGAATGCTGGATGATCCTGAAGCAGGAACTGGCCCGCCCGGTGGCCGAGCGCAACCTGCACGATCTGCTGAGCACGATCCGCTATCGCACCTCGGTGGTGCGCGGCGCCCTGTACGGCACCATGCTGCGCAACGACATCTTCGCGTTCTCGCGGCTGGGCACCTTTCTGGAACGGGCTGACAACACGGCGCGGATTCTGGATGTGAAATACTACCTGCTGCTGCCCTCGGCCAGTTTCGTTGGCTCCAGCATCGACAATGTGCAGTGGGAAGTGATCCTGCATTCGGTCTCGGCGCAGCGATCCTATCGCTGGCTGCACGGGGGCGATATCTCGGCGCAGGGGATCGTGGATTTCCTGGTCTTTGACCGCCGCATGCCCCGGTCGCTGGCCTTCTGCGCGGCCGAAACCGTGCGCTACCTGGAACAGCTTGAACAGGAATACGGCACCCGGCAGGAGAGCCAGATCCTGGCCGAGCGCATGTCCGAACGCATGTCGCAGAACACCATCGAGTCGGTCTTCCAGAACGGATTGCACGAATTCCTTGCGGAATTCATCGCCGACACCACACAATTGGCGAAACACATCGAACAGGATTTCAGCTTCTATGGGTGACACGCTGTCCTTCGCCATCACGCACACCACGACCTATTCCTTCGACCAGCCGGTGAAATACGCGCTGCAGCAGTTGCGGATGTTCCCCCGCAACGGGCATGGGCAGCGGGTGGTCGACTGGAAGACCACGGTCACCGGCGGGCAAAAACAGGTCGCCTTTGATGACCAGTTCATGAACAGGACCGAACTGGTGCGGCTGGACCCCGGCGCCATCCGGGTCGAGATCGTCAGCGAAGGGGTGGTCGAGGTCGAGGATCGCAACGGTGTGATCGGCAAGCATTCGGGCTATACCCCGCTGTGGCTGTATGCAGAACCCACCCCGATGACGGCGGCCGGCAACACCGTGCGCAAGATGGCCGGGCAGATCCGCGCCGATTGTGCCGAGATGGATGACATCGCCCGCATGCACGAACTGGCCACCCGCGTGTCAGAGGCGGTGAAATACCAAACCGGCCAC
This sequence comes from Fluviibacterium sp. S390, assembly GCF_049800695.1. NCBI lineage: Bacteria > Pseudomonadati > Pseudomonadota > Alphaproteobacteria > Rhodobacterales > Paracoccaceae > Meridianimarinicoccus > Fluviibacterium sp. S390. The sequence continues at coordinate 159,810 of NZ_JBNAFN010000004.1, read as the reverse complement.
ACCGATGCGGAAACCACCGCTGAAATGGCCCTGACCGCCGGGCACGGGGTCTGCCAGGATCAGGCCCATGTCATGATCGCGGTGGCGCGGCAACTGGGCTACCCCGCACGCTATGTCAGCGGCTACCTGTTCATGGATGGCCAGGTCAATCAGGACGCCAGCCACGCCTGGTGCGAAGTCTGGACCGAATCCCTGGGCTGGATCGGCTTCGACGTGGCCAACCAGATCTGCCCCGATGCGCGCTATGTGCGGGTCGCCGCAGGGCGCGACTATGGCGATGCGGCCCCCATCCAGGGGGTGCGTCACGGCGCCGGAGACGAGCAGTTGCAAGTGAGCTTGCAGGTTCAGCAATAGCCTGCTTATAGGGTCGGGACCAAAGGAGCGTTCCATGACCTATTGCGTGGGCCTAATGCTGAACAAGGGGCTGGTGTTCATGTCGGACACCCGTACCAATTCCGGCATCGACAACATCTCGACATTTCGGAAGATGCACACCTGGGAGGTGTCCGGAGAGCGGTCCATCAGCCTGATGACAGCGGGCAACCTGGCCACCACGCAAGCCGTGGTCAGCCTGCTGGACGAGCGCAGCAAGCAGCCCGGCGACCGCCAACCCGGCATTCTGGAAGCGGCGTCGATGTTCCAGGTGGCCACGCTTGTGGGCAACGTGTTGAAAGAAGTCATCTCTACCCATGCCCTGACCGGTCAGCAGGCCAATTCGGCCTTCAACGCCACGATGATCCTGGGCGGCCAGGTGGGCGACGGCGAACCGCGCCTGTTCCTGATCTATCCCGAGGGCAATTTCATCGAGGCCAGCTTCGACACGCCTTTCTTCCAGGTCGGCGAAACCAAATACGGCCGCCCGATCCTCGTGCGCGCCTATGATCCGGACATGAGCTTCGAGGATGCCATCAAGCTGCTGCTGCTGTCTTTCGATTCGACGATCAAGGCCAATCTCTCGGTCAGCCTGCCGCTGGACGTGCATGTCTATCACGCGGGCAGCCTGAAGAACGGGGAGGTCTTCCGCATCGAGGCCGACGATCCCTACTACGAGACGATTTCGTCGGGCTGGGGCAGTGCGCTGCGCGATGCTTTCCACGGCTTGCCCGACTTCGCCTTTCCCGACGACGCCAGCCAACCCGCGCCCGGCACCTGATCGACGGGTGCCATCGGCTGGTTGACGGGGCCGCCGGTTCCGGCCAACCCTTCCCGCAATGATCGCGGCCCCCGGCGGGGCCGCGGACGCTGGCCAGTGTCGCCCCCGGCGCGGCCCGGATGTGAAGGAGCCCGGAATGACCGATCAACACCCCGCCCTGCCCGACGGATGCCTGCTGGGCCGAATCTGGCGCCCCGACGCCAAGGGGCCCTCCGTGGTGACGGTGCGCGGCGATCGGGTGATCGACATCACCTCGGCCAAGGCGCCGCTGGTGCGCGACATCTGCGAGATGGACGATCCCGCCGCCTATGTGCGCAGCGCCGAGGGCGAGGATCTGGGCGAGGCCGCCGCGATCCTCTCCGCCAACCCCGAAGATCCCGATGTGCCGCACCTGCTGGCGCCTTGCGACCTGCAGGCAGTTAAGGCCTGCGGCGTGACCTTCGCCAGTTCGATGGTCGAACGGGTGATCGAGGAACAGGCCGCCGGCGACCCTGCCCGCGCCGAAGAGATTCGCGCCCGCGTCGGCACCGCCATCGGCCAAAGCCTGCGCGACATCCGGGCCGGGTCCGAGGAAGCCGCGCAGGTCAAATCCGCGCTGATCGCCGAAGGGCTGTGGTCGCAATATCTTGAGGTCGGCATCGGCCCCGACGCCGAGGTTTTCACCAAGGCGCCGGTGCTGTCCTCGGTGGGCAGCGGCGCGCGGGTCGGCCTGCATCCGATCTCGAAATGGAACAACCCCGAACCGGAAGTGGTGCTGACCGTGGCCTCTTCGGGCCGGATCGTTGGTGCAACGCTGGGCAACGACGTGAACCTGCGCGACGTCGAAGGCCGTTCGGCCCTGCTGCTGGGCAAGGCCAAGGACAACAACGCCTCTTGCGCCATCGGCCCGATGATCCGCCTGTTCGACGAGGGGTTCTCGCTGGACGATGTGCGCGCGGCGGAACTGACCCTGACGGTGCACGGGCCGGAAGGTTATGTCCTGAACGGCACCTCGCGCATGTCGGAAATCAGCCGCGACCCCGCCGATCTGGTGGGTCAGACGCTGGGACGGCACCATCAGTATCCCGACGGGCTGATGCTGTTTCTGGGCACGCTGTTCGCCCCCACCGAGGATCGGGACGTGCCGGGCGAAGGGTTCACCCACAAGATCGGCGATGTGGTCACGATCTCGGCGCCCGGTCTGGGCGCGCTGCGCAACCGGGTCGATCTGGCCACCGAATGCCCGGAGTGGACCTTTGGCCTGCGGGCGCTGATGAACAACCTGTCTGCCCGCGGGCTGCTCTGACACGCAAGGCGCGGGTAGCGGGGCCGGCGGACACCACCGCCGTTGCCATGGCCGCCGACTAGCGCAGATCCCCGATGACGCCCCTCAGCATCTCGCGTTCGTCGTCGTTCAGGTCCGTCAGCGGCGACCGCACCGGCCCGGTGTCGAAGCCGCGCAGCGCCACGCCCGCCTTGATCGCCGACACAGCATAGCCGGTCTTGCGATCCCGCACCTTGGCGAACGGGTAATAGACCGTGCGCAGCAGATCTTCGCAGGTGGCGTCATCCCCGGCGACAAAGGCCGCGTGGAACTTCAGCGCCGTTTCGGGAATGAAGTTGAACACCGCCGAGGAATAGGTATCGACCCCTGCCCCGCGGTAGGCCTGCGCGAACAACTCATGCGTCGGCATCCCGCCCACATAGGCCAGCCGGTCACCCAGCCCGACGGTGATGCGTTTCACGGTGTCGATGTCGCCGGTGCCATCCTTGAACCCGATCAGGTTGGCGCAATCATCGGCCAGCCGGGCCAGCGTTTCGGCCGAGACCACCGAACTGCCGCGATTGTAGACGATGACCCCCATGTTGGTGGCGTTGCACACCGCGCGGATATGGGCCTCGATCCCGTCCTGCGGCGCGCCGATCAGGTAGTGCGGCAGCAACAGGATGCCGTCGCCCCCGGCGGCTTCGATCTCGCGCGCCAGATCGCAAGCCATCCTGGTGCCATAGCCACACCCGGCAATCACCGGCTGTCCGGGCTGGGCGGCGCGGGCGGTGCGCACCACGTCGACCACTTCCGCCGGGGCGAGCGAGAAGAACTCGCCGGTACCGCCTGCCACGATTAACCCGGCGATCTTGTGGGGCGACAGCCACTCCAGATGCGCGGCAAACGCCTGGTCGTTGAAACGGTCATCGTCATCGAACGGGGTGACCGGAAAGGACAGCAGACCGGACCGGATGATGTCCCGCAATTCGGTTGGCGTGATCATGCCGCGTGTCCCCGCGCTTCAATCTTCATGAATGCCGAGAGCGCAGAAAGCGCCGCCATGGTAGAGCGAAAGCACGTCATCGACCGCCGGGCGTGGCATGGCCGCGTCGATCTTCTCGCGAAACGCCTCTGCATTGTCGCGCGGCTGCCAGCCGATATAGCCGACCTCGCGATTGTCCCAGATCCCGGCATCGTTGTTCGAGGCGCCGTAAATGATCGGGCATCCCAGGCGCGGCACCTGGAAGATGCATACGATCAACCGGATCAGGTCGTCATAGCTCAGCCATGTGGACAGCGCGCGATGGTTGACAGGCTCGGGCGCGCAAGAGCCGATGCGGACATTTGCCGTCTCGATCCCGAACTTGTCATGGTACATCGAGGCCAGCCCTTCCCCGAACACCTTGGACACCCCGTACAGCCCGTCGGGCCGGGTCGGAGACTTGGCATCCAGCCGTTCGGTCTGACGATGAAACCCGATGGCATGGTTGGAACTGGCAAAGACGATGCGCGGCTTGACCGAGGACTTGCGCGCGCCCTCGTACAGGTTGAACAGACCGTCGATATTGGCATTGCGGATGGTGTCCCACGGCGCCTCGATGGCCTGGCCACCCATGTGCACGATGCCATCGCAGCCCTCTACCATGGCTTCGACGGCGGCTTTGTCGCCAAGGTCGCAGTACACGATTTCCTCGTGTGGCGCGGCATCGCCCAGCCCGTGGCGGGCCCCCAGACGGATGGTTTCGGCAAAGGGTTTCAGCCGTGCCCGGCATTCCGCGCCAAGCTGGCCGTTGGCGCCGGTAATCAGGAGTTTTTTCAGCATTCTGGCCTCGATCGAGTGTTTTTCAATGTGTCAGGGATTGGCAGCAGCAGGTGATCCCCGCAGCGGGGTGTGGGTAACCCATGGCCAAAGCGTTTGCGCCCGCCGAAGAGTTGCCCCCATGACGACGGTCCCAAGGGCGTATGCGCGGCAGGATGCTGTGCAGACCGGTGATCTCCATGACCCTCTAGCCTGCAAAGCGCGTTTGCGGGACACCGCGCACACCCAACCCGGTGATCGCGAACAGGCGCCCGGCATCGGGCTGGTGGCTGCCCTCGGTCAGGCCGCCGGCCAGCGAGGTCACGAACAGGATATCCAGATCGGGACCGCCGAACATCGGTTTGGTCGGTTTCTCGACCGGCATGTCGATGGTCATCAGAACCTCGCCCTCGGGCGAAAGACGGTACACCTGCCAGCCGCTGACACCGGCCTGCCAATAACAGCCCTCGGCATCCACCGTGCCGCCATCGGGTCGCCCCGCCACCGCGTTGGTGTCGAAAAACACCTCGGGCGTGCCGGGTGTTCCGGTTTCGGTGTCATAGTCGCAGGCCCAGATCGTGCGCACGGCGGGATAGCTGTCCGAGAAATACATCCGCTTGCCGTCGGGCGAAAACGCCAGCCCGTTGGTGGTATAGATGTTGTCCCGCCAAAGGGTGACAGTCAGGTCGGGATCAAGGCGATAGAAAGCCCCGTCCGGCGTGTCGGAACCGCCGTCCCGCATGGTGCCGGCCCAGAACCGCCCCTGCGCATCGGTGGTTCCATCGTTGAACCGGTTCATCGGCCGGTCGGCCTCCGGATCGCTAATCGGGGTCTTGTCGCCGGTCTCCGGGTCGTAGAACCAGAATCCGGACCTTGTGGCCAGAAGCAACCCGCCTGCTTCGCGCACCGCAAGGCATCCCACCGGTTCGCCCACCTCGTGATGGGTTTCGGCACCGGACACCGGGTCGAGGCTGTGGACATGGCCGCGCGGGATATCGACCCACCACAGCACATTGGCGCGGTCATCCCAGACCGCGCCCTCGCCCAGACTGGCGCGGACCTCGCTGACGCATTCGATGACTGGCATCCTATCCCCCTTTGAACACGCGCCGCTCGGACCCGTGGATATGTTTCACCATCGCGCTGCGGGCGCGGTTGGCATCGCCAGCCTCGATCGCATCGACGATGGCGGTGTGTTCCTCGATCATGCGCTGGCCGGTGCGCGCGCCTGTGAGGCCAAGACTGGCGACAAAATTGCCAACAAACAACCAGTGCGACCGCAGCATGTCCATGGTCTCGATCAGAAACCGGCTGTCTGACAACTCGGCAATTCTTGTATGAAACCGGATATCTTCAGCGGCACCAGCTTCTCCCTTGCCCAACAGATCCTCGGTCTCGGCAATCATCTGGCGCAAGATCGCGACACCCTCGGCCGAAGCATCTTCCGCCGCCATCTCGACCGAAGCGGCCTCGATGGTCCGGCGGAACTGAAAGAAGCACGCGATGTCATTGATGCTGTGCAGCGGCTCAAAGCCCCGGTGTTCAGCGGGCGCACCGCTGCTGACGAAGGATCCCGCCCCCTGCCGGGACACGATCAGGCCTGAATCCCGGAGTTTGGACAAAGCTGCGCGCACAACAGGGCGTGAAACACCGTATTCGTTGCACAGATCTGCCTCGCTTGGCAGCCGCGCGCCCATGGCAAAGGTGCCAAATCGGATCTTGTCGAGCAGTTGGCGATAGACCTGGCTTTCCAGCCGGTCTTTGGCGGGCGTCTGCCCGTCCAATAGCTTGCTTGCCGAAGTAAGATTCATGACGTTCGCTTGCCACCACTTGACTAACAATATCTACAAATTTGTTAGACAACCCGTCAAGCGGACACCCCGACCTTTGCCTCCTACGCGGCACTGGCCGAATTGCGAAGGTCAGCTTTCCACGGGCGGCGTCTTCTTCAGCGGCATGTCGTCATGCAGCGGCACGGTCTGACGCTCGATCATGCGATGCACAACGGGTTTGGGGCCGCGATGCAGGGCGCGCAGGCGGTCGGCCACCTCGGCATCGGCTTGGGTGCGGCGTTCGTTGTGGCGCACGTATTCGCCCCATGTGGGCACGTGGTAGCTCTCGCTCCAATGGGTGGGTTGTTCCAGATCGCGCAGCATGGCCCAGTTCTGCGCACCGTCGCGGATGCGGATGCGGCGGCGGCGGCTCATCACCGTCAGGAACTCGGGCACATCGGCCTGATCGATGATGTAGTCGACCATCACCATCACCGGCCCGCTGCGATAGTTCAGATCCAGTTGCAGCGCGGGTTCGCGAAAGCGGTTCAGCGGATCAAGGTTCAGCCCTTCGATGTTGGGCAGGGGCAGGCGGATGCCGACCAGCGCACTGCAAAACAGCAGTACCGCGGCGGTGGTCAGGGCGCCCGACGGGCCAGCGCGTTCCGCCACCTCGCCCCACAGCCAACTGCCCGCGGCCATGCCGCCGAAAGCGCCGGTCTGGTACAGGGCCAGCGCCCGGCCCACGACCCATCGTGGCGTCGAAAGCTGGATGGTCACGTTGAACATCGACATGGCCAGCACCCAGCAGGCCCCGGCCAGCAGCAGCGCAGCCCCGCTGAGCAGAACCCAGGGGCTGAGACCCAGCACAAGGCAACCAAGGCCGAAGCCGGTAAAGGCACCACGGGCCAGAAGCTCGTTGCGGAACATTTCGCGCAGGCGCTTGTTCATCAACGCGCCGCCCACGGCGCCCATCCCGAAACAGCCCAGCATCACGCCGTAAAGAAACGCCTTGCCCTGCAAGATCTCTCGCACAACCACCGGCAGCAAAGCCAGCAGGGCAATACCGGACAGGCCGAACAGGAACCCGCGCAGGATGACGCGCAGCAGGTTCGGCGACATTCCAACATAGCGCAGTCCTGCCAGAAAGGCCGAGCCCATGGGTTCCCGTGGCAGACGGGTATCGCGCACCGGCGCGCGCCAGCGGCTGAGCGCCAGGATGATCGCGATATAGCTGAAGGCATTGACGGCAAAGGCGGCCGCCGCCCCGGCCAGCGCGATGATCGCCCCGCCCGCCGCCGGTCCGACGCTGCGCATCAGGTTGAAACCCATGCTGTTCAGCGACACCGCCGAGGGCAGTTCCTCGCGGCCGACGATATCGCCCATCGAGGCCTGCCACGACGGGTTGTGCAACGCCGTGCCGCAGCCGATCAGGAAGGTGAAGGACAACAGCAGCCACGGCGTCAGCATTCCCTGATAGGCCATCACCGTCAGCACGATCGACACCACGAACATGAAGCTTTGGGCGATCAGCATCACGCGGCGGCGGTCGAAATTGTCGGCAAACACCCCTGCCAACAAGGAAAACGCCATGATCGGTAGCGTGACCGAGGCCTGAACCAGAGCAACCATGCTCTCTGACGAGGTCAGCGAGGTCATCATCCACGCCGCCCCGACCGCCTGCACCAGCCCGCCGAAGTTCGACGCCAGTGACGCGATCCAGAGCATCCGGAACGTCTGGTTGGAGAACAGTTGCAATGGCGATGACCGGTCCGTCATGTCGCCCCTCCCCCTCGATACCGCGAAATCACCACGACGCGCTGCGTCGACCCAAGCCACCGTCATTGCGGGCGGGCTTTGGCGCAATGCTAGGCGGCACGCCCGCAAAAGACCAGTGTACGGAGGATCATCGCGATAGACGAAAAAGACGGCCCGCCCGTACGGGGCGGCCCGATCCGGATGCCAAAGACCTTGAACGGATAGCCGGCCTGCCCCGGCGCGTGTTCACTCGTTGGGCTCAACTGTGAAGAATGTCTGCGCGTACCACTCGGCAGCGGCACGAATGTCGGCGTCGCTCATTTCCGCCGCAACGGCGGACATGATGTCATGATGCCGCTTGCCGGTGCGAAACGCCTTCAGCTGCGTGTCGATGTACATCACGGTTTCCCCGGCAAGGTTGGGCGCGTCTTCGATCTGTGCCAGACCGTTGACCCCGTGACAGCTGACACAGGCCTCGGGCGCGCCCCCGGCATCAACCCCCTGCATCAGACCGGCGCTGGCGGTGTGCCCGGCGTACCAAGCAGACACATCGGCAATCGACTGATCGTCCAGCCCCGAGGCCACCACCGACATCATCTCGTGATAGCGGTCGCCATCGCGGAAGGCGGTCAGTTGGCGCACCAGATATCCCTGGGACTCGCCGCCGATGTTGGGCGCGATGGGCAGCTTGGCCACCCCGTCGATGCCGTGACAGGTCTTGCACTGGCGCGCCACGGTCCGCCCGTTTTCCCGGTCGCCCGCGGTCTCGGCCAGGGCGACCTGGGCGGAGAAAACTCCGCCCAGGATCAAGAGTGTTGCGGTCTTCATTCGGACCCCTCGTAGGAGATGCGATACAGCGCACCGGCCAGGTCGTCCGACACCAGCAGCGAGCCGTCACGCAGCATGGCCACATCCACCGGACGCCCGAGGTATTCCTCGTTCTCGTCGATCCAGCCTTCGGCGAAGGGTTCGATGGTGGCGTTGCCCTCGTCATCGATGAAGGTCACCATGACCCGCGCGCCGACCGGCGTGGTGCGGTTCCACGACCCGTGCTGGGCCGAGAAGATGGCGTTCTTGTACTTCTCGGGGAACATCTTGCCGGTGTAGAACATCATGCCCAGATCCGCGGCATGGGCCACGGTTTCCACCGCCGGGTGCACCACCTCGACCGGAACTTCGTCGTCGTCATACTCGTTTGTGCGCACGGTGCCGCCGCCGAACCACGGGTGGCCGAAGTGCTGACCGGCGGCGGTCTGACGGTTGATCTCGCCTGGCGGGATGTCGTCGCCCATGCCGTCGACCTGGTTGTCGGTAAACCACAGCTCGCCGGTTTCCGGATGGAAGTCATGCCCGACCGAGTTGCGGATACCGTAGGTGTAGACCTCGCGCTCGGACCCATCCAGGTTCATCCGGATCATGCCACCGATGCCGAACTCGGTGTTGACTTCCAGCTTCTCGGGCGGTGCCACGTTGAACGGCTGTCCCAGCGAGATGTAGATCTTGTTGTCCGGGCCGATCTTGCAGACCCGCGCGGTGTGGTTGTAGCTTTCCTCCTCGGCCGGGATCAGGTCCCCCTTGGCCACCAGGTTGAAGGCCGCCACGTCGGGGCTTTCGTAGAAGAACTCGGCCGCCGGGAACAGCAGCACGCGGTTCTGTTCGGCGATGTACAGGAAGCCGTCTTTCGACATGCACGGACCGTTGGGGATCGAGAAAGTCAGCGACGGGGCAAAATCCTTGACCTCGTCGGCGACGCGATCCTTGTTGCGGTCGGTCACCGACCAGACCTTGTCCTTGCGGGTGCCGACGAAGGTGACAACGCCCTGGGTGCCCACGGCGATATGGCGCGCATCCGGCACCACCGCGTAAAGCTCGATCTTGAAGCCATCGGGCAGCACGATGTTTTCAAGGGTCTTCTTGATACCGTCCGCGAAAGGGCCGGTCTGGTCGATGAAGGTGAACTCGGTTGTGCCGGTGGTCTTGAAGCCCGAGAGCTTTTCAAGATTGTCGGGCACATCGGCGCCTTGCGCAAAGGCTCCACCGGCAAGCAGCGTGGTGGTGGCGAGCGTGGTAAGAAGTGTTTTCACGGTTTTCCTCCTGTTGACGTGAAGTCTCGGTCGTGACCGGCAACCGCTGGGCAGCCGGGATCGGGCGCCCGAAGCGATGTTCGGGCGGTCGTGGGCAGTGGTCAGGGATCGAAAGCGTCAGCCGGGCGGGGGTCCGGTGATGCGGAAGGCGGGATCGCGGCGGGTCATTTCGCCGGGCCCGCGTGTTTGTAGACGGTGTTGCGCGACACGCCCAGACGGCGGGCCGCTAGGCTGACGTTGCCATCGCATTCGCGCATGGTCTTGCGGATGCGGCGGCAGTTCGCTTCGCGGGTGGAATGGCCAAGGCAGGCCTCGCAGACCGGGTCTTGTCCGGCCAGCCAGGGCAGCAATTCACGCACGCGGTCGGCGCCGATCAGGCCGGTGGCCTCGCGACGCGACAGTTGGAACAGCAATCGGCGCAAAGAATAGAAGGTCAGGTGATCGCCCAACTGGCGCATCACCGGCAGGGCGTCTTCGTCAAGCCGCGCGGCGGGGGCGAATTCAGACAGGATGGTTTGCGAGACCGCGCCCAGATCCATGCGCGCGCTCAGCGGCGGCACGCAAAAGCTGTGGCCCCAGAAATCGTCGAAAGCCTCGGCGCTGCTGTCCTGCAAGCAGGCGTCAACCTGCGAACAGCGTTCGATCACCAGAAGGGTCCAGCTTCCCGGCGCGCGGTTGTCGCGCGAGACCTGATCCAGCTGCCCCAGAAGCCGCTTGGTCACCGGCAGGGCACGGTCGCCCAGGGCCTCGATCCCGTCGAGGATCAGGGTCACATTGCCCCGCGTTTCCAGAAGCGGCCCGAAGGCTGGCCCGGCGCCGCCCACGACCTGCCCGCGCAACGAGAAATCCAGATGGCTTTCCTTGGCGATGACGCAATCGATCTCGATGCAGCGATCCTTGCCGCGCAGGTGCGCATGAACAGCCCGCGCGGTCTGGCTGAGCCCACTGCCCGAGCGCCCGCAAATCCGCACCGGCAATCCGGCCTCGGCGACTTCGGCGCAAAGCGCGATCTGTTTATTCATATAGTCATCGCCCGTGATCTGCGCCTCGGCGGGTACAGGCGTGTCCGACCGGTCGATCTGAAGCGCAGGCAGGCCCAGTGTCAGCTGCGGCCCGGGTGCGCGCAGTCCCATGACCGGACCGCGGGTCAGCCGGATCCGGACAAAAACGCTGGAGCCGCGCCGATCGCGCAATTGAGCGGTATCACCGGATTGGATGCTGTCCAGGGTCCGGGCATAGCCATCCTGAAAGACATCGCTGAAATGCCGAGATCTGAGTCCCGCAATATCGGGTAGAATGTCGCGCGCCATGGCGGTGGCACCGGTCATGCGCCCATCGCGGTCGAAGGCCAGCAGGCCGGCGCTCTGGGTGGTCAGGTATTCCTCGCGCGGGTGGCAGTACAGGATCAACTCGTTGCGGTGATCTTCCACGAACAGCCGGTTCGAGATGTTCAGCGCCGCCAGCCCCACAAGGGTCGCTGTGTGCCGCTCCCGATCCGACATCGGAGAGGTCACATCCAGCACGCCCGCCAGGCTGCCGTCGCTGCGAAAGACCGGCGCGGCGATACAGGAAATGGTGGCGTTGGCGGCGAAGAAATGCTCCGGCCCCGACACGGTCAGGCGCTTGGCGCGCTTGGCCACCAGACCCAGGGCATTGGTGCCGCGCAGTTCCTCGTTCCACACCGATCCGGGAATGATGCTGCGGGCCATCGGCGTGCCGTCGGCCTGGCTGTCGGTCAGCACGTCCAGCACCACGCCATCGGTGTCGCCGAAGGCGATCAGGTAGTCATGCCCGGCGATCTGGCTGGCCAGAAGCTCCATCTCGGGCCGGGCCAGCATCAGGGGCCGTTCGGCGCGTTGCTTGTGCAGGTGGAATTTCTCATACGTCAGAACGCAATCGGGCGAGTCCCCGCGCGGGTCGAGGCCCTGCTCAAGACAACGCTGCCAACTTGCCGAAATCTCGGGTTGCAGAACGGACTCCAGCACCACGCCCTGTTCGTCAAGCAGCGGTCGCGCGCGATGCAGTCCTTGTATCATGCAGCCTTCTCCCCCATTGCGTGCAGATAATTGGACAACGAGAGACTGCGCAACAATTGCCGGGCAACTGTTCATTTTTGAGCATTCAGGCGCCGGATTGACCGGATCCAGGTGCACGCCGCCCCGACTTTCGGGGGCTTGGGCGCAGGAAAAACAGCCATCAGAGGGGACACCGGTGATCCGGAACATCCCCTCCCCCGGTCATCCCCCGTCGATCACAGCACCGGTCCGATGGTGGCGATGGCGTTGTTCCAGATCCGCATGTGGACAGGCCAGGCGTGCACATGCTCCAGATGCACCGCCTCGGATCGAGCCACATAGCTGGCCTGGCGGTCGCAGACGGCCTGCGTGACACCCGCATCTTGCAGCAGGATGTTGTTTTCATAGTTCAGGTCGAAGCTGCGCAGATCAAGGTTGGACGACCCGATCAGCGTCACCAGACCATCCATCGTCAGGGTCTTGGCATGCAACAGCCCGCCCTCGTATTCGAAAATCCTGCACCCCGCCGTCAGAAGCTTGCGATAGTAGCTGCGGCTGGCGGCGGCGACGATCCAGCTGTCATTGCGTCGGGGAAAGATCAGCGTCACCTTCACCCCGCGATGGGCCGCGGCGCACAGCGCCTCCAGCACGGTGGCGTCGGGCACGAAATAGGGCGTGGACAGGGTCAGCGTGTCCTGCGCGCAGGCGATCAGGCTGGAAAACATCTGCGGGGTTGCGCCCCGACGCTCGGTCGGACCATCACCGATGACCTGCGCCGGAAAGCCCTCCGCCCCGTCGTTGGGTTTCAGCGAGAAACGGTCCAGCGGCTCGTTGGTCGCGGCGATCCAGTCGCTGAGAAACAGAAGTTCGTTCTGGGTCACGATCGGGCCTTCGAATCGCAGCATGATATCGACCCACGGCGCGTATTTCGCCTTCACCTGAAACTCGGGATCGGCCGAGTTGCGGCTGCCGCAATAGGTGATCCGGCCGTCGATCACGGTGATCTTGCGATGGTTGCGCAGATCGACACGGCTGGTCAGCAGGGTGCGCGGCAGATTGTTCAACGGCAGGGCCACGGCGATCTGGACGCCGGCTTCCTTCATGCGCGCCCACAGCTTTGACTTGATCATCACGCGCGACCCCAGCCCGTCGGCCATTGCCCGGCAGGTCACGCCCCGGCCTGCGGCGCGGATCAGCGCCTCGGCGACCTCGGTACCGGTCTTGTCGGTCAGCCAGATGTAGTAGAGCACATGCACCTGCTCGGTCGCGGCATCGATATCGGCAATCAGGCTGGCATTGGTGTCGGCCGCATCGGCCATCAGCCTGGCCCGGTTGCCGTCAACCGGGTTGAACCCGTTGATCGAAGCGGCATAGCGGAAGGCCGGGCGGTACTTCGGGTCAATCAGCGTGTCGGATGTTTGGGGCGAGCCCATCATATCGGCGGCCCTGGCCCGGATCTGGTGGAAGATCCGATTGTGCCGCTTGTCGGCCTCATGCCCGATGTCGATCTCGCCGAACAGGAAATAGATGACGCTGCCGAAATACGGCACCATGATCAGCACCACGAACCACGCCAGTCGCGCCGGCGGGAACAGGTCGTCGCGCAGCAGGATCCGGATGGTAAAGGCGACAACGATACAGAAGTGAAAAATTAGCAGGATCGAAACCATTTGTGCTCCTTGCTGTCCAAGCGGCGCGGGCAGAGACGATGGTTTACCAGTGACGAAGACTGGGCGGATCGGCAACCCCGGACCAAGGTCAATTGACCACCCTGCGGGCAATGGCGGCACCATCCGTGACCGCAGTCGAGGGGTAGAGGATGACCAGATCCCCGGCCTCGAGCCCGGCCAGCACTTCGGCCTGAACGCCGTTGTTGCGGCCAATCTCGACCGGGGTCACGCGGGCCTTGCCCTCCTGCGCCCGAAACACCGCCCAGTCGCCGCCGCTGCGAAACAGCGCGCTTGAGGGTACACGCAGGGCGTCTTCCTGTTTCCAGACCACGATCCGCGCTACCACCCGATAGCCGTGTCCCAGCGCCTTGCGCTCCTCCGCCGGGCCGGACAGGTCGACGGTCACCGGGACGCGCTGTTCCTCGACCCCCAGTGCGGAAAACTTGGTGACGGCCAGCGGGTCGATGCGGATGACCTTGCCATGCAGGGCGGTGGGGCCGCCCCAATCCTCGATGATGACCTGATTGCCGATCTCGACCTGCACCGCATCCGACGAGATCAGATCGACCACCACCTCCAGTGCACCCTCGATATCGCCGATTTCCATGATCGGCGCGCCGGCGGGCAGCGTGGTTTCGCTTTGCTGCATGATGCGCAGGATGCGCCCGTCGGTGGGCGCATGAAGCGGAATGTCGTCGCTGCGCGGATTGCCGATGGCCGAGGCCAGCCCCTGATCGTCAAAGCCGATCAGTTGCGCCCGTGAATTGGCCAGATTGGCTTCGCGCATCGAGATCGCGGCCTCGGCGGTTTCGACCTGGGCTTCGGCCACGCGATACCCCTGCTGGACCCGGTCCAGCGTCGCCGGGCTTGTGTGCTGACGGTCGGCCAGGGTTTCGGCGCGGCGCAGATCGGCCTCGGCCAGATCGCGGTTGGCGATGGCGGCGTTCAGATCGGCGCGCGCAACCCGCAGCGCGGCTTCGGCGGCCTGGACCGCCGCCAGCGCCTGTTCGCGGGTGCGCACGTCCAGGGCCGCCGGGTTGGTGGGCAGCATATGCGCCACCACGGTTTCGCCCCGGATCACCGGATCGCCGGGGTCCACCTCCACCCGCTGCAACCGGCCCGCCACCGGGGTCGAGACGATATAGGCCTCGGCCACGCGGGTGCGGCCCTCTTCGTCGATGGTCACCATCATCGGCCCGCGCGTCACCTCGTCGAGATCGACCATCACCGGTCGGGGCCAGAAGGCCGCCGCCAGCGCCCCGGCGATCAGAAGGCCGGTGATCAGCGTCAGCACCAGCCGCGATCTCTTTCTTGCCCTCGCCATTGTCTACTCCCGTGTTTTCAGCGCCTCGATCAGATCGGCGCGGTCCAGATCGCGTTTTACCAGCCCGCCCGAGACCACGGCGGCCAGCAGCACTACGATCATCGCCTGACCATAGCTGGCGGGATCGAAGACCGCCGGGATCTGGTACAGATCGTTGGAAAAGCCCTGCGCGATCCCGAAGGACAGGTAATACCCCATCACCGCCCCCAACGGCAGGGCCATCACCGTCACGACGGCCAGTTCCCCCAGCAGGACAAAGGCCGCCTCGCCCTTGCTGAAGCCGATCACCCGCAGCGAGGCCAGATCGCGCGCGCGCTCGGCCAGGGCAATGCGGGCGGCGTTGTAGACGATGCCGAAGGTGATGACGAAGGCGATGGAACCCATGACATAGCGGATACTGCCCGCGCCGGTGTTCATCTGCGCCAGCAGCGCATCGCGGGCCTGCGACTTCAGACTGACCCCGACAACCGTTGGCAAATCCTTCAGTGCGGCATAGATCGCGGTCTCGGAGTTCTCGTCGATGGCCAGATAGGCGCCCGACACCCGTCCGGGCTCGCCAAGCGCCCGGTTCAGCGCGGCCATGTTCATGTAGGCGGGTGCGCCCAGCAGGGTCTCGGCCACGCCCGACACCGGCAGATCCAGCACCGGCTGCCGACCCTCGCGCACCTCGACCCGCAGGGTATCGCCGGGCGCGATGTTCAGCACATCGGCCAGCGCACGCGACAGGACCACGCCGTGATCGGGCGGCTCGATCGGGGCCTGATCCCTGTCCAGCGCGCGGTACAGCTCGGCCATTTCCGGCAGGCCGATCAGCCCGCCGCGATAGGTGATCAGCCCGTTGCGCAACACGGCGCCGACATGGCGCAGGGGTTCGACCCTTTCGACACCGGGCAG
The DNA here is from genome assembly GCF_049800695.1 of Fluviibacterium sp. S390. Lineage (NCBI taxonomy): Bacteria > Pseudomonadati > Pseudomonadota > Alphaproteobacteria > Rhodobacterales > Paracoccaceae > Meridianimarinicoccus > Fluviibacterium sp. S390. Next base: position 144,096 of record NZ_JBNAFN010000004.1, on the reverse strand, counting down.
ACGCGCCAGTTCCAGCAGGGTCTTGTCGCTGACCGGATGGGTGAAGGTGACCGTCACATCGCTGCGGTCGGTGACCGAGAAGGTCAGGTCGATGGTGCGGTTGAACCCGGCCATGATGGTGATCATCGACACCGACAGCGCCATGCCCGCAGCGATGCCGATGGTGGCCCCGGCCATGCGTCCGAATTGCCGGGTGATCCGGCGCAGCACCATGCGCGACGGCTGATCCAGAATCCGGCCCAACGCCCGACCCACCTGCCCGGTGCGGCTGAAGTCCGGTGGTGCCGGGGGGCGCATGGCCTCGGCCGGGGTCAGGGCAAAGACCCGCCGCAACACCATCAGCCCGCCGCCCGAGGCCGCAAGGATGCTGACCACCACCCCGATGACGAAGGCGGCCGGATCCAGTTGGAAGACCAGAAAGGGAAACTTGAAATAGTCGGAATAGAGCCCGATCATCGCCCGCCCCGCGCCAATGCCGAACAGGCATCCCGCCAGCGCCCCGCCCGAAGCGATGGCAAGGATCAGTTTGAAATAGTGCAGCCCGACCTCGCCGTTGGAATAGCCGAAGGCCTTCATCAGACCGATCTGGCCGCGCTCGGCCTGCACGATCCGGCTGACGACGATGTAAAGAAGGAAGGCCGCCACCGCCAGAAAGATGGGCGGCACCGAGGTCGAGGACGCCTCCAGACCCGCGATCTCCTCGGAGGCAAACCGGTTCGAGGTCTGGTCGGCCAGCGGATAGGCGCCCAGCCCGCCATAGGACTTCAGCAGACGATCCGCCGCCGCGATCACCGCGTCGTCACTGGCGCCCCGCGCCAGCCCCAGAAGCGCCTCGTTGAAAGCGCCGTCCATATCATAGGCCGCGGCCAGCCCCCGCCGCCCCATCCAGATCACGCCGAATCGGGCATCATCGGGCACCAGTTCCCCCGGCGCGGTGGTGTACAAGAATTCGGGACTCTGCGCCAAACCGACGATGTCAAAGCTGCGGCGGGCGCCGTTCATGGTGGCGCGCAGATGATCGCCGGGGCGCAGATCATGGGCCGCGGCGAAACTTTGCAGCAGCACGATCTCGTCGGGCCGTCCCGGTGCCGGCAACCGGCCATCGGTCAGGTAGACATCGTTCAGCGCCGGCCGGCGATGCTCGGGCAGCGACACCGCCTGCGCCTGCACCGGCAGCACCTCGCCCGGCAGATCGATCAGCGCCCGCCCCTGCACCCGCGTCTGCACCGCCGACACGCCGGGGATCTCGGCCAGACGATCGCCCAGGTGTTCCGGCGCACGGCTGACCGGCGCAAAGACATCGGCCAGCCGGTAACGTTCATAGTACGCATTGCGGGTTTCGGTCAGCGAGGCCGTCAGCCCGGTCATCATCACCAGCATCATCACGCCCATGGCGATCACCGCGCCGATGGCCGTGGCCTGCCCCTTGATGCGCCACAGGTCGCGCAACAGCTTGTGATCCAGCGGGCTCACCAGACGATCTCGGACGGAGGCAGCTTGACGGTGTTGCGCACCACCTCGCGGATGCTGCCGTCGGAAAAATGGATGACCCGGTCGGCCATGGCCGCCGTGCTGGCATTATGGGTCACCATCAAGACGGTGGAGCCAAGCCGTGCGTTCACGTCGTGCAACACCTGCAACACCGCGCGGCCGGTTTCGCTGTCCAGCGCGCCGGTCGGCTCGTCACAGAACAGAACCTCGGGCTGCTTGGCGATGGCGCGGGCGATGGCGACGCGCTGTTGCTCGCCCCCCGACAGTTGCGCCGGAAAATGATCGCTGCGCTTGTCCAGCCCGACCAGCCGCAGCGCCTCGTCCGGGTCCATCGGATCTGCGGCGATCTCGGTCACAAGCTCGACGTTTTCATGGGCGGTCAGGCTGGGCATCAGGTTGTAGAACTGAAACACGAAGCCCACGTGTTCGCGGCGATAGCGGGTCAGGGCCGCATCGCTCATCTCGGACAGGTTCTGGTCACGGAAATACGCAGTTCCGTCCGTGGCCCGGTCCAGCCCGCCGATGATGTTCAGCAGCGTGGATTTTCCCGACCCTGAAGGGCCCAACAGCACCACGATCTCGCCCTGCGGAATTTCCAGATCGACGCCGCGCAGGGCATGCACCGCCGCGCGGCCTTCGCCATAGACCTTGGTCAGACCGTGGGTCGCAAAGGCCAGCCTGGTTGTGTCAGACGCCCCAGTCCGCATTGGCCCGCTGTCGGTCGCTGTCCGATGCATCAGATCCCATCCATAGGTGTCGCGCCAAGGTAAGCAGCAATCACGGCGAAAAGCTAGGCGGTGACCCAAAGCGGATTAACTTGAGACTAATTCGCAATTGCATTGCCAGTTGCGAATGGCTTGCATATAGTGCCGCCATCACCCCCAGCGAGAGGTTGCCCCGTGATCCGTTTGCGTCTGATGTCCAAGGCTCTGGTGCTGTGCTGTCTGGCCGTGCCCCTGCAGGCCGATGACAAGTTCAAGGCGGTGACCACCTTCACCGTGCTGGCCGACATGGCCCGGAACGTCGCCGGGGACGCCGCCGAGGTGGTGTCGATCACCAAACCCGGTGCCGAGATCCACGGCTATTCCCCGACCCCGCGCGACATCGTGCGGGCGCAGGATGCCGACCTGATCCTGTGGAACGGGCTGAACCTGGAACTGTGGTTCGAGCAATTCCTGTCCAACCTCAGCGATGTGCCCTCGGCCACGTTGACCGATGGCATCGATCCGATCCCGATCTCTGAAGGCTCCTATGCCGGCAAGTCCAATCCCCATGCCTGGATGGGCGTCGACAACGCGTTGATCTACATCGACAATATCGCGGCATCCTTCTCGACACACGATCCGGACAACGCCGCCATCTATGCCGCCAACGCGGAAAGCTACAAGGCCCGGATCACCGAGACACTGGCGCCGCTGCGCGCTCGCATCGCCGAGATCCCCGAGGACAAGCGCTGGCTGGTGACCTGTGAAGGCGCATTCAGCTATCTCGCGCGGGACTTTGGCCTGAACGAGCTCTATCTCTGGCCGATGAACGCCGATCAGACAGGAACGCCGCAACAGGTGCGCAAGGTCATCGACGGGGTGCGCGACAACGCGATCCCGGCAGTGTTCTGCGAAAGCACCGTCTCGGATGCGCCCGCCAAACAGGTGGCACGGGAAACCGGCGCGGCCTATGGCGGGGTGCTGTATGTGGACAGCCTGTCGAAACCCGACGGCCCGGTGCCGACCTACCTGGACCTGCTGCGCGTGACTTCGGAAACCGTGGTGAACGGGCTGAGCGGGGACGGCACATGAGCCTTGCCGAAACCCTGTCCCCCACCGCCCCCGCGCAGTCCAGCGGCATCTGTGCGCGCGACGTGACGGTGACTTATCGCAACGGCCACACCGCCCTGCGCAATGCCAGTTTCGAGATCCCCACCGGCACCATCGCCGCACTTGTGGGCATCAACGGTGCGGGCAAATCGACCCTGTTCAAGGCGCTGATGGGCTTTGTGCCCGCCGCCGCCGGCACCATCGAGGTGCTGGGCATGAGCGTCCGGCAAGCGCTGCGCCGCAACCTTGTCGCCTATGTGCCGCAGGCCGAAGAGGTCGACTGGTCCTTCCCGGTGCTGGTCGAGGACGTGGTGATGATGGGCCGCTACGGCCACATGGGGTTTCTGCGCCGTCCGTCGAAGGCCGACCATGCGGCAGTGGATGCGGCCCTGGGCCGGGTCAACATGCGCGAGTTCCGCCAGCGCCAGATCGGTGAGCTGTCGGGCGGCCAGCGCAAGCGCGTCTTCCTGGCCCGCGCGCTGGCGCAACAGGGGCGGGTGATCCTGCTGGACGAACCCTTTACCGGCGTCGATGTGAAGACCGAGGATCAGATCATCGCCCTGCTGCGCGAATTGCGCGCCGAGGGCCGGGTGATGCTGGTGTCCACCCACAACCTCGGCTCGGTGCCCGAGTTCTGCGACCGCACCATTCTGGTGAAGGGCACCGTGCTGGGCTATGGCCGCACTGAAGATGTCTTCACCCGCGAAAAGCTGGAACTGGCCTTCGGTGGCGTGCTGCGCCACTTCACACTGGAGGGCGCCGACCTGCACGACGACGACGATCCGCGCCGCCTGAATGTCATCACCGACGATGAACGCCCGCTGGTCTTCTATGACGATGACGACGGGGCCGGCCCGCGATGAGCCTGCTTCTGGAGCCTTTCAACTACGGCTACATGACCAACGCCATGTGGGTCTCGGCCCTTGTTGGCGGGGTCTGCGCCTTTCTGTCGGCCTACCTGATGCTGAAAGGCTGGTCGCTCATCGGCGATGCGCTGAGCCATTCCATCGTGCCCGGCGTTGCGGGGGCCTACATGCTGGGCCTGCCCTTCGCCTTCGGGGCCTTCCTGTCGGGCGGGCTGGCGGCCGGGGCGATGCTGTTCCTGAACCAGCGCTCGGGCCTGAAAGAGGACGCGGTGATCGGGCTGATCTTCACCTCGTTCTTCGGGTTGGGGCTGTTCATGGTCTCGCTTTCGCCGATGTCGGTCAGTATCCAGACCATCACTTTGGGCAATATTCTGGCCATCACCCCCGAGGACACGCTGCAACTGGTGCTGATCTCTGGCGTGTCTCTGGCCGTGCTGCTGGCCAAGTGGAAGGACCTGATGGTGGTGTTCTTCGATGAAAGCCACGCGCGGTCGATCGGGCTGCGGCCGGGACTGCTGAAAGTGGTGTTCTTCACCCTGCTGTCGGCCTGCACCGTGGCGGCGATGCAAACGGTGGGCGCCTTTCTGGTGATCGCACTGGTGGTCACGCCGGGTGCCACCGCCTATCTGCTGACCGACCGCTTCCCCCGGCTGATTGCCTTGTCGGTGGTGATCGGGGCCTCGACCAGTTTCCTGGGGGCCTATGCCAGCTATTTCCTGGATGGCGCCACCGGCGGGATCATCGTGGTGCTGCAAACCCTGATTTTCCTGATCACGTTCTTTGTTGCGCCCAAGCACGGCATGCTGGCCGCGCGCCGCAAGGCCGCCGCAGCACTGAAAACGCCCCCGGCCCCGCCGACCGCCACGCAACGGGTGGAACCCGCGGAATGATCGACACCCTGCTGCAACCCTTCCAGTTTCCCTTCATGCAGAACGCCTTCTGGATCGCGGCGATCATCTCGATCCCGACGGCGCTGCTGTCCAATTTCCTGGTGCTCAAGGGCTGGTCGCTGATGGGCGATGCGGTCAGCCACGCGGTGCTGCCAGGGGTGGTGCTGGCCTATGTCGCGGGCATCCCGCTGATCATCGGCGCCTTCGCTGCGGGCATGATCTGCGCCCTGCTGACCGGATTTCTGGACACCAACAGCCGCATCAAGCAGGACACGGTGATGGGGGTAGTTTTCTCGGGCATGTTCGGGCTGGGGCTGATCCTGTTCACCAGCATCGAGACCGACCAGCACCTTGACCACATCCTGTTCGGCAACATGCTGGGGGTCGGCGTGCAGGACCTGTGGACGGCCGGCCTGATCTCGGCGTTTGTGGCGCTGATCCTGCTGGGCAAATGGAAGGACCTGCTGCTGCACGCCTTCGATCCGGCACAGGCGCAGGCCAGCGGTTTGCCGGTGAAATGGCTGCACTACGGGCTGCTGTCGATCCTGTCGCTGACCATCGTCGCGACCCTGTCGTCGGTGGGGATCATCCTGGCAATTGCGCTGCTGATCTCGCCCGGTGCCATCGCCTTCCTGCTGACGAAACGGTTCGGGCACATGCTGTGGATCTCGGTTGTGGTAACCCTGATCGCGGCCCTAGGCGGCACCTATCTGTCATTCTTCCTCGACAGCGCACCGGCGCCGACCATCGTGCTGGGGCTGACGGTGATGTTCCTGCTGGCCTTTGCCCGGGGGGTGTTGCTCACCCACTTTTCGCAACTGGGGGTCTTATGTATCGGGGCCCGGCCGCTACGGCCGGCCACGAAGAGGTCTTACGCGGCGGCGGCGGCCCGCATGCCACGGACGTTCAGGACCAGAAGCCCGATGACCGCGACGGCCCCGCCCGCCTGGATCAGCGGAGCGCCCGGCCAGAGGCAGGCCAGGCCGGCCACCAGCAGGATGACACGCAACACGGGGCCGACCTTGGCTTCCATGCAGCCCTGCATCCCGGCGGCCAGCGCATAGATGCCCAGCACCGCGAAGCCGAACACCCAAAGCGCCGCCCCCCAATCCCCCGACAAAAGCGGGGTATAGGCGAACAGCACCGGCACGATGTACAGCCCCTTGGCCAGTTTCCAGCTGGCCACGCCGGTCGCCATGGCCGGCGCCTTGGCAATCGCCGCCGCCGTGAAGGCGGCCAGCGCCACCGGCGGCGTGACGTTGCTGTCCTGACTGAGCCAGAAGATGATCATATGTGCCGACAGCAAGGCCGCCAGCGTCACTTCGGGCGGGACGGTCAGATCGCGCAGCGGACCGGCCACTTCCAGCGGCAGGTTGCGCACCAGCTCGCGGGCCGCTTCAAGCGACATGGGCGCGGCGAATTCGGCCATCCGCTCAGGCGCGGCCAGCATCAGCACCGCTTGCGCCGCCGGGTCCAGCGCCCCTTGCACCAATGCGTCGATGACCGCCCGGTCGGCAATCATCCCGGCCAGGGCCGGGGCCGACAGGGTGGCCAGCACGATATAGGCCGCCGTCACTGGCAGGCCCATGCCCAGGATCAGGCTGGCCAGAGCCACCAGCAGGATCGCCACCAGGATATGACCCCCGGCCCATTCGGCGATCATCAGGCTGAAGGTGTTGCCGACACCCGCCGTGGCGATCACGTTGACCACAAGACCCACCGAACACAGCAGCACCGCCGTCATCATCATGTTGCGCGTGCCCAGGGCCAGCGCCTCGATGATGGCGCGGGGGCCCATGCGGGTCTGGGTGAACCAGCTGGACACGATCACCGCGACGATGCCGAAGACCGCCGCATAGGTGGGCGTGAAGCCACTGACCAGCATCCCGATCAGCAGGCCGATGGGAATGACGAAGCTGGCGCCGCCCTTGCGGAAGGCCGAGCCCAGAGTCTCGCCATCCGACGGGATCGGCGGCAGGTTGGTGCGTCGCGCCTCGATCCGCACGAAGAAGGCGACCGACAGGAAATACAGCAGCGCCGGAAGGGCGGCGACCGCCACGATTTTCTCATAGGGGATCTGGGTGAAACTGGCCATCACGAAGGCGCCTGCCCCCATGATCGGCGGCATCAGCTGCCCGCCGGTCGAGGCCGCGGCCTCGACCCCGCCGGCAAAGGTGGGACGGAAGCCCGCGCGTTGCATCAGCGGGATGGTGATGACCCCGGTCGAGGCGGTGTTGGCCACCGCAGAGCCCGAGATGGTGCCGGTCAGCCCGCTGGCGATCACCGCCACGATGCCGGGTCCGCCGACCCAGCGGCCCGCAACGGCGCGCGCCAGGGCAATCACGAAATCGCCCGCGCCCGAGCGCAACAGGAAGGCCCCGAAGATGATGAAGAGGAAGACATAAGTTGACGAGATCCGCGCGATCGAGCCGAACATCGCGTCATCGCCGTAGATCGAGCGGAAGATCACGGTCTCCCAGCTCAGCCCCGAAAAGCTGAACACGCCGCCAACCCAACTGCCCCAGACCGTCACATAGGTGATGGACAGAATGATCAGCGAGGGGATGATCCAGCCGGTCAGGCGGCGGGTCAGTTCGATGGCCCCCAGGATACAGATGCAGGCCGCGGCCCAATCCACCGGCGCCAGCTTGACGCCGCGGGCGTAGATGGCGTTTTCGGCAAAGCTCAGGTGCACCGCTGCGATGGCCACCACGGCCCCGAATACCGCATCGATGGCTTGCGCCGTCTGTGTCCGATGGCCGCTTTTTGTCATCGGTGTCAGCAGTGCTGCGAGGAAGGCAAAGCAGGCGAAGTGCCAGGCGTTGCGCTCCAACTCGGACACCACGGGGAAAATTGCGAGGTAAAGATGCGCCACCGCTACGGTGGCGCAAAAGGCAGTCAGCACATGCTGAGCCAGGGTTTTCAGGTCCATCTTACTTGGCGATCAGACGCTCGGGGATCTCGACCCCGGCTTCCTGATAGTACCGCGCGGCACCGGGGTGCAGGGGCAGCGGCAGGCCCGAGATTGCCTTTTCGATGGCCATCGCCTTGGTCGCCGGATGGATCGCCTGCAGAAAAGCAAGGTTCTCGTAGATCGCCTTGGTGATCAGGTAGATGTTTTCTTCCGGAACATCTGCGTTGGTGGCCAGGAAGTTGGGCTGCGCGATGGTGGTCACGTCCTCGGCCTGACCCGGATAGGTGCCGGCGGGGATCAGGTATTCGGTCCACAGTTCACGACCGCCATCGGCGGCAGCGCGTTGTTCGGGCGTGAAGTTCAGCAACGTGACCTTGTCCCCCGCCGAGGCCAGCAGCTTGCTGACGGCGCCCACGGGCACACCGGCCGGGGTGCTGATGCCCGAAACCTGGCCGTTCTGCAGTGCTTCGGCCGAGGGGCCATAGCCCGCGTGCACCAGCTCAAAGTCAGTGTAAATGTCCACCCCGAGCCCGGCCATCAGCGCCGCGTTGGACCCGATGGTGCCCGAATTCTGGGTGCCAAGCGCCATCGAGTCGCCTTTCAGCGCCACCATGTCGGCGACGGTGCCGGTTTCGGCCTTGTCGCTGGCCAGCACGAAGTGTTCCACGTTCTGCCACAGCATGGTGACCGAGCGCAGGTTCTCCTGCACGCCCGAGCTTTCCAGCGGGCCGGTGCCGGTGGCCGCGTAGTGGCCATAAAGGCCCTGAAGGATGCCGAACTGGGCTTCATTTTCGCGAAGCAGCCGCACGTTTTCGCCCGAACCGGCCGAGTTGATGGCCGACATGCCGATCCCTTCGGTCGGCTGCAGCTTCACTTTCACAAGTGTCGCCAGCGCCACGCCGACCGGATAATAAGTGCCGCCGGTCGATGCGGTGGCAAGGATGTAGTTGCCTTCTTCGGCCTGCGCCACTGGAGCGGACAGACCGGCGGAAACGGCCAGAGTCAGCGCGGCCGCGGTCGCGCGTGTGAACATGTTCATTCAAGAACCTCCCGGTTGTTCAGCGGGCCGATCCCCGTCGGCCCTTGAGAAAACCCTACGGCGGGCAGTCGGGCAGGCCAACCCCCGACGACACCGGACGGATCAATACGCACGCCTTGTGTCCAGCAAACTCAGCGGTGTGCGCAAAAGAATGGCAAGGTCCAGCCAGAGCGACCAGTTCTCGATGTAGAACAGGTCGTGGGCGAACCGGTGGCGCAGACTTTCGGGGTCATCGACCTCGCCGCGCCAGCCGTGGATCTGCGCCCAGCCTGTGATGCCCGGCGGCAGCCGGTGGCGCGCGGAATAGCCCTGCACGATCTGCGCGAAGCGTTCCTGCCGGCTGGAGCGGGCATCGACGGCATGCGGACGCGGCCCGACCAGAGACAGCGATCCATCCAGCACATTGAACAGCTGCGGCAGTTCATCCAGCGAGGTCTTGCGCAGGATGCGGCCCACCCGCGTCACCCGCGGGTCACCGCGGGTGACGATCCGGCTGCCGCGTGCGTCGCATTGATCGGCAAACATGGTGCGGAACTTCCAGACCCGGATCAGGCTGTCGTTGAAACCGTGCCGCTCTTGCCGGAAGAAGATCGGACCGCGACTGTCGAGGCGGATCGCGAGCGCCACGGCCAGCATCACCGGGGCAAGACTGACCAGCATCGCCGCACCAAGGGTCAGGTCGAACACGCGCTTGGCCAGGCGCCGCTCCGCCCGGAAGGTCGCGGGCAGCAGCGCGGTGCCATCGGGGGCATCGGCAAAACTGAAATCCTGACTGAAGGCGCTCAGGTGCACCGGCACCGGCAGCACCCGGAATTTCTCCAGCAGTTGCCCGATCCGTTCCTCTGCCGTGGGCGGCAGGCACAGGATGATCAGATCGATCTCGGCCAGCCGGCAGAATTGCACCAGATCGTCGAAACTGCCGATCTTGGGCACATCCAGCACCACGTCCGGCGCGCGCTTGCCGGTGCGGTCGTCGAAAATCCCGCAGATGCGCACCTCGTTGCCGCTTTGCTCGGACAGGCCACGCACCAGCCGCTCGGCCTCGGGGCCGCCGCCCGCCAGCACCGCACGGCGCGCCGTCAGCCCGCTGGCCACGGCCCAGTCGGCCACCAGCGACAGGCAATACCGCAGCGGCACAAGGACCAGCGCAAAGCCGGTCAGTCCGGCCCAGAACACGCCGCCGGGCAGGCTTTGACCCAAGCCCGCCACGCCCATCGCCACAAGGGCGAACAGGTATCCAGGCAGGGTGCGCGGTAAGCTGCGCCGCGCGTCCACCATCACCCGCAGGGCATAGCCGCCAAAAGCCGCCGTCAGCCCAAGCGCCAGCATCGCCATGCCGATCCCGGCCAGACCGGCCATACCGGGATGGAACAGCGCGACCGGGGTGGCCGCGTATTGCACGAACCAGAAGGTCACCGACAACACCAGCCCTTCGATCCCGGCCGCTATGGCAGCCAGGCGGATCGGCGCGAGAGAGGGACGGGCCAGCCCCTTGGCGACCTGTGCGGCAGCAGCACTCAGGCTTTCGGGCGGGGGGACAGCAATGGACAACTCAGGACGCGACATGACAGTTTCCCAGACGACACGGATGGCGCGCAGCCTAGGGGGCAGAGGTTAAACCTTTCTCAGCGCCGGTCGCGGCGGCGCAAACGCGGGCCGGGCGATCCGCAGATCCCCGGCTCGACGCGCTACTTGTCCAGCGACACCCAGGCGGCGTTGCGCTTGGAGCTTTCGACGCAGGCGGCCACGAATTGCACGCCCTTCAACCCGTCCTGAATGGTGGGATAGGTCACCGCCGGGTCAGGCGCGCTCCCGTCGCGATGGGCGATGATCGCCTCGGCGGCCTCGCTGTAGATATTGGCGAACCCCTCCAGATAACCCTCGGGATGGCCCGGCGGTACGCGGCTCATGCGACCGGCGGCGGCCCCGGCCCCGGCACCGTTGCGGGTGATCAGGCGCTTGGGCTCTCCGAACGGCGTGAACCACAGGTTGTTGGGATTCTCCTGCTCCCATTCCAGCCCGCCCTTTTCGCCGTAAACCCGCAGCTTCAGCGCGTTCTCGTTGCCCGGCGCCACCTGGCTGCACCACAGCATCCCACGCGCGCCGCCCACATAGCGCAGCATCACATGAGCGTTGTCATCCACCTGCCGCCCCGGCACGAAGGCCTGGATGTCGGCGGCAAGGCTTTCGGCGGTCAGCCCGGTGACGAAACAGGCGAGGTTGTAGGCATGGGTGCCGATGTCGCCGGTCGAGCCCCCGGCCCCGGTGCGCGCCGGATCGGTGCGCCATTCGGCCTGCTTGAAAGTTTCGTCCTGTGTCAGCCAGTCCTGCGCATACTCCACCTGCACCACGCGCAGCGCCCCCAGTTCGCCCGCATCGACCATCTCTTTCGCCTGCCGGATCATCGGATATCCGGTGTAATTGTGGGTCAGGATGAACAGCGCGTCCGAGGCCTCTGCCGCCTTCACCAGCTTCTTGGCGTCGGCCAGGGTCGAGGTCAGCGGCTTGTCGCAGATCACATGGATGCCGCGCTTCAGAAACTCGCGCGCGGCGGCATAGTGCACATGGTTCGGGGTGACGATGGACACGGCCTCGATCCCGGTCTTCAGCCGCGCCTCGCGGATCGCCATCTGCTTGTAGTCATCATAGATGCGCGGCAGGCCAAGCGCCGCGCCGCTGGCCTGCGCCTTTTCCGGGGTCGCGGACAGGGCGCCTGCCACCAGTTCGAACTTGTCGTCGATGCGCGACGCGATGCGATGCACCCCGCCGATGAAGGCATCATTGCCACCGCCGACCATGCCCAGACGGATACGGCGGCCAAGGTTTTCGTTGCGTCCTGTCACCATCAGTCGATCCCCAGCATCTTGCGGTTGGCCGCGTCATCGGTGCCGCCGTCGGCGAAATCGTCGAAGGCTTTTTCGGTGACCCGGATGATGTGGTCGGTGACGAACTGCGCGCCTTCGCGGGCACCGTCTTCGGGATGCTTCAGGCAGCATTCCCATTCGACCACGGCCCAGCCGTCGAAATCATTGGCGGCCATCTTGGAGAAGATCGCCGCGAAATCCACCTGCCCGTCGCCCAGACTGCGGAAGCGCCCGGCCCGGTCCACCCAGCTTTGATAGCCCGAATAGACCCCCTGCCGCCCGGTCGGATTGAACTCGGCATCCTTGACGTGGAACATGCGGATGCGGTCGCGGTAGATGTCGATGTTGTCGAGGTAATCGAGGCATTGCAGCACATAGTGCGAGGGGTCGTACAGCATGCAGGCCCGCGCGTGGTTGCCGGTGCGTTCGAGGAACATCTCGTAGGTCACGCCGTCGTGCAGATCCTCGCCCGGATGGATTTCATAGCAGACATCGACGCCGCAATCCTCGGCATGATCCAGGATCGGACGCCAGCGCCGTGCCAATTCGTCAAACGCGGTCTCGACCAGCCCGGCCGGGCGCTGCGGCCACGGATAGATATAGGGCCAGGCCAGCGCGCCGGAAAACGTCGCATGCGCCCCGATGTCCATGTGGCGCGAGGCCGTCAGCGCCTTCTTCACCTGATCCACCGCCCATTCCTGGCGCGCCGCCGGGTTGCCCCGGACCTCAGGCGCAGCGAAGCCGTCGAAGGCCGTATCATAGGCCGGGTGCACGGCCACAAGCTGCCCCTGCAAATGGGTCGACAGTTCGGTCACCGCGACCCCGTTTTCGGCGGCCTGCCCGGTGAACGCGTCGCAGTAGTCCTTGCTGGCCGCGGCCTTGTCCAGATCAAACAGGCGGCCATCCCAACTGGGCACCTGCACCCCTTTATAGCCGCAGTCGGCGGCCCATTTCGTGATCGCGTCCCACGAGTTGAACGGCGCCTCGTCGCTGGCGAATTGTGCCAGAAACAGGGCCGGGCCCTTGATGGTCTTCATGGTGTCTCCTCCCCAATGCTCCGCCCTTCAGGGCGGTGTGTTTTCCTTCAGATGAATGTCGATGCGGATACGCTCCTGCGCGGCGTTGAACGGCACGTCATCGGCGGTGGCCCGTAGCAGCCGCACAGCCGAGCGTACCAGATGGCCCGCGTCCTGCGAAATCAGCGCGTCGAACAGCCCAGCGTGCAGGGCGGCGCGCGTCATGGGCGTCAACTCGTGTGCAATCACCACCACGTCGCCGCCCGGATCATGCTCGGACAGGAAGCGGATCAACCCGGCATTGCCCGCCGCCGAAGAATAAATGCCGCACAGGTCCGGATAGCTGGCAAAGACCTGTGGCAGCAGCGCCCCGATCAGGTCGGGATCGTCGCGCCCCTCGACCGAGGCGACCACGTCCAGATGCGGAAAGTCCCGCGCCATCACCAGATCGAAGCCCTGCCGCCGTTCCAGATGGTCGCGCGCCAACCGCGAGCCGGTGATCACCAGCACCTTGCCCGTCCGGCGCGCAAACCGGCCCATCAGTTGCGCCGCCGTTCGCCCGGCGGCAACATTGTCGATGCCGACGAAATGATCCCGGTCGGAACTGGGCAGGTCCGACACCAGCGTCACCACCGCAATCCCCCGGGCCCGGGTGCGCCGCACCGCGTCGCGCACCGCCGGGGTTTCCGGGCCGAAGACCGCCACCCCGTCGGTCGAGGACCGCTCCAGCCGGTCAAGGATGCGCACGATGTCCTGCGGCTCGAAAGGGGCGGCCTGCCGGACCGAGATCCGGGTCCGCTCGTTGACCAGCTTGCCGGCCTGTTCGGTGATCTGGCTGCGCAGGGCCTGGACGAATTCATTGCCGTTGTCGGGCAGGATGAACAGCAGGTCATAGACCCGCTTGCGCGCCAGATTGGCCGCCGCCGTGTCGCGCACATAGCCCAGTTCGGCGATGGCGTTCTGCACCTTCTCGATGGTCACGCGCCGCACGCCCGGACGTTCGTTCAGAACCCGGTCCACGGTGGCCAGACTGACCCCGGCCACACGCGCGATGTCGTTGACCGTAGGTTTCTGGGCGGTATGGACGTCCGGCTTCGTCACCCCGAAATCAGCCGCCCATTACGGCGGCCAGCCCTTCGAACAGCAGCGCGACGGCCTCGGCCCCGGGGTCGTTGTGTCCTTTCAGGTTTTCCTCGGGCACATAGGCCGCGCGGCCCGCCTTGGCACGGTGGATCGCGGCGGTGCTGTCGGCCCCGGCCCGCGCGGCGGCGGCGGCGGCGGCGATGCCCTGCGGCAAGGCCTCAAGCGCCGGGGCGAGCGCATCGACCATGGTGCGGTCGCCCACTTGCGCGCCGCCCACCTGAGACACCCGCGTCAGACCATCGACCAGCGCCCGAGGCACCGGCGCGCCCTTGGCACAAGCGTCCCCGGCAGCGTTGAAATAGATCGCCAGGATCACCCCGGAGGAGCCGCCCATGGTCTGGCTCAATTCATTGCCAAGCGCCGGGAACAGTTGTGTCAGATCGGCCAGCGGCATCCGCCCCAGCCCCTGTTTCAGCGCCCGCGCCGCCGTCGCCAGGGTCGCGCCGGTGTCGCCATCGCCGGATTTCGCGTCCAGCTCGTTCAGCCTGCCCTCGGCCCCGACCAACAGATCGCAGACCCGTTCGATGATCGCATGGGTGCGCGGATTGTCCGACGGGATCGGCTTGATCGGCGTTAAACCATCGGGCAGCGGGGTGACCCGGATCGGCACCAGTTCGGCCATCCCCGGCCAGGCGGGCAGGTTCACGGGGGCGGCCAGCGCCTGCAATTCGGCCTCGGTCGCATCCAGCACCGAGACCGAGAACCCGTGCATGTCGAGCGAGGTCATCAGCGGCGCCGGGCCGATCAGATGACCCACCGCGCCGCTTTCGGTCAGCGCATGGGTCAGCACCGACATTTCCAGCGGCGTGGTCGAGCCCAGGTTGTTGACCAGCGCCACCTTGTTGGCGCCGCCCAGTCGCGGGCGCAGCTTTTCGATCACCGTGTCCATGGCGTGCATGGCGGTCGAGAATTCGACCTGCTCGACCCCCGGCTCGCCGTGGATGCCCAGCCCCAGTTCGGCCTTGCCCGGCGCGATGCGATCTTCCTTGGGCGAGCCGGGCACGGTGCAGGTGTCCAGGCTCATGCCGATGCTGGCCACCCGTCCGATCACGTCGCGCGCCGCAGCCGCGACACTGGCCAGATCGGCCCCGGCCTCGGCCATGGCCCCGGCGATCTTGTGCACGAACAGCGTGCCCGCCACCCCGCGCGGCTGCGGCAGGTCCGGCAGCGCCACGTCATCATCGACCACGACCATCTCGACCTTGCGGCCAAGCGCCCGCGCCCGTTCCGCCGCCAGCCCGAAGTTCAGCCGGTCCCCGGTGTAATTCTTGACGATCAGCAAACAGCCCGCCGCCCCGGTCACAGCAAGAATGCCCGCCAGCACCGCGTCCACCGAGGGCGAGGCAAAGACCTCGCCACAAACCGCCGCGGTCAGCATCCCCTTGCCCACGAACCCCGCATGGGCCGGTTCATGGCCCGAGCCGCCGCCCGAAATCAGCGCCACCTTGGAGCGGTCCCAGTCGGACCGGTACACCACCTTGATATGCGGGTAGCCATCCAGCCGCGACAACGCCCCGCCCGAGCCTGCCAGCAGGCCGTCGATGGCCTCGGTCACCAGATTTTCCTTGGCGTTCAGAAACTGTGCCATGTCTGTCCTCCCTCAGAATACACGGGCGCCATCGGCGCTGAAATATAGCGGCGCCTGCGGGCTAATCTTGATCGTGGTGTCAGCGGTGTAATCTTCGTGGGCGTCGATCACCGTGGTGATCGCATGGCCCCGAAGCTCCAGATGCAGGCGGGTCTGGTCGCCCAGGTGTTCCGCGCGGATCACCCGCGCCTCGACGCCCTCGCTGCCTTCGCGAATGTTTTCCGGGCGCAACCCGATCAGCGGCCCCTTGTGGCTTCCGGCAAACAGATCCGACGGCAGAACGTTGATCCGGGGCGAGCCCAGTCGGCTGGCCACATAGATGCTGGCGGGGTTTTCATAGACTTCGCGCGGGGTGCCGTATTGCACCAGACGGCCTTCCTCCAGCACCCCGATATGGGTGGCCATGGTCATCGCCTCGATCTGGTCGTGGGTCACATACAGCAGGGTCGAGCCCAGATCGGCGTGAATGCGTTTCAATTCCACCCGCAGATCGGCGCGCAGCTTGGCATCCAGCGAACTCAGCGGCTCGTCCATCAGGTAGATCGACGGATCGCGCACCAGCGCCCGGCCGATGGACACGCGCTGCATCTCGCCGCCCGACAGTTCGGTGGCCTTGTTGTCCAGCTTGTGCGGGATCTGCAGCACCTCGGCGATGCGCCGCACCTTTTCGGTCACCTCGGCCTCGGGCGTCTTCAGGATCGGCGAGCGCAGCGGGAACGCCAGATTTTCCCGCACCGTCATGTGTGGATAAAGCGAATACTGCTGGAACACCATCGCCACGTCACGCTGCGCCGGGGTCTCGGTGCCGACGTTGCGCCCGCCGATGGTGATCTGCCCCGTGTCGAGCTTTTCCAGCCCCGAGATCAGCCGCAGGGTCGTGGTCTTGCCCGCCCCGGTCGGCCCCAGCAGCACCACGAAAGCGCCATCGGCAATGGTCATGGTGATGTCGCTGACCGCCTGCGTCTTGCCGTACGCCTTGGAGATCCCTTCCAGCGTGACCTCAGCCATGGGACAGCACTCCTTCATTCAGGGACGAGCGCAACGCCCGCCCGCTGCCGCGATCGAACAGGGTGACGGCTTCGGACTTGAAATCCAGCCCCACATGGGTGTCGGGCTGCACGTTTGTCGCCGCACTGATCCGCGCCTTGATCTCGCCGTTGGCGGTTTCCAGCGTCAGGATCTGGGTGGTGCCCAGATATTCGGTGGCCAGCACGCGGGCGCGGTAATTGCTGGCGTCGGACAGCCGCACATGTTCCGGGCGCACCCCGAAGACCAGATCGCCCTCGGCCCCTTCGCGCAGCGCCGGCACCTGGGTGTCATGGCCGTTCAGCCCCACATGGGTCGCCCCTGGCCCGACCTTGCCCTGGAAGTCGAGGAAATTCATCGACGGCGAGCCGATGAAATTGGCCACGAACATGGTGGCGGGTTTGTCGTAGATTTCCTGCGGGGTGCCGAATTGCTCGACCACCGCGTTGTTCATCACCACGATCTTGTCGCCCATCTGCATGGCCTCAAGCTGATCGTGGGTGACATAGACCGTGGTTGCCTCCATGCGGTCGTGCAGGGCGCGCAACTCCTCGGCCATATGTTCGCGGAACTCGGCGTCCAGCGCCCCCAGCGGCTCATCCATCATGAAGGCCTTGGGCTCGCGCACGATGGCCCGGCCAAGCGCCACGCGCTGGCGGTCGCCGCCCGACAGCCCGCCCACCGGCTTGTCAAGGATATCCTCGATGCCGAGGATCTTGGACACTTCGGCCACCTTCTCGCGCACCTTGGCGCGCGGCATGCCTTGCGACACCAGCGGATAGCTCATGTTCTTGCGCACGTTCATGTGCGGATACAGGGCGAACATCTGGAACACGAAGGCGATGTCACGTTCGGACGGCGGCCGCTGGCTGATCTCTTCGCCATCGAGAAATATCTCGCCGGAAGTGGGCAGCTCCAGCCCCGCGATCATGCGCAGCGTCGTGGTCTTGCCGCAGCCCGACGGGCCCAGCAGCATGAAAAACTCACCGTCTTCGATGGTGAAGGAACTTTCCCGCACGGCGGTGAAATCGCCGAAATTCTTCTGGAGGTTCCGGATGACGATCTGGGCCATGGGTTACTCCGGGAAGTGGCTGACGACGATGAACATCACCGTGCCCACCAGCGTGACGATGAAGGAATAGGTGAAGGCCCACAGCACAAACGGCTGCATCAGCATGAACACCCCCAGGGCAATCAGGATGGTGGCCACCATTTCCCAGGGACCGCGGCGCAGGCGCATCAGGCCGGACAAGAACTGGATCATTTGCGAACCGCTCCGAAGGTGATCCCGCGCAGCAGATGCTTGCGCAGCAGGATGGTGAAGATCATGACCGGCAGCAGGAAGATCGTCGCGCCAGCCGCCACCGCGGGCCAGTCCAGCCCGCCGATGCCGATGATCGTGGGAATGAAGGGCGGTGCTGTCTGCGCCGTGGCCGAGGTCAGCAGCACCGCGAAGGCATATTCGTTCCACGCGAAGATCAGGCAGAAGATCGCGGTCGAGGCGATACCGGTGGCGGCCTGCGGCAGCACCACCTTGTAGAAGGCCTGAAACCGCGTGTAGCCGTCGATCAGGGCCGCCTCTTCGTATTCGCGCGGGATCTCGTCGATGAAGCCCTTCAGCAGCCAGACCGCAAGGCTGATATTCACCGCCGTATAAAGCAGGATCATCCCCAGATGCGTGTCGGACAATCCCAATTTCCGGTACATCAGGAAGATCGGGATGGCGACGGCAATGGGCGGCATCATCCTGGTACTGAGAATGAAGAACAGAAGGTCATCGGCCAGTGGGATCTTGAATCGACTGAAGGCATAGGCCGCCAGCGTACCCAAAAAGATCGACAGGAAGGTCGAGCCGAAGCCGATGATGACCGAGTTCAGGAAGCGTTCGCCGAATTTCGACGGCCCGACGATGACCATGTCGTACTTGCGCACGATGTCGTCGGCCCAGTTTTGCGGCGGGTTCTCGGCCAGGAATTCCTGCGTCTGCCGGGTGCGGGTGGTGAACAGGTTGACGTAGCCTTCCAGCGTCGGCTCGAAGATCGCCTTGGGCGGATAGCTGATCGAATCCGCCGGAGATTTGAACCCGGTCAACAGGATCCAGACCAGCGGCAGCATGGTGATCAGCGCGTAGGTGATGACCAGCGTGCCAGCCAGCCATTTCGACCGGTTCGACGGTGTGGTGACGGAAAAGCTGCTCATGACGCGGACACTTTCACTGAAAGAAAACCGGGGCGCGGGGCGGGATTGATGTCAGGCATCCTCAGCGTTCCTTCACCTTGTTCAGCGCCTTGACATAGATCGAGGCCAGCCCGAACACCGTCACGAACAGGATAATCGCATAGGCCGAGGCATAGCCGGTGCGCCATTTCTCGAAGGCCTCGCGTTTCAGGTTGATCGAGGTCAGCTCGGTGGTGGAGCCGGGACCGCCGCCGGTCAGCTGCACCACAAGATCGAACATCTTGAAGTTCTCGATCCCCCGGAACAGCACCGCCAGCATCAGGAAGGGCAGCACCATGGGAATGGTGATGGTGAAGAACTGGCGCAGCTTACTGGCCCGGTCGATTTCGGCGGCTTCATAGATATAGTCGGGGATCGACCGCAGCCCGGCCAGACAGATCAGCATCACGAAGGGCGTCCACATCCATGTGTCCACGATGACGATGGACCAGGGCGCAAGGTTGACCTGCCCCAGCATCTGGAAACTGGACGGATCCTTGCCCGAAAAGAACGCCACGATGTAGTTGAACAGGCCGATTTGCGGCTGGTACAGGAATTTCCAGAAGTTGCCGACCACTGCCGGCGACAGCATCATCGGCAGCACGATGATCGTGGTCCACAGATCGTTGCCCTTGAATTTCTTGTTGATCAGCCACGCCAGCGTGAAGCCGATCAGCACCTGGAAGAAGATCGTCCAGAACAGGAAATGCGCCGTGGCCTGCATGTTCAGCCAGATGTCATTGTCGGTCAGGATACGCTCGTAGTTGCGCAGCCCGATGTTCTTGACCTCGCGCCCGATGCGGTTCGCCTTGAAATCGGTAAAGCTCAACTGGATGGTCCAGATCAGCGGAAAGATGTTGATCGCCAGCAGCAGGAAAATCGTCGGCGCCACGAAGATCCAGGCGATGGCCCTGTCGGACAGTCCCTTGATTTTGCGCGCAACTTTCTGGGGCGTTGCCGTGGCAACGCGGTCTATGGTCCGCTCGGACATGGGAAAACTTCCGATTTTTCTAGGGTTCGGCGCAAGATGCCGAAGGACGTGTCGGAAGCAGGCCGAAGCCTGCTTCCGGGTCTGGCGTCAGAGCTTGCCTTCGTCCTCAAAGACCTCGGTCCAGTCTTCGATCAGCAGGTCAAGCGCCTCTTGCGCGGTGCCCTGATCGGCCACCACATAGTCATGGATACGCTTCTGCATCGCCAGCAGCAGTTCGGCATAGGCCGGCTCCTGCCAGAAGTCCTGCACCGCACTCATCGCTTCCAGGAAATCGCCGGCAAACGGCTGGCTTTCCACGAAACCGGGATCGTTCAGCACGGAATTGTGGGCCGAATATCCGCCCAGTTCCCACCACTTGGCCTGAACCTCGGGCTGTGCGAACCACTGGATGTATTCCAGCGCCGCATCCTTCTTTTCGGAATAGGACACCACAGAAATGCCCTGCCCGCCCAGCGTCGACCCGGCCTGGTTCTGCGGCGGGTTGACGAAGAAGTCGATCTTGTCGCCGCCGGTGTTGGGATCGGCATACAAGCCGGGGAAGAAGGCGAACCAGTTCATCGCCATCGCGACCTGGCCCGATTTGAACGCATCCAGGCTCTCGCCCATGTACGAGTTGGTATAGCCCGGCGGTGTCGCGGTTTCGTAGAACTCCTTGTAGAATTCCAGCGCCTCGACGGCCTCGGGTGAGTTTACCGCCCCTTCCATGTCATAGGATCCCGGCGTGTTCTCGTACTTGAAACCCCAGGGATACAGCGCCCCGGTGACGCCCATGGTGATCCCTTCCGAGCCGCGCTCGGTGAAGATCGCCGCGCCATAGACCTTCTTGCCGTCGATCTCGCGGCCCTGGAAGAACTGCGCAATCTCCAGCAATTCCTTCTGCGACTTCGGTTCGCCCAGCTCGCGGCCCGTGGCATCCTGGAAGGCGGCGCGGATGTCGTCGCGCGCAAACCAGTCCTTGCGATAGAACCAGCCGTTGGCATCGCCCATGGCGGGCAGCGCATAGTAGTTCGGCGTGCCCTTGGGCCAGGTCGAATAGGCGTAAACGGTGGCCGGCGCGAAATCGTCCATCGAAATGCCATTGGCATCGAAGAAGTCGTTCAGCTTGACGTAGTGCCCGTTCTCGGCCCCGCCGCCGATCCACTGGCTGTCGCCGATCAGAAGGTCACACAGCTTGCCGCCCGAGTTCAGCTCGTTCAGCATCCGGTCCGCGAAATTCGGCCAGGGGACGAATTCGAAATTCATGGTGTGGCCGGACTCGGCCTCGAATTCCTTGGACAGCTCCACCAGCGCGTTGGCCGGGTCCCATGCCGCCCAGCACAAGGTTAGATCATCGGCTTGTGCAAGCGTCGTGATCGAGGATGTGCACAGCGCAATCGCGCTGGCCGAAACCAGTTTCTTGTAAGACATCCATTCCTCCCCATTTTTTTCTCGCCGGCGACCGTGGATGGCGAATCGCTGGATAGGTTTACGGTACGAGAGGGTGCTCCGATCCGTAAAGAAAAATTTGAGGTTCGTACCTCAGAAACAGGTTTGCCACTGTTTTCTTTTTATTTCTCATCTTTCCGCGCAACCCGTGCAAACCGTCGGTCCAGCCCGGATTGACCCCAGCGACCACTTCGCAGGCGGCGTGAGTCGCGCGGTTTCTCCCCTTGGGATCACATCCCTCCCGGCCCTCAGTCATGCCCGCCATGACTAACTTGATCGGGATCAAGGACACCGCTCTACTGCCTGCTAGGAAACACCCGTCCCAGAAAAGAAGTCTTTGCCATGCGCCTTTCCATTGTTCTGTGTTCCCTGTTGCTCGCCCCCCTCGCCCATGCCGACACCCCGGTACCAACCACCCGAGAGGCGCTTGGCGAACTGTTGTTCTTCGATGAAAACCTGTCGTTCAATCGCACCCAGTCCTGTTCCACCTGCCACGATCCGGACAGCGGCTTTGCCGATCCGCGCGGCATGGCCTCGACCGGCGACGACGGTGTGTCGCTGGGCGATCGCAACGCACCCACCGTGACCTATACGGCGCTGCGCCCCGGTTTTCATCGCAACGAGGCCGGCGATTGGGTCGGCGGCCAATTCTGGGATGGCCGCGCGCCGGAGTTGGAGGATCAGGCCGGCGGCCCGCCCCTGAACCCGGCCGAAATGGGCATGCCCGACACTGCCGCCGTACTGGCCCGTCTGCTGGAAAACCCGGTCTACACGCAGGCCTTCCCGGCCCTCTTCGGCCCCGGTACCCTGGACGATCCCGACACCGGCTATGCGGCCATGACGCAAGCCATCGCCGCCTTCGAACGCACGCCCCGGTTTGCGCCCTTCGACAGCAAGTACGACCGCTTCCTGCGCGGCGAGGCGGACCTGACCGACATGGAAGAACTGGGCCGCGTGCTGTTCTTCTCGCCGCAGTTCACCAATTGCGACCAGTGCCACAAGATCGGCCTCAGCGCGGCGGACCAGCAAGAGGTGTTCACCAACCACGAATACTTCAACATCGGCGTGCCGGTGAATGTGGCCCTGCGCGCGATGAACGGCGTCGATCCGGCCAAGCTTGACATCGGGCTGGCCGAAAACCCCCTGGTCACCGATCCGCAGGCCATGGGCAAATACAAGGTGCCGACCCTGCGCAACGTGGCCGTCACCGGCCCTTACATGCACAACGGCATCTTCAAGGACCTGCGCACCGTTGTGCTGTTCTACAACACCTACAACACCGTTTCGGACGCGCGGAAGATCAACCCCGAAACCGGCAACCCTTTCGGCCCGCCGTCGGTGCCCGACACGCTGGCCCTGGAAGAACTGACCCACGGGCCCGCCCTGAAGGACATGCGCATCGACGCCATCGTCGCCTTCCTGAAGACCCTGACCGACGCCCGCTACGAACACCTGCTGGAAGACTGACGCCCGGGGCAATGCCGGATCGCCTCACCCCGCGGGTGTCAATTAACATGTATTGAAGACCCCGATTATGGTTATCTGATTTGGCTCGACACCGGGCCATCGCGTTTAATCATGAAAGGGGCCCTTCATGGTCGTCAAGAACACGTCGCTGGAATTCAGAACCGCGAACCAGTCGCTCTGGGCCCCCGGACAGGCGCGGGAATTCCGCATCTCCACCGGCGATCTGCTGATCTATACCGCCCCGGAACTGACCGAATCCTTCGACTTCGATATCTGGGTCGCGGGCGTTTCGGGCGAGGCCTACATGAATTTCATGGTCGGGCTGGAGGCTTATGCCGAACTCGTCGATGCGGGCCACTTCAATGCCAGCTACGACATCGACGTGGCGGTGGAATATACACCGGGCGTGAATGTTTCGCTGACCCAGACCACCACCACCCCGGCCAGCGCCAGTTTCGACCTGACCAAATGGACGGTGCGCACGGCGCAAATCGACAGCAAGGGGTTCAGTGGCAGCCCCGGTGCCGGGCTGGATTTCATCCTGGAGATCGAACTGGGCTTTCGCGATATCCAGTGGTTTGCCTTCGGCGCGTCGGGCGAAGAAGACGATTTCAAGCTTATCGATATCGAAGAACGCGTCCCGATCATCGAGATCAAGCCCGAGTTCGAAATTTCGGGCCAGCTTTATCCGGGGATCGAGGTCTTTGCCCGCCTGCCCACCGGCGCCGACACGTTCGGCAACAGTTTCGGCAGCAGCCTTGTATCCGGCTCGGGGTTCTCGGACACCAAGTTTCTGGAACTGAACGTCGATGTGGACGAGCTGTTTCTGGAACTGGCCGGCAAGCTGCCCCCCCCCGTCGGGCCGATCATCAGCAAGGTCGGCGACGTGGTGTTCTTTGACGAAACCTTCGATCTGGCCGACTACATTCCTTACGTCCCGCGCGGCAAGTTCGAGCTTTCGGCGACGGTTCTGGACATCGATGCCAACGCCGGCACCGTGCTGACCGAGGATGTGGCGCTGGATATCGGCGGCGGCGACGCCACGCCGGATGTGCGCGTGGTGCTGCGTTCGGACGCGGGCACGCCGACGGATTTCAGCGATGACGTGGTCACCCAGACAACGCTGGGCAATGTCGCGCAAGTGGACCTGCCGCGTTCCAGCCAGTTGGGGCCTGATGGCACCGCCGTGGTGACGGTCACCGGCTATTACGACCTGACCGATGTGCAGTATTCCCATTCGGTCGGGCTGGGCATCGACGCCGCCCTGACCATCCGTGCGCTGCAAGCCGAATTCGGCGGCGCCTGGGTGTCCGACGATCTGGCCTTCAGCTTTGGCCCGCTTCTGGACCTGACCTTTCCCGAAGGCGGCTTTCAGGCCAAGCTGTTCGATTTCTACAACGACAAGTTTGCCCTGCCGACCGGCAGTTACGCGACGGCCCCCGGCAATGGCACCGACCCCGGCACATGGGGCTACAGCGCCGGGTCCTTCAACCGCGAGACCGACAGCTACGAAGTCTTCGTCACCGACGATTCCCCCGCCGGATGGGACCCCGAAGCCCCCAATGCCGCGCAGCGGGTCTATGAATACAAGGCCGCCGTCACGCAAAACGTGGCCAGTGCGGTTGCCACCTTTGGGCACCTGTGGGGCAACGATCCCAACCAGGATGTCCGGAATGTGTTGGCCGGGTTCAACAATCCCGCACCGGGCACGTCGGATGTCACCCGGGTTTGGCTTGGCAATGTCTCGGCCGACGTAACCCTGACCACAAACAACACCTACACCGTTGTCGATGTGTCCGGAAACACCGTGGTCAACGATGTTCTGGGTGCAACCGTTTCGGTGGACGACGGCACCCCCGGCTTTTCCGACGCACTTCTTGATATCGACCCCAACAGCACCACCGATCCCACGTTCATCTACGCAAACGCCTCGATCGACCACAAGGTCGCCCTGTTGAACGGCATCGCGAACTCGACCTATGTGGCCTATCAATATACCCCCGGAAATGAAGACAATATCCTGAAGAACCAGCGCACCGCGCAGGTTCAGGGCAGCACCAACGGCGACGTGATGGTGATGCGCGACAGCCAGGGCATGTATTTCGATGGCGGGGGCGAGACGCGCGGAGTTTTTGGCGACGTCGTCGTGGGCGATGTTTTCATTGCGGATTTCAAGCACATCTTTCCCAACACCGCGATCAGCTTCGACAGCACCGAGGCCAATTACGCAAGCGGCGTGGAAGTGGCCGGCAGCGTGACCCTGCGAGACATCGAAGCCTTCGTCCTGCGCACCGGCGATCAGGACGACTTCCTGTCGGGCGGCCTGTACGAAGACTGGTTCGAAGCGTCGGGCGGCAATGATTTCATCCAGCTCTCGCCGGATCTGGCCAAGGACTATGTATTTGGCGGGGCGGATGACGACGTCATCTACTACAGTTTCGACATCGAAGACCGCAGTCAGCATACGGCACTGTCGGACGCGGTGTTCGGCGGAACCGGGTTTGATATCGGCGTCTTCAAGGCCACCGACATCAATCGCACCAGCGCCGCGCCGGAAAACGTGGCGACCGAGATCAACCTGACACTGGTGGTGGACGGCAATACCGAAGCCTATGCCACGGCACGCCAATCGGTGCGCGCGATGTTCGACGTGCTTGAGGTTCACGACGGCGGCAGTTTCGGCGATGTCCGGATCAAGAACACCCCGCTGAACGTCGACGCGTCGCTGACCAACCCGGCGGATCAGGACTTCCTGCGCTACGGCAAACTGGGATTCAGCGTTGGCGCGGATTTCTACTCGGATGTCGAGGCCATCGACGTGATCGGCTCGGATTTCTCCGAGGACACCGTCCTCTACACCGGCGGGCTGCAGTATTTTGGCGGCGATGGCGAATGGTCTCCCGACCGCCAGATGCAAGACGCCCTGCTGGCTGATTTCGGGACCTACGCAGCCCGCAAGGACGTCACCACCGGGGTCTATCTGGTGGCCGCCAACCGGCTGGAACAGACCGGCGCCAACCAGGTTCTGACCTTCGGCGACACGGTCATTGACGGGTTTGAACGGATCGTGGCCATTGGCACCGACCAGGCCGACCATTTCCTTGGCGGGCGCTACAGCGACGGCTTTGACGGCGGCGCAGGCAATGACCTGATCAACGGCGGCGAGTTCGATCCCTTCAACGGCATGGTCTTCGATCTGCGCGGCTTTCTGACCCCCGGCACCATCACCCAGGAACGCGACGACCTGTCAGGCGGTGATGGCGATGACATCTTCTTCTGGTCCGACGATGGCGCCGATATCCTGCACGGCGACGCCGGGCAGGACTGGCTGATCGTCGCGGCCGAGGCCGGATCGCAGGGTTTGGAATACGGGCTCTACACCCCCACCGCCATCACCACCGCGACCCCCACGCGCGAGGTGTTCGACGCCACCGCCTCGGCCGATGACATCGAACGGGCGATGGGGCTGCTGGCGGATTTCATCGTCCCCGTCGCGGGCCAGACCCTGACGCTGGGCCGGGGAATGCGCTTTGGCGACACGCTGGGCTTTGCCGGAAACGATCCCTTCCTCAGCTACCATGGCATCGAGCATGTCAATGTCACCGGCAGCGACTCTGCCTCGGACCTGATCTTCTACGAAGGCGGGGCCACCTATGACGCGGGTGGCGAGGGCAGCGGTCCCGGCGATGTGTTCGCCGCCGATTTCTCGGCCCAGCAGGTGGGCATCGACCTGGCCTTCGGCGCCGAGAACGCCGCCGGGGTGACCCTGGCCAACGGCGTCTTCCTGCGCGGCTTCGAACGCGGCATCGTCAAGGCGGGCAGCGGCAACGACCGCCTCAAGGGCGGCGCGCTTGAAGACCGCCTGTTCGGCGGCGACGGTGCCGACATCATCCAGGGCGGCGACGGCGACGACCGCATCTATGGCGAGGCCGGCGACGACCTGCTGTTCTGGGACGGCAACGGCTCGGACTTCATCAGCGGCGGCGACGGGCTGGATCACCTGGTCATGGGCGGGCGTGGCGAAGGGCTGAAATGGTCGCTGTTTGACGCCAGCTTCACCGCCCTGGGCACCGGCAACCTGGGCGCCGGGGCAACCCGCGCCGAACTGGATACGGCGCTGGACAACCTGCCGCTGGCCGAGTTGATGGTGGCCCGCTCGCACGGGGAATCGCTGCTCTATCAAGAGATCGAGGCGGTCAACGTGGCCGGCGCGCACGATCACGATGATCTGGTGCTCTATCAGAACGGGCTCATCAACTACGGCGGCGATCAGGCCGGGGACGCCGATCTGTTCGCCGCCGATCTCAGTGCCGAGACCGCCGATCTGACCCTCTATGCCGACAGCGACCAGAATGCCGGGGATGCCGCCGCAGATGGCACGCAGGCCTTTGACGAAGACGGCAATTTCACCGGGTTTTCCGGCGTGCAGGACATCGGCAACGGCACCTATGTCGGCGGGTTCGAACGGCTGCATGTGCGCACCGGCAGCGGCAATGACACGGTGTTCGGCGGCGCATTGGCCGACAGCATCGACACCGGCGATGGCGATGACATCGTCGATCTGGGCACCGGCGGCACGCAGGCCACGCCGGACCGGGCCAACACCAGGCTGGGCGATGACGTCATCACCTATCGCGGCGGGGTTGCGGATGTGGACGGCGGCAGTTCCGGGGGCGACTATGACATTCTGAATATTGAGGCCACCACCGGCGCGCTCAGCTTCGCCATCCTCGATCAGGCCGGCACCCGGATCGGCGCCACCCTGACCGGCGCCTCCACCAGCCGTGCCGATCTGACGGCCATGTTCGCCGCCAATCCGTCCTTCGCGGCGGGGCTGACCCTCAGCGACGGCACCAACACCCTGACCTATCGCAACATCGAGGAAATGCTGATCCAGGGCTCGGATCAGGATGATTTCCTTGTCGCCCCCCTGCGCAACGGCAACCTCTTCGGCAATGGCGGCGACGACATCCTCGTCTCCAGCCTTGGCATCGACATCATGGTCGGCGGTGACGGGCTGGACACCTACGCCTTCCGCTCCGGCGATGGCGCCGACTTCATTGCCCGCGAGACCCATCAGGGCGCGCGCATCTACTTCGACAATGTCGCGCGCGGCGATGTCACCTTCGCGCGCACCGGCACCGACGATCTGGCGCTGACCGAAACCGGCGGCAGCATTCCGACGCTGGTGATTTACGACTATTTCGCCACCGGCGGACGCGGGCTGGATTTCGAATACGATTTCACCGACTTCACCGGACGCATCGACCTGTCACATCTGGGCGGCGCCATCGTCACCCCGGCTGCGGCGGGCACCACCGCCACCGGCACCCCGGGCGATGACGACCTCGGCGCACAAGGCTCGGCGCTGGCCGACAACCTGACCGGGGCTGCGGGCGACGACTTCTTCAACGGCAGCGCCGGGGCCGACCTGCTGAACGGCGGCGCGGGCGCGGATTCGGTGTCCTACAACGCCTTGGGCGGCACTTCGGGCGTCTCCGTGGACCTGATCTATCGCGCCGGGTCGCGGGGCATTGCGGATGGCGAGATCCTCGTCAGCATCGAAAACCTGTTCGGCACCGACAACGGCGACACCCTGCTGGGCGACCGCGCCGCCAATATCTTCTTCGGGGCCGATGGTAACGATACTCTGGCCGGCCGTCAGGGGGCCGACCTGCTGTCCGGAGACGAAGGCAACGACACGCTTTATGGCGATGAAGGCCGCGACCAGCTTTACGGCGACGAAGGCGATGACGTTCTGGAGGGCGGCGACGAAAACGACTACTTGGACGGCGGCGATGGCAATGACTTCCTGCGCGGCGGCACTGGCGACGACACGCTGATCGGCGGCGCGGGCAATGACCACGGCTTCGGCGGCGCCGGAGAAGACACCTATGTCTACGGCGGCGACGATTTCACCGACACCCAGGAAGGCATCGACCTCAAGAACGGCGTTGACAGCTTCGACGGCGGCGGCGACTTGGATCTTGCCGATTTTTCACCCTTCGAACATGCCATCCGCGTGACCCAGGGCTTCGGCACCGCCGACGGCATCCGCACCGATCGGGACACCACCATCACCGGGGCGCTGGACGAAGAGATCCTGACAGTCTCCAACACCGAGCAATTCGTCGGCAGCGCTTTCGATGACCGGTTCGAGATCACCGGCGACGGGCTGACGCTGGGCGGCGGCGCGGGCGACGATCTGTTCGTGCTGGGCGCGGGAAGCCAGACGGTGTTCGGCGGTGCCGGGCGTGACACGCTCGACCTCTCCGCCCCCACCGCAGCCGCGCAGGGGATCAGCGTCGATCTGTCCGCCGGACTGGTGATCGACCAGACCGGGGATACTGACACCATCAGTGGCATCGAACGCATCATCGCCACCGCCTTCGACGACTCGCTCACCGGCGATGCGGGCGACACGATCTTTATTGACGGCGACGGGTCCGACACCGTCAACGCGGGCGACGGCAATGATGAAGTCGTGGCCGGTCTGGATGGCAGCGACGACACCTATCACGGCGGCAACGGTTTCGATCTGCTGAACTACACCGGGGCCACCACCAACATGTTTGTCGACCTGCTGTTCGACGTGGCCGAGGATACCAACAGCACCCAGGTCGGCATCGACACCATCAGCGGCTTCGATGCCGTCCGCACTGGATCGGGCGATGACGAGGTCTATGGCCACACCGGCGTGAATCACATCCACGGCGGCGGCGGCAACGACCGCCTGCTGGGCGACTTCGGCAACGACATAATCACCGGCGGCGGCGGCGACGACGATCTGTTCGGCGATCTGGAAAGCGCCGATCCGCAGGACGGGTTCGACATCGTCGACTATTCCACGGCGACACAATCCATCACCGTCTCGCTCACCGCCACCGGCGGCACCGCCACGGGCGCCGACATCGGCACCGACACCCTGACCGGGTTCGAGGCGGTGGTCAGCGGGCTGGCGTCCGACAGCCTGACCGGCGACAGCGCCGACCAGACCTTCTTCATCGCGGGCGCCGCCGGGCAAGGCGGGTTCGACCTGATCGACGGCGCGGGCGGCATCGACACCGCCGATTTCTCGCGCTTCGGGGCAGCGGTGGAACTGGACCTCGCCGCGGCCATCGAAGTGCGCACCCGCGACGCCGCGACCCTCGATCCGACGCTTGGCCCGCTGCGCAACCTCGCCGATCTGACGGGTATCGAGATTGTCGTGCTGACCGATCACGCCGACGCCCTGCGCGGCACCGCAGCCGACGACACGCTGGACGGCAGCGGCGGCGACGACTTCCTGACAGGCCGCGACGGCGCCGACATCCTGCGCGGCGGCGATGGCCGCGACACCGCCGATTACAGCCTTGAGACCGGCGGCGCCGGGGTGCTGGTGGATCTTTCCGGCGCGGCGGGACTGGTGACCGGGCAAACCGGCCCGCTGGCCCGCGACAGCCACGGCAACATCGACCGGCTGGATTCGATCGAATCCGCCATCGGCACCGACCAGACCGACCGCCTGTTCGGCACCACCGGCGACAATGTCTTCTTCGGCGGTGCCGGGGATGACGAGATCTACGGCATCGCCGGCACCAACCTTCTGTCCGGCGGCACCGGGGCCGACATGCTGTTCGGCGGCACCGAAATCGACGCGCTCAGCGGCGGCGATGACGACGACATGCTGTTCGGCGGCAAGGGCGATGACAAGCTCAATGGCGGCGCCGGCAACGACCAGATCTTCGTCGACAGCGCCGGCGACGTGGTGGACGGCGGCACCGGCACCGACCGGGTCCGCTTCGAGACCACGCTCGGGCTGGCGCTGAACCTCGCGCTCTGGAATTCGGTCGAGGAGGTTTCGGCCGAGGCCGGCGACGACACGCTCGACGGCGCATCCGTCCTCACCGCCCTCACCCTCTTCGGGCGCGAGGGCAACGACACGATCTCGGGCGGCTTTGCCAACGATCTGCTGTTCGGCGGTTCGGGCAACGACACGATCACGGGCGGGGCCTCCACCGACCAGCTGTTCGGTGGCTCGGGCGCCGACCGGATGGATGGCGGCGACGAATCCGACTTCTATGTCATCGACGGGTTCGACACGATCACCGACAGCGGCACGCGCGGCTTCGACAAGGCCCAGATCAACGACGCCGGCGGCACCTCGGTCACCCTCACCGGCTGGAGCGGGGTCGAGCGGATCAACGGCTTCACCGGCGACGACACCATAGACGGCTCCAGCCAAACCACCGGCCTGCTGCTGTTCGGCGACGATGGCGACGACACCCTGACCGGCGGGGCGGGCAATGACGTGCTGATCGGCGGCAACGGCGACGACACCCTGTCGGGCATGGGCGGCAACGACGTGCTGCTGGGCAACGCGGGCAATGACACTTTCGACGGCGGCGCCGGCAACGACATCCTTTACATCGGCGAGAACGGCGACGTGGTGTTCGACGGCGGCGCGGGCTTCGACAAGGCCGTGGTCTCCAACGCCGCGGGCCTGACGCTGTCGGTTGGCAGCTGGGCCGGGGTCGAACGCATCAACGGGCTGACCGGCAATGACACCATCGACGCCACCGGGCTGGCCACCGGGGTGACCATCGCCTCGGGCGCGGGCAATGACGTTGTGACCGGCGGTTCGGCGGGCGATGTGATCTTTGCCGGTACCGGCAATGACACGCTGCTGGGCGCGGGCGGGGCCGATGCGCTGATCGGGGCGGCGGGCAACGACCGGCTGGACGGCGGCGCGGGCGGGGATTTCTACCTTGGCGGCGCCGGATCCGACAGTTTCGCCTGGTCCGACGGCTTTGGCCGTGACGTGGTCAAGGATTACACCGATGGCCTCGACCGGCTGGATTTCACCACCCACAGCGGCGTCACCAAACTGGCCGACCTGTCCATCAGCCAATCGGGCGCCCATGTGATCATGACCCTCAGCGCCGGGGGTGCCGACCAGATCACGCTGGCCGATACCCTGGCCACCGTACTGACCGCTTCGGACTTCGATTTCGTCTGAGGCCCCTGCCCTGCCGAACTTCCCCGCGCGGGCCCAACCGGGTCCGCCGGGGGCCCCTGCCCCGCGTCAGATCTCGGGCAGATCCGCGAAGATGTCCGGCTCCAACTCTTCCCAGAAGGCACAGATCGCGCGGGCGTTCAGCGCCGAGGCCCAGCCGAGCCGGGTGAAATCCTCACGCTCCAGCGGGTCCTTCACCGCCGACAGGAACAACCGCTTGTCCGCGTCCCGCTGGGTCGGTCGCCGCGCCTCGGCCACCTCGCGCACGCGGGCCATCCGCACGGCCCTTGCCTTGCGCTCTCCCGCCACCGCCGCCTCCCGCGCCTCCTGCGCGGCGGCGCGGATCTCGGTCTCGATCTGCCGCTGGGCGGCGGCCTGCATCACCTCGGGCGCCACCGGTACCGGCGCGGTCTCTGCCTCTTCGGTTGCCCCGAACCCTTGCCGGATCGCCGCCGACAAATATCGCACAGGGCTTTTCACCCCGGACTGCCGCCCCACATAGTCCAGCTTCTCGGCCACATAGGCCTCGCCATGCTCGCCGATCCATTGCCGCGCCAGACGGTCGCTGACCCCCAGTGCGCTCAACCGGTCGTAAACCCCGCTCTGGCGCAGCCCGGCGCCATCGTCCATGTCCAGCATCGCCAGCTGCGGGTTGTCCTTGATCCGGAACCGGATGGCCGAGACCGCCCGCCCCATCTTTCGCGTCTCCGGTTCCAGCAGGATGTTCGAGGTCCGGTTCACCTCTGCCACCGCCGGCTTGATGATCTTGGCGTTCAGATGCTTGAACACCTCATAGTAATTCGACCCTTCCACGCCCATCAGCCGCCGGAACAGGTCCAGATCCCACCAACCGGTGCTGCCGGTGCGCACGAAGCGATAGCAATTCTCGTACAGGGCCAGCGCATGGCCGCTGGTGAACCGCCGCTGGATGTTCAGGTTGATCAGGGCAAAGACCTTGGGATCATGCAGCTTGGCCGCCAGCGCCGGGGAATAGGCGTATTCGCAGACCCCGCCTTTCAGCTTGGCATAGCTCAGCAGCGCCGAAACCCCCCACTCATGCTCGCCATCCTCGCCCAGCATGTCCCATTCCGCCACCGTTTCAGCCAGCCCCCGCAGCGAGGTTTTCAGCGTGTCCATGTCGTTGGAATTGTACCCGATCATCAGGCACAGGGTCCGCGCGTCGATCTTGTGGGTGGGTTGGCTCGCCAGGGCGTCATAGGCGTTCAGCAGCAGCACATTGGACAGCTTGCGCTGCAACAGCGTCAGCTTGCCCGACACGTGGATCGCGGCCACGTTTTTCTTGACCGAGTCCCGCCGCAGCGGTCCGGTCAGCTTGTCGCGTGGGATCTCTCCCGCCATGGTCTCGTGGGACATGGTCGTGATCCTGCCTGGAATATGCCTCATCTGCGGTCTGTGCCGCTTGGTCGAAACCGTGGCACAGAAGGTGCCCGAACTCAAGAATTTCAAAGGTACCCTTCTACGGGAGAGGTTTCAGATCGTCCTGCAAACAGGCACCTTCAGCCCCCCGGCCCCGCTGCCACAGCCCACAACGCGACCTCCTGCCCGCCTGCTGACCTTCTAATCCGGGCCAAATCCGCCAATCCTGTGTGCAGACCCCCATTGGCCCGCAAACATATCCCCGTTGTCCCGAAGACAGGCCCCCCTGCCCCCGTATCGCGGCACCCTTCATCCCGTATATGGCAACCCAAAGCCATGTAATGTATTGTTATTACGTCTTTTTCTTGTCCCAAATACCCTAAAGACCTGAAAGATTCCTACAAGCTATAAGGAGGGTGGCTTGCGTTGATTTTTCTTTGAAAATAGGGGTTTCGCGGCGAAACCTGCACCAGAATTCCCAATGTGCGGCCCTTCATCGGGAATTCACACAGCCCATGCGATGTGCGATAGTCACCGAAAATCACAATAATCCGAGCACATCTTCATACAGGCGCACCCATGTCGAAAAAATCAGAACTCCCGCCCCCACCCTATTTCAACCTCGATCCCCAGGCAGCGGCCGCCCGTCTTCCGCACCCCAGCGACACCGCCCGATTCGCCAAGGCCGCCGCTTTCGCCGCCCGCGGGCGCGAGGATCTGGCCAAGCGCGGCTATGCTCCCGACGGCCGCAAACGCCTGCGCAAGTTCTCCACCTGGGAGATCTGCCGCTACTTGATCCCGGTGGCCCCGGCGCATTTGCGGCGGGTGCTGAAGCAGAACCCCGACCTGCCCCAGGGCGAAGGCGCCGGCGGCTCCAAGTGGTTCACCCTGGAAGAGGTCATGACCCTGCGTGGCCATTTCGCCGAGGGCGGCATTTCAACCAAGGAATACAAGCCCTACCGCCCCGAAGGCCTGCCCGCCAAGATCGTCGCGGTGGCCAACTTCAAGGGCGGCGTCGGCAAAACCTCAACGGCGGCGCATCTGGCGATGTCGGCAGCCCTGGATGGCTACCGGGTGCTGGTGGTCGATCTGGACAGCCAGGGCTCGATGACCTCGATCATGGGCGGCCAGGTCGAGGATGAATGGAAAACCGTCTTTCCGCTGATCGCCAAGGACTATGCCCGCCAGGTGCAGGAGGAGAACCTCGTGCGCACCGCCTCGGGTCAGGACCCCCTGCCCCTGGACGAGACCCTGACAGCGGCTCTGGACACCCATGCCGCCGACATCGTGCAGCCGACCCATTGGCCCAACATCGACCTGATCGGCGCGCAGCTGAACCTTTACTGGGCCGAGTTCCAGATCCCGGTCTGGCGCATGGCCCTGCGTCGCTGGGCGCTGTGGGACGCGCTGACGAATTTCCTGGAAGACGAGGATCTGCTGAACCAATACGATGTCATCCTTCTGGATACGCCGCCCGCCCTTGGCTATTTGACCATCAACGCGCTGGCGGCGGCCGATATCCTGCTGGTGCCGCTGGGGGCGTCCTTCCTTGAGTTCGACAGCACCGGGCGTTTCTTCGACATGCTTTATTCCACCTTCGCCTCGATCGAGGACGGCGAAAACAACGTGCGACGGGCTGCCGGGCTGGATGAGGTCAAGTTCGAATGGGACGTGGTGCGCACGCTGATCACCCGGTTCGACGCCAACCAGCAGACCGATCTGGCGAATGTGATCCAGGCCTATTTCGGCGATTTCATGAACGCCCACCGGCAGGAATTCACCGCGCTGGTCGGTCAGGCCGGTGAACAGGTGAACGGCATCTACGAGGCCGATTACCGCGAGTTCAACCGCGAGACCTATGTGCGGGGCCGCGAGGCGTTTGACCGGACCTATGCCGAACTGAAAGAGATCCTGATCGGATCGTGGTGGCGTGACGCGCAGATGGCGCAGTCGGAAGCGGCGGAGTAACCCATGGCCAAGCGCAGAAAACTGACCGCGCCCTCGGCCGAGGAGTTGCACGCCATCGAAGAGGGTTTCGCCGCGAAACCCTCGGGTCTGTCGGCGGCGGGGCCGTCGGGCATGATGCCGCCCATCGCCCAGGTCGCCGCCGAGGCCGCCGCCCTGACGCCGACGCCGACCATGACCGCCGAGATGCGGGCCGAGGCCGCCAAGGACAAACGCGACGCCGAACGGTTGCGTGAGGCCGAGGCCGAGGGGCTGATGTTGGTGGAGATCGCCACCGATGACATCGTCGCCGACGAGCTGACCCGCGACCGTATGGTGATGGATGCGGAGGCCATGGGCGAGCTGAAAGCCTCGATCGCGCTGAGCGGGCTGCGGCTGCCCATCGAGGTGTTCGAGATCGCCGATCCGGGTGACGGGCCGGCCTATGGTCTGTTGTCCGGCTATCGCCGTCTGGCTGCGATCCGGGCGCTGGAGTCCGAGACCGGGGCGGCGGGATACCAGACCATCCGTGCCATCCTGCGCCAGCCGCAAAGCGTGGCCGGGGCCTATCTGGCGATGGTCGAGGAGAACGAGATCCGGGCCAGCCTGACGCCTTATGAACGCGGCCGGGTGGCGGTTCTGGCGGTGCAGCAGGGGGCCTATGACACGGTCGAGGCGGCGGTGAACGGGTTGTTCCACGCGGCCAGCAAGGCCAAGCGATCGAAGATCCGATCCTTCGCACTGGTCCATGAGGAGTTGGGCGACATGCTGGTCTTTCCCGAGCAACTGTCCGAGCGTGCTGGGCTGCGGCTGGCCAATGCCCTGCGCGGCGGGTTGGCGGGCGAGATTCGCGAGGCGCTGTCGAGCGGGCAGGGCACCGAGGCCGAGGCCGAATGGGCGCTGATGGAGCCGCTGGTGGAGAAGGCCGAGGCCGACACCCAGCCCGGCAAGAAGGGCGGGCGTCCGCGCAAGGCCGCCAGCCCGAAAGCCGATGGGCCGGGGATCTACCGTCTGGACAATGGCATCACGATCCGGCGGGAAAGCGACAGCAAGGGCTATTACATCCGACTGGAAGGCACGACGGTGAACATGGATATGGTCGACGCCGTGATGTTCGAGGTCAAGCGCCTGCTGGAGCCCCGCTAGGGCCAGGGTTTCGCGGCGAAACCTGAAAGGGGAGGGGATGCGGGGGCCAGACGGCCCCCGTTCTTGTTGTGAGCATAATCACAAAATATAGCACATACAGTTTCAGACCCCCTGAAAGGGCGCGGATTTGGCGTTAGTTCTGAAAACCCTGATCTGGCCGAATACCGGTCCCATGGCCGAGATGAGGTTGGTCCCGCAAACGGGTGCCTGTTGGGCGTGGGGGCGTCCTGCAAACGGGTCCCTGACAAGGCCGGTCCAAAAATCGGGCAATTGCAGATGTTTGTCGCGGGTTCTTCACCTCGGGCCGATGCGAAACCGTCAAAGGTATCCGTTTTCGGGAAGGGCAGGGGGAAATGCGCGCCGATATCCCGCAGATCGCAGGGAAGGGCGCACATGGTCTGACAGAAAGGACGCTTTTGACCGGGTTTCGCCGCGAAAACCCCAGAAATAGTGGTCATCGCGGGTACAACCACCCGATATATGCGAAATCCGGGAACAGAAAACAGGGCAGGCGAGGGAACCTGCCCTGTCGCGGGCGTGAAGGCACCCGCTTGCAGGAACCTAGGGTGCCCGTTTGCGGGAACAAGACTGGCAGCGGGCTTGTTTGAAAGGTACCCGATTCCGGGATGGCAGCGCCGGGTAAGGCACCCGTTTACGGGGACGGACGTGCGCCACTGCCTGTAGACACGAAAAAGCCCCGGCCAGAGACCGGGGCAGGGGGGCAGCGCCGCTTGCACGGCGCTGCTGGGGTATGGTTGGGACCTAGCGGACGGCGCCGGTGCTGCCCGGTTGAGCCGGCACCAGCGCGCGGACCAGTTCCTTCATGTCGAGGAAGCCCAGGTCCTGGCCATCCTTGCTGACCTTGTAGCACTTGGTGGTGTCGCCCTCGGACATGGAGATCAGCTTTTCGAGGTTGTCATCGGGTTCGACCTCTCCGGCGAAGGTAAGGTCACCTGCCTCGGCCATGGGATGCATGACCGAACGCACGCGCAGCACGCGGGCGCGGTTGATGTCGGACACGAAGTCTTCGATGTAGGGATCGTTGGGGTTGAGCAGGATCTTCTGCGGCTCCCCCTGCTGGACGATATAGCCGTCCTTCAGGATCACCAGATGATCGGCCAGCTTCAGGGCCTCGTCCAGATCGTGGGTGATGAAGACGATGGTCTTGTGCAGCTCTTTCTGAAGTTCGATCAGCAGATCCTGCATGTCGGTGCGGATCAGCGGATCGAGCGCCGAGAACGCCTCGTCCATCAGCATTACCGGACTGTCGGAGGCCAGTGCGCGGGCGATGCCCACCCGCTGCTGCATGCCACCCGACAATTGGTGCGGGTAGTGGCCTTCGTAGCCCGTCAGCCCGACCCGTTCGAGCCACTTCTGGCCCTCGACCTGGGCGGGGGCTTCATTCTCGCCCCGCGTGATGCGGGCCATGGCCGAATTCTGCAGCACCGTGCGGTGCGGCAGCAGGGCGAACTTCTGGAACACCATCGACATCTGTTCCTGACGGAACCGGCGCAGGCGGGTTTCATCGTATTGCAGCACATCCTCGCCATCGACGAGAACCTCGCCGGCGGTGGGGTCGATCAGCCGGTTGAGGTGCCGGATCAGGGTGGATTTCCCCGAGCCGGACAGCCCCATGATGACGGTGATCTCGCCGGGCTGCATGTCGACGTTGATGTCCTGCAGGCCCAGCACATGGCCGTGGTCTTCCAGCAGTTCGGTCTTGCCCATGCCGTTCAGGACAAGGGGCAGGACCGATTGCGGGTCGGGGCCGAAGATCTTGTACAGGCCCTTGATGGAAACCTTGGGGTCTTGGGTCATCTGGACCTCAC
This sequence comes from Fluviibacterium sp. S390, assembly GCF_049800695.1. Lineage (NCBI taxonomy): Bacteria > Pseudomonadati > Pseudomonadota > Alphaproteobacteria > Rhodobacterales > Paracoccaceae > Meridianimarinicoccus > Fluviibacterium sp. S390. The sequence continues at coordinate 106,054 of NZ_JBNAFN010000004.1, read as the reverse complement.
GCCTTGGTGGATGCGTTGATGCGGCTGAGCGCCGCCTTGGTGGTGCGGTCCAGGACCACGGCCAGCAGCACGATCCCGAAGCCCGACACAAGGCCGACGCCCAGTTCCAGGTTGCGGATGCCGCGCAGGACCAGAACGCCCAGACCCGGTGCCGAGACCAGCGAGGCGATGACGACCATGGCGAGGCTCATCATGATGGTCTGGTTGACGCCGGCCATGATGTTGGGCAGCGCCAGCGGGATCTGTACCCCCCACAGCTTCTGCCGGTCGGTCATGCCGTAGGCGTCGGCGGCCTCGATCACGTCCTGATCCACAAGACGGATGCCCAGGTCGGTCAGGCGGATCACCGGGACGATGGCATAAAGGATGATGGCGATGCCATAGAGCTTGGATTCCGTTACCGAGAACAGGAAAATCAGCGGGATCAGGTAAACGAAGGTCGGCAACGTCTGCAGCATGTCCAGCACGGGGATGTTGATCTTCTGGAAGGTGTCATGCCGGGCCATCAGGATGCCTATGGGGACCCCTAGGAGCACGCTGATGATGGTGCAGACGAAGATGATGGACAGCGTCTGGATCGCGTAGTCGTAGTGGTCGATGAAGGCGAGAAACAGGAAAGATGCGGCCACGAAGGCGGTGATCGACAGGCTGCGGCAAGCGTAATAGGTCAGGATCAGCAGCGCCGGGATGATGATGAACCAGGGCACCGCCTCGAAAAAGGCGAGCGAGCCGTCCAGCGCCCAGGACAGGGGCTGGGTCAGCGGGTCAAGCACCACCTTGAGCGGATCCTTGATGGCCAGGAAGGCGTTTTCCACGCCGGTGGTCATGTCGCGGGTCTGGGAGATTGCCGGGCAGGCTTCGTGCAGCACGTCGAGCGAGGGAAACGGGGTTTCCAGAAGCGGGGTGGGCGCGGCGTCGGCGTCAGTGTCGCCCGAGGCCTGCGCCAGAAGCTGGGTCATCGACATGGGACCGTCGGTGGCGTCCTTGTCGCACCAGTCGCGCAGACCGAGGCTGTCAATCAGCCCGTCATAGAATGCCATTGGTGATTTGTCCTTTGTTGCGGTCGAAAGGGCCGGGGCAGGGGCCGGGACGGAAGAGGGGCGCCTTTGAGGGCGCCCCTGGTGTCCGGTGGCCTTACTTGATCAGGGCGGCCAGCTTTGCGCGGGCGTCGTCGCTGATCCAGCCCGACCAGACATCGGACTGGGTGGTCAGGAAGTAGACCGCGGCCTCTTCGCTGGAGGCCTGGTTCTCCTCGGCCCAGGCCAGGATCTCGCCCATCTGCGCGTTGGTGAACGACACTTTCGACATCAGGTCATGCAGTTCGGGATGCTTCTCGGCGAAATCGGTGGTGACCACGGTCTTCACCGGACCCACCGGGTAGGTGGTCTTTTCGTCGGTCAGGCACTCGGGATCGGCATAGCATTTGAACACGTCGGGCTTGTGCTCGACCCCGAAGTCGACCTTGACCATCGGGTATTTGCCCAGCACCGAGGTCGGCGCCCAGTAGTAGCCCAGCCAGGGTTCCTTGCTTTCGAAGGCGGCCGCGATCGAGGTCGCCATGGTCTCGCCCGAGCCATGCTGGAAGATCTCGATGCCGGCGTCTTCCACGTTCCAGGCGTTGATATGCGCCAGGTTGGTGTTCTTGCAGCCCCAGCCGTCCGGGCACTGGTGGAAGCGGCCGCCAACCAGGTCGGGATTGGCCAGAATGCCTTCGATGGTCGCCAGATCGGGGTGTTCGTCCACAAGGTACTGCGGCACCCACCAGCCTTCGATGCCGCCATCCGACAGCACGTCGGCGATGGTCAGGATCTTGCCCTCGGCCGAAAGGTCGTCATAGGCGGGCGTGCCGTTGATCCACAGTTCGGTCACGATCTCGGGGGTGCCGGTTTCGGCCACCGAGATCAGTGCCGGTGTGGTCGAGGAGGGCACCGTGGTGACCTTGCAGCCATAGCCCTGTTCCATCAGGAACTTCGACACATGGGTCACCACCGCCGAGGAGGCCCAGTTCATTTCGGTAATCGTCACTTCGCCGCAGTCTGCATGGGCCGCGCTGGCCAGCCCGGTTGCAGCAAGCAGGGTAAGCAGGGTTGTCTTGGTTCGGGTCATCAATTTTCCTCTGTTGGATCGTTGCAGTCAGGCATTTGGTGCCTGATTACGTAGGTTCATAAACGACATCATCATGTCGTAAAAGGACATAGGGCATCTGGTTAAGACAGGGTGCCCGAGAAAGCCGTTTGAAAACCCTTGGTTTTTCCCTTTGGGCGGGACAAACGTAGCGGGCGGATCGCGCGTTGTGGTCTTTGCCAATGCCGGTGCAAGCCCCGTGGGCGGGGCGCGCGAAGTGTCGCGGACGGGGGTATTTGCAAGCTTTCGGGGGGATTCGCCGCCAAGAAGGCGTTTGACAGTGATTAATTGAACAGTTGTATATAAACGCGCACGGCACAGGGAGACGGCAGTCATGGATTTTTCGCTGAGCGAGGAACAGCAGGCTATTTTCGACATGGCGCGGGAGTTCGGCGCCGAGCGTATCGCGCCGCTGGCGCGGGACTGGGAAGCCGACGGCACCATCCCCAAGGACCTGTGGCCGGAACTGGCCGCCCTTGGCTTTGGCGGGCTATATGTCTCGGAGGAGCAGGGCGGGTCAGGCCTGACGCGGCTGGATGCGACGCTGGTGTTCGAGGCGCTGTCGATGGCCTGCCCGTCGGTGGCGGCCTTCCTGTCGATTCACAACATGTGCGCGGCGATGATCGACAAGTTCGGCAGCGACGAGATGAAGGCGCGGGTCCTGCCCAAGGCGCTGACCATGGAAACCGTGCTGAGTTACTGCCTGACCGAGCCGGGATCGGGGTCGGATGCCGCGGCGCTGAAGACGCGGGCGGAGAAGACCGATCAGGGCTACCGGGTGACCGGCACCAAGGCCTTCATCTCGGGCGGCGGCTATTCGGACGCTTATATCGTCATGTGCCGCACCGGCGAGGCCGGACCGAAGGGCATCTCGACGGTGCTGATCGAAGACGGTGTCGAGGGGCTGAGCTTTGGCGGGCTGGAAGACAAGATGGGATGGCGCAGCCAGCCGACGCGGCAGGTGCAGATGGATGACGTGGCGGTGCCCGCACACAACCTGCTGGGCGAGGAAGGCAAGGGCTTTCGCTATGCCATGGCGGGGCTGGACGGCGGGCGGCTGAACATCTCGGCCTGCAGCATCGGCGGTGCGCAGGCGGCGCTGGACGCAACGCTGGCCTATATGGGCGAGCGCAAGGCCTTTGGTAAATCCATCGACCAGTTCCAGGCGTTGCAGTTCCGGCTGGCCGACATGGAGATCGAGTTGCAGGCGGCGCGCACCTTCCTGCGGCAGGCGGCGTGGAAGCTGGACACCGGCGCGCCCGATGCCAGCAAGTTCTGTGCCATGGCCAAGCGGCTGGTGACCGAGACCGGAAGCCGGGTGGCCGACCAGTGCCTGCAGTTGCACGGCGGCTATGGCTACCTGGCCGACTATGGGATTGAAAAGCTGGTCCGCGATTTGCGGGTGCACCAGATCCTGGAAGGCACCAACGAGATCATGCGCGTGATCGTCGCGCGGCAACTGCTGGAGGCACGCGGCTGATGGCCGACATCGAGATCCGGGTCGAGGGCAAGGTCGGGCGCATGACCTTCAACCGGCCCAAGGCGCTGAACGCGCTGACCTACAAAATGTGTCTGGCGGTCGAGGACGCTCTGGACGCCTGGTGCGCGGATGATGCCGTCGCGCTGGTGCTGATCGACGCGGTGGGCGAGCGCGCCTTCTGTGCCGGGGGCGACATTCAGGAAATGTACGACACCGGGCGGGCCGGGGATTTCGCCTTTGGCCGCAGGTTCTGGCGCGACGAATACCGCATGAACGCCAAGATGTACGAATACCCCAAGCCGGTGGTCAGCCTGATGCAGGGCTTTACCATGGGCGGCGGGGTCGGGGTCGGCTGCCATGCCTCGCACCGGGTGGTGGGCGAAACCAGCCAGGTCGCCATGCCCGAGGTCGGCATCGGGCTGGTGCCGGATGTGGGCGGCTCGATGATCCTGGCCAATGCGCCGGGGCGGTTGGGCGAATACCTGGGCACCACGGCCTCGCGGATGGGACCGGCGGATGCGATCCTTGCCGGTTTTGCCGATGTCTTCGTGCCGCAGGACCGCTGGCCCGATCTGACGGCGGCCCTGTTGGCAGAGGGCGACGTCACCGTGCTGGACGGTTTCGTGGCGCAGGCCCCTGAAGGCGCGCTGGCCGCGCAGATGGATCAGATCAACGCCCATTTCGGCGGCGAGACAATCGGCGACATCAAGCGGTCGCTGGTGGCCGACGGCGGCGACTGGGCGGCAACGGCCCTGCGGGCGGTCGCGCGCAACTCGCCGCTGGCGGTGGCCTGTGCGGTGGAAATGGTGCATCGTCTGCGCGGTGTGGGCGATATCCGCCGGGCGCTGGATCTGGAATACCGCTTTACTCATCGCGCGATGGAGCACGGCGATTTCATCGAAGGCATCCGCGCGGCGATCATCGACAAGGATCGCACCCCGCGCTGGCGTCATGACGGGATCGACGCCGTGGGCGGGTTGGAGGTGGTGCGGATGCTGATGCCGCTGGGCAAGGATGCCCTGACATTCGAAAAGGAAGACATGGCATGAAAATCGGGTTCATTGGCCTTGGAAACATGGGTGCGCCGATGGCGGCCAATCTGATGAAGGCGGGCCACGCGGTGACCGGCTTTGACCTTGTGGCCAAGATGCCGGACGGCGTGGCGCGGGCCGAAACCGCGGCTGCCGCGGCCGAGGGGCAAGAGGTGGTCATCACCATGCTGCCCAACGGCGCCATCCTGCGCGCGGTGGCTGAGGAGGTTCTGCCGGGCATGGCGGCGGGCTCGGTGCTGCTGGATTGCTCGACCGTGGACGTGGACAGCGCCCGCGCGGTGGCGGACCAGGCCGAGGCGCGCGGCGTGCTGGCGCTGGATGCGCCGGTGTCGGGTGGCATCGGCGGTGCTGCGGGCGGCACCCTGACCTTCATGGTCGGCGGCAGCGACGCCGCCTTCGCCATCGCCGAGCCGCTGTTCGACATCATGGGCCAGAAGGCCGTGCATTGCGGCGCCTCGGGCGCCGGGCAGGCGGCCAAGATCTGTAACAACATGATCCTGGGCGCCACCATGGCGGTGACCTGCGAAGCCTTCGCGCTGGCCGACAAGCTGGGTCTGGACCGGGGCAAGATGTTCGACGTGGTGTCGACTTCGTCGGGCTACAGCTGGTCGATGAACGCCTATTGCCCGGCGCCGGGGGTGGGACCGCAGTCGCCTGCGGACAACGACTACAAGCCCGGATTCGCCGCCGAATTGATGCTGAAGGATCTCAGACTCAGCCAACAGGCCGCCGAGGCCGTGGACGCCGACACCCCCATGGGACAGCGCGCGACCGAGCTTTATGATGCATTTGTCACACATGAAAGCGGTCAAGGCCTTGATTTCTCGGCGCTTCTGCCAAGATTCTCGGCCAGGGGGCGGGATCGGGGCTAGGTTGACAGCGCCTTGGTGCTGGGTATTTGTTCCCGCGGGGTCAGGAGGCTATTCTTGATTCACAGGAAACAGCGCGGAACAACGGATTGGCCAGACAGCAGATCATGACTTCGCGGGCGTCTGCCCTGGGATCACCGCATTCCGGGGGACGGCCGGCGTGAGCGCGCCGCTGCAAGCGCGCCTTCTGGTGGACTGCAAGGCCGGTCTGGGCGAGGGCGTGCAATGGCATCGCCAGACCCGCCGCGTGTATTGGACCGATATCGACGGCAACATCCTGTGGTCGGCCACCGAAACCGGCGAGTCGGTGCGGCAGGTGGCGCTGGACGCCCCCTTGTGCGATTTCGCCTTCACCCCCGATGGCAACATGCTGGCCGGTTTTGCCGATGCGCTGTGCTGGCTGGATCCGCGCACCGGCGTGCGCCGGGTGATCGAAACTTACATGTCCGGCAATCCCGACACACGGATGAACAATGGCGCGCTGGATCGGCAGGGCCGTTTCATCATCGGCGGCATCCATACAGCGGGACTGGAGCCCGTCACCCCGGTCTGGTCGATCAGCCGGGGCCGGGTGCGCCCGATCCTGACCGAGGTCGGCTGCGCCAGTGCCACCGCCTTTTCGCCCGATGGCACGCGGATGTATTTCGCCGACAGCCGCGGCCCCGACATTCTGGCCTATGACTATGACACGGTGACCGGAATGCCACGCGATGCCCGGATCTTCGCGACGCTGGAGCCGGATGAGGGCGCGCCCGATGGCGCCTGCGTGGATGCGGAAGGGGCCCTGTGGACCGCCTGTTTCGGCGGCGGTGTGGTGCAACGCTGGCTGCCCGACGGACGCCGTGACCTGACCGTGCGGCTGCCGGTGCCGAATGTGACCTGCTGCGCCCTTGGGGGCATGAAGATGCAGCGGCTGTTCATCACCACCGCCCGATCCGGGATGAACCCGGACGATCTGGACAAGACCCCCGAGGCCGGCGGGCTGTTCGCGGTGGATGTTCCGGTCAAGGGATTGCCCGTGGGCACCTATCGCCGCTGATCGCGGTTTTGCCGTACGGGTTTCCTGCGTGGAAAATATCACGCATGTTCTTCACAGAAGATTAAAATTGCGTTCATAATGGCGGCACAGCACTAATTGAATGTCACCGGCAGCTTCATTGCCCTTGAGGAGATTCACGATGTCCACCGTTCTGATCAACGAAATTGAGCCCAACCCCTTTGGCTCCGATCCGGCCAATGTGATGGTCGAGATCCTGGGCACACCGGGCAGCAGTTTTTCCGGCTTCCTGTATTCGATCGAAGCCGATTTCGGCCTGCCGCAATCGGTCGACCGCAAGGCCGCCATTTCCGGCACCTTCGATGTGAACGGCCTGTTGAGCGTCAGCATCCCCGATCTGGAAAACCCCAGCTTCACGCTGGTGCTGAGCGACGCCACCGCAACGGCCAATGTCGGGGACACCTATACCGGTGCCAATGCGTCGATCTTTGGCAATGTGCTGGACGCCATCGGCATGCCCGACAGCACCGCCGACGAAGCCTTCGTGCAGGGCGCAGCCCTGGGCGGGGCGGATTTCGCCTATACCGGCGATGAGCCGAAGCTGATCTTCCGCGATGGCGTGTCGCGCGCGTGGTTCGCGGTCAACGACCCGGATTTCGGCGAAGTTATCGACATTGACGGCAACTCGGTCGATCCCAGCCTGTTCGACGTCAGCCCGCTGGTCGGCACCACCTTCGGCGCGCCCAACCCGACGCAGGGCACCGGCGGTATCGCCATCATCAACGAGATCGAGCCCAATCCTTTCGGCAGCGACCCGGCCACCGTGTCGGTCGAAATCAAGGGGGTGGCGGGCACCAGTTTCTCGGGGTTCCTGTATTCGATCGAAGCCGATTTCGGCCTGCCGCAATCGGTCGACCGCAAGGCCGCCATTTCCGGCACCTTCGACGGCAACGGGCTGCTGACCGTCAGCATTCCCGATCTGGAAAACCCCAGCTTCACGCTGGTGCTGACCGACGCCACCGCCACGGCCAATGCCGGGGACAGCTATACCGGGGCCAATGCGTCGATCTTCGGCAATGTGCTGGACGCCATCGGTATGCCCGACAGTGCCGCCGACGAGGCCTTCGTGCAGGGCGCGGCCCTGGGCGGGGCGGATTTTACCTATACCGGCGATGAGCCCAAGCTGATCTTCCGCGATGGCACCACCGATGACTGGTACGCGCTGAACGACCCTGATGGCGGCAATGTGATCGCGCTGGATGGCACGGTTCTGTCCGGGTCCGACTTTGACAGCGATCCGACCTCGGCCGTCAACAGCTTCGGCGCGGTCAACCCCAGCTTTACCGGCGGCGGCGGCACCGGCCCGACCCTGACCGCGATCTATGACATCCAGGGCAAGGCCCATACGTCTCCCATCCTGGGAACTGCGGTGATGACCTCGGGCATCGTGACGACGGTGGACACCAACGGCTTCTACCTGCAGGACGCGGCGGGCGATGGCGATGTGGCCACCTCGGACGCGCTGTTCGTCTTTACCGGCAGCGCGCCGGGGGTCTCGGTCGGCGATGAGTTGAACGTCTCGGGCACGGTGTCGGAATTCACGCCGGGCGGCAGCAGTTCGGGCAACCTGTCCACGACGCAACTGTCCAGCCCGTCGATCACCCTGCAAAGCAGCGGCAACGGGCTGCCCGCGGCCACGGTGATCGGGCAAGGCGGACGGGTGCCGGTCACCGGCAGCATCGACGACGATGCCTTCACCAGCTTCGATCCCGATCTGGACGGCATCGACTTCTTCGAAAGCCTTGAAGGGATGCTGGTCACCGCGCAGGATCTGCTGGCGGTCAGCGGCACCAACCGCTTCGGAGAGATCTTCGCCGTGGTCGATCAGGGGGCTGGCGCCACCGGGCTGAGCGCCCGCGACACGCTGAACATCGCCGCCGATGACTTCAACCCCGAGAAGATCCAGATCAACGCCGACAGCGGCATCCTCAATTTCGCCTTCCCGCAGGTCGACACCGGCGCGCTGCTGGGCGATGTGACCGGGGTCATGGGCTATGGTTTCGGCAATTTCGAGATCTACCCGACCGCCGATTTCACCCCGCAGATCACCGCCTCGGGGCTGACCGCCGAGACCACGACGCTGACTGGATCGGAAACCCAGTTGACGGTGGCCAGCTACAACGTGCTGAACCTCGATCCCGAGGACACCGATAGCGACGCCGATGTGGCCGACGGGCGCTTCGACGCCATCGCGGCGCAGATCGTCGCCAACATGGCCGCACCCGACATCATCGGCCTGCAAGAGGTGCAGGACAACAACGGCACGCTGGGTGGCACCGGCACCGGGGTGACCTCGGCTGATGTGACCTTGCAGATGCTGGTGGATGCGATCACCGCGGCGGGCGGGCCGACCTACAGCTTCATCGACAACACGTTTATCGGCGAGGATCAGTCTGGGGGCTTCCCCGGTGGCAACATCCGCACCGCGTTCCTGTACAACGACGCGCGGGTTGATCTGGTGGCGGGTTCGGTGCAGGCCGTGGGCAGTCAGGCGCCGGGGCAGACCTTTGACGGCGCGCGCCTGCCGCTGGCGGCGGATTTCACCTTCAACGGCGAAACCGTGACCGTGGTGAACAACCACCTGTCGTCCAAGGGCGGCTCGGCCCCGATCATGGGCACCTCGCAGGACTTCGGGGCGCGGCAGGAGGACATCACCGTCAACGGCTCGCTGGATGAACGCCGGGCGCAGGCGCAAGAGGTCAATGACTTCGTCGATACCGTGCTGGCGGGCGATCCGGGGGCCCATGTGGTGGTTCTGGGCGACATGAACGAGTTCGAGTTCGTGTCGCCGCTGAGGATCATCGAAGGCAGCCAGACGCTGGATGCGGGCGATCCCACCAAGGATCCGATCACTGTGCCCGAACAGGTGCTGTACAACCTGACCGAAACCCTGCCCGAGGTCGAACGCTACAGCTATGGCTTCCAGGGCAACAGCCAGTCGCTGGACCACATTCTGGTCAGTGGCGGGCTGCATGGCGGGGCCGAGTTCGATGCGGTGCATGTGAATTCGGAGTTCGCCGAAACCGCGTCACGGGCTTCGGACCATGATCCGCTGGTGGCGCGGCTGACCATTGCCAATACCGCGCCGCTGAACCTGGCGGGTTGGCGGCAGGACGACACCCTGCAGGGCGGGGCAGGCGATGACACCGTGCGCCTGCGGTTCGGACAGGACACCGCGACCGGCAACGCGGGCGCCGATACCTTCATCTTCGACGCCCGGCGGATGCAGGACGGCGATTCCCATGTGATCACCGATCTGGACTTCAGCCAGGCCGACCGGTTGCAGTTCAACTTCTATGGCCCGACCAAGGTTTTCGCGACCTCCGACGCCGAGCTTCTGGCGCTGGACATCGAAGACTGGATCGACGTCAGCGCGGCGGGCAGCGGCTATGCCCTGACGCTCTACAATGGCGGCGACTCGGTGAGCGTGCTGGTCTGATCGACGGACCTTTCCGACCGCGGGGGGCGACCCCCCGCGGTTTTTTTTGCAGGCTTTGGGGCCGAGGATTAACCCTGTTGCAAGACCGCCTGTCCTATCGAGGTTCCCGACCGAACCGCAGATGGGAGCGTAAATCGTGCCACAGTTTCTTCGCCCGGCCGGGGGCCGGATCCTTTCATCCCTGGCGGCGGGGCTGCTGGCCCTGACAGTGGGCGGTCAGTCCGCCCGGGCCGGAACCCTGACCGTCATGGGCGATGTGAATGCCGGGGTCGAGGCCAACCAGCCGATGTTCGACAATCTGCTCGGGCGCGGCAACACGGTGGTGATCGCCCGCGAGCGGGCGCAACTGGGCCGCTTGCAGGACCACATCAACGCCCAGCCGGGCCAGACCGCGACGGTGGTGGCGGGACCGGTGACCTCGGCCCGGCTGTCGGGCGTCGATCTGCTGATCCTGACCGCCTTTTACAACGGGGCGCTGGTCTATGCGTTGCCCGAGCAGGAGGCGATCCGGGATTTCCTGTTCGACACCGGCAATGTGATCGTGGTGGCCGAGGCTTCCAATGCGACGGTGCTGACCGGCTATAACGCCCTGCTGGCGGGCATCGGTGCCACGATCTCTTATACCGGCGTGCGCTATGATGATTTCGGCACGGCGACCGGTCTGCCCAACCTGCCGGTGACGCAGGGCGTGACCGGTTTCGCGCTGAACCGCTACAACGGGCTGTCGGGGGGAACCGCGGTGGTGCAGACCGTCCTGGGCACGGCGGTGGCGCAGCAACGGCTGGGCATCACCGCCCCGGTGCCGCTGCCGCCGACGCTTCTGGGGCTGGGCGGCGCGCTGGCGCTGCTGTGGCCGCTGGGCTGGTTCCGGCGCATTGGCGGGACGATGCGCGGCAAGCGTTGAACTCCGCTGCCCGCGTCGTAAGGTGAGGGCATGGCCTTGCCCCCCGATCCTGACGCGCCGATCCCGGACGATCTGACCCCCACCAGCCCCTATGACGAGGGCGGACCGGAGGAGGAAGACCTGTGGTTCATGCCGGCGCCACTGGACGAAGATCCCGCCGACATGCCCTGGGCCGCGCCGCGACAGACCGGCCCCGACCTGCGCGCCGGATCCTGGGCGCAGGCGCAGGCGGATCTGTCGGACCCCCTGGCGCGGGCGGCCCTGGCCCTGGGCGCGCTGGACGAACGGGTGCGGATCGGCCCCGGCGGGTTGCGGCAACGGCTGATCTGTTCGGAAGTGGCCGAACTGTGCTGGCATCTGGGAGACCGGGTGACGGTGGACCGGCTGGCGCTTTATCTGGTGCTGCGGCTGGCCGCGGTGGGCGAGGATGCCTCGGTTCTGGCCCGCGCCGCCTGGGCCGTGCGGCGGCTGGATCGCGGTGGCGACCTGCAGGCCGATCTTGAGGATCTGCCCGGGTTTCTGGGCCGCGCCCGGCGCGATGACAGTCTGGACATCGATCTGAGCGTGCGGCCCATGGGGTCTGAATTCGACGCACTGGCGCAGGATTGGCGCACCGAGGTCGACAGCGGCAAGGGTCTGCATCCCCTGACCCGTGCGGCCCTGGCCTGGCACGGCTGGCGGCGGCGCGGGCTGTCAGGGGAAAATGCGCAACTGGAAGGCGCGGTGATGGCGGCGCGGCTGGGCGGGCAGGTGCTGCGCGCGGGGGGGCTGGGATTCGTGCCGCTGGCCATGGGCAGCGGCAGCGCCCTGACCGGGGTTGGCGATGCCCGCGACCGTCTGGCGGCCTGGTTGCGCGGCATCGAACAGGCCGCCCTGCGCGGGTTGATGGAGGCCGACCGGCTGAGCCGCTGGCAGGCGCTGGCTGTCGAACGCACCGCCGGCATGTCGGGCCGCACCCCGAAACAGCTGGTCAACGCGCTGATGGCCTGGCCGCTGGTCTCGGCGCCAATGCTGGAAAGCGAAACCGGCGCGTCGCGCGCCGCGGTGCAGCGCAACATGCTGCGGTTCGAGGATCTGGGACTGGTGCGCGAGGTGACCGGTCAGTCGCGGTTCCGGTTCTGGCGGCTGGAGATGTAGCCGCACCCGCGGGACTTGTTCTGAAGACTCTCTTAACTTCCGGAATGCGACACAAATGTGTCGTATAATTGATACAACCGGCATCGCGCGCGGCCCGCCATGACACATCTCAAATCCATTTTGTGAGCGGTCTGCGTAAGGTCGCGCCGCATTGAGTCGATTCCGGTCCAGATGCCCTGCCAGGGTCTGCCGGAGCGATGGCGCTGACGGGGGTGTGGGCAGTGAAGGTCAGAGACTATCTAAAGATAGAAAGCGCGGCGGATCTGAGCCGGTCCGAAGTGGGGCGACTGGGCACGGCGATCCTCTTCATCGTGGCCGTGATGATCTATGCCGGCACCAAGTTCGCCCATGTGGAGCAATCCTACCTGCTGGTCGCCGCGGCGGTGATCGGGGCCTATATGGCGCTGAACATCGGCGCCAACGACGTGGCCAACAACGTCGGTCCGGCGGTCGGCTCCTTCGCCCTGACCCTGACCGGCGCCATCGTCATTGCGGCGGTGTTCGAGGCCGCAGGCGCCATCATCGCCGGCGGCGACGTGGTCAAGACGGTCAAGAAGGGCATCATCGACCCCGAAGACATCCCAGATTCCATCACGTTTGTCTGGGTGATGATGGGGGCGCTTCTGGGCGCGGCGATCTGGCTGAACCTCGCCACCTGGCTGGGTGCCCCGGTCTCGACCACGCATTCCATCGTCGGCGGCGTCATGGGCGCGGGGATTGCCGCGGCGGGCTGGGACATCGTCAACTGGGATTCCATGGGCAAGATCGCGCTGAGCTGGGTGATCTCGCCGGTAACCGGCGGCATCGTCGCGGCGCTGACGCTCTACTCCCTCAAGCGACTGGTGTTCTACAAGAAGGATCCCCTGGAGGCGGCGAAATCCGTGGTGCCGGTGATGATCGCCATCATGGCCTGGGCCTTCACCACCTACCTGTGCCTGAAGGGCATCTCCAGGATCGTGTCGATTTCTTTCCCGGTGGCGGTCATGCTGGGGCTGGTGGCGGCACTGCTGACGTGGGTGATCGTGACGCCGATCATCCGGCGCGCGGCGCCACATCTGACCAGCGACCGTGCTGGCGTGAACCGGCTGTTCACGCTGCCGCTGATCTTCGCCGCGGCGCTGCTGAGCTTTGCCCATGGCGCCAATGACGTGGCCAACGCGGTGGGTCCGCTGGCCGGGATCGTGGATGTTCTGACCGAGGGCGATGTCGAGGGCGGCGGCAGCGTCTCCATTCCGCTGTGGGTCATGGGCATCGGCGCGCTGGGGATCTCGGTCGGGCTGGCCCTGTTCGGCCCCAAGCTGATCCGCACGGTGGGGTCCGAAATCACCGAGTTGGACCGCTCGCGCGCCTTCTGCATCGCCCTGTCAGCCGCCATCACCGTCATCATCGCCAGCCAGCTGGGGATGCCGATCTCGTCGACCCATGTGGCCCTGGGGGCGGTGTTCGGCGTCGGGTTCCTGCGCGAATTCCTGGAAAAGCGGATGCACAGCGTGGTCGAAAACGTCTTGGCCCAGCACCGCGGCGACCAGAATTTCGAAGAGGTCGAGCGGGTTCTGCGCGACTTCGAGAATTTGCCGCCGGAAGCCAAATCCGACATGCTGGACCGGTTGAAGCAGATGGGTGCCGAGGCCGTCATCACCAAGGCGCAGCGCAAGGAGTTGCGTCAGGCGCTGAAGCGGCAACTGGTCAAACGCTCGTCGCTGCTGAAGATCGTGTCGGCGTGGATCATCACCGTGCCGGTGGCGGCCTTCCTGGCCGGGCTGTTCTTCTTCGCCCTGCGCGGCATGATGCTGCCCTAGGCCCCGCCTAGCGGGAGGTCAGACCCAGCCGGGGCCGCAGCCCGTCCATGGCGTCGATCAGGGTTTCGGGCACCCCGGCCTGCGCCATCCGCGCCCGCAGGGTGGCGTTCAACCCGCCCTCGGTGGCCAGGCTTTCCAGCAGGCCCAGGAAATGATGACCCGATCCGTCGGGCGACATGTAGCCCTTGAACAGGGCGGCCACATAGGCTTCGGCCCCGGCAGGATCGCCGGTTTCCTCGGCCAGCCAGGCCGACCCGAGGGCGAGGAGTTCCAGCAGCGGGGCGCTGAGCGCGCTGGCGGCGAAATGGGCGTTCAGCGCTGTTTCGCTGTCCACCGGCAGGATCAGGTTGCGCGGGCCGAAGATCTGACGCAGTGCCGCGCTTTCGGGATACACCGGCAACGGACAGCCGCCCTGTTCGATGAAGGGCATCGGGATGGTCAGGGCGATGTCGGGGACCGGCGCACACAGCCGGTGCAGATCGGCCAGCGGCACATCCACCATGACCGAGATCACCGACTGGTCCGCGCGCCACGGCAGCTCCGCCAGCACCTGCCGCGCCACCCTGGCCATCAGGCACAGGATCACCACCTCGCTTTGGGCGACGACCTCGTCATTGGGATGCACCGAGACTTCGGGCAGGGCGGCCAGTTCCGCCGCAACATCGGCGTTGCGATCGCTGACCCGGAGGCGATGGCCCTGGCCGGCCAGCGCGCGCACCATGCAGGCGGCAATCTCCCCGGTGCCCAGAAAGCCGATGGTGGCCATGGTCAATCTCCCCCTTTTCCTTTGATCCAGAAGGGGGCATTGGTGGCGCAAACGCAAGGCAGGAAACAGGGGAGCATGATGATCAAACTGGCACAAAGTGCGGCGCGGCTGGGCACCGAGTCGGCCTTCGAGGTTCTGGCGCGGGCCAACAAGCTGGCCGCCGAGGGGCGCGACATCATCAACCTCGGCATCGGCCAGCCGGATTTCCGCACGCCCGAGCATATCGTCGAGGCCGGCATCAAGGCGCTGCGCGACGGTCATCATGGCTATACGCCGGCCAACGGCCTGCCGGTGCTGCGCGAGGCGGTGGCCGCCGATCTGCACCGTCGACATGGGGCCGAGGTCGACCCCGATTGCGTGGTGGTGGTGCCCGGCGGCAAACCCACCATGTTCTTCGCGGTGATGCTGCTGGGCGAGCCCGGTGTCGAGATCATGTATCCCAACCCGGGCTTTCCGATCTATGAAAGCGTCATCCGCTATTCCGGCGCGACGCCGGTGCCGATCGCGCTGGAGGAGTCGCAGGGTTTCGCGTTTTCCGCTGAAGATGTGCTGGCGCAGATCACCCCGGCAACGCGGCTGATCATCATCAACTCGCCCGCCAACCCCACCGGCGGGGTGACGCCCAAGGCCGAGATCGACAAGCTGGTCGCCGGGCTGGCGGACTGGCCGGACGTGGTGCTGATGTCGGACGAGATCTATTCCCAGATGCTGTACGGCGGCCGGTCGCATGTGAGCCTGCTGAGCTATCCCGAGATCCGCGACCGGCTGATCCTGCTGGACGGCTGGTCCAAGACCTATGCGATGACCGGCTGGCGGCTGGGCTTCGCGGTCTGGCCGAAGGCGATGGTCGACGCGGTGACACGGCTGTGCATCAACGACCATTCCTGCGTCAATGCCGCGGCGCAATACGCGGGGCTTGCGGCGCTGACCGGACCGCAGGATGCGGTGCGCGACATGGTGGCGAAATTCGACGAGCGGCGGCAGGGGATCGTGGCCGGGCTGAACGCGCTGCCCGGCGTGCGCTGCGCCGATGCGGGCGGCGCGTTCTATGCATTTCCCAACATCGAAGGCACCGGCCTGACGGCGCGCGAGGCGCAGGACCGGTTCCTGACCGAAGCCGGGGTGGCGACGGTGTCGGGCACCAGCTTCGGCAAGTTCGGAGAGGGGTTCGTGCGGTTTTCCTATGCCGCGAGCCTGGAGCAGATCACCGAGGCGCTGGCGCGGATCGGCAAGATCCTGTAGCTGCCCTGCGGGCGGGATTTCTTGCCTCCGGCGGGAGTATTTTTGCCAAGAAGAAGGGCGCGTCGACGCACGAACGCAGCCGGGCGCCGGGGTCAGCCGCGGCCGATATAGGGCATCGCGGTGGCCATGACGGTCATGAACTGAATGTTGGCGTCCAGCGGCAGGCTGGCCATGTGCAGCACCGAGCGGGCGACGTTGTCCACATCCATCAGCGGTTCGGCCATGGTGCGCCCGTCAGCCTGTTTCAGGGCCCCGGCCTTGGGGGCGATCATCTCGGTGCGGGCGTTGCCGATGTCGATCTGGCCGCAGGCGATGTTGTAGGGGCGGCCATCGAGCGAGATCGACCGGGTCAGCCCGGTGATGGCGTGTTTCGAGCAGGTATAGGGCGCCGAGCCCCAGCGCGGCACATGCGCCGAGATCGAGCCGTTGTTGATGATCCGGCCCCCTTGCGGGGTCTGGTCCTTCATCAGGCGGAAGGCCGCATGGGCACAGATGAAGCTGCCGGTGAGGTTGATGTCGATCAGGCGGCGGAAGTCGGCGACCGAGAGATCTTCGAAGCTGGTGCCGATGATCGAGACCCCGGCATTGTTGAACAGCGCGTCGAGATGGCCCCAGTGCTGATGGGCGCGGGCGAAATTAGCCGCAACGGCCTCTTCGTCGGAGACATCGCAGGGCAGGACAAGGGCTGTGTCATGGCCTGCGGCCACGCCTTCCAGGGCTGCGGCGGTGCGGCCCACGAGGCCCACCTTCCAGCCTGCGTTCAGAAAGGCGGTGGCGCAGGCCTTGCCGATGCCCCGGCCCGCGCCGGTGATGAGGATGGATCCGGTCATCTGTGTCTCCGAAGTCTTGGCTGGTCTAGTGATTGTCGCGTGGAAGGTCGCGGGCGACCTTGTGATAGGCGGTGGCCAGTTCCAGGCAGCCGCCCTCGGCCAGTTGGCCCACATGGGTACGGTAGATTTCTTGCCACGGGGTCTGGTGATGCAGTTGGGGCGGCGTCCAGGCGGCGCGGCGGGCGGCCCAGTCCTCCTCGGACACCAGCGCGTTCAAGCTGGAGGTGTTGAGGTCCAGCCGCACCCGGTCGCCGGTTTGCAGCAGCGCAAGGCCGCCGCCGACCACGCTTTCGGGGCTGGCGTTCAGGATCGAAGGGCTTTCAGAGGTGCCCGATTGCCGGCCGTCGCCCACGGTCGGCAGGTGGTTGACGCCGGCTCGCACCAGCGCGTCGGGGGGCAGCATGTTGACCACCTCGGCCGAGCCGGGATAGCCGACGCAGCCGACGCCACGGATGAACAGGATGGTGCGGTCGTCAATCTCCAGCGCCGGGTCGTTGATCCGTTCGTGGTAATCCTCGGGGCCTTCGAAGACCACGGCGCGGGCCTCGAAGATGTTTTCCTGCCCCGGTTCGGACAGGAAGCGCGCGCGGAAGTCCTTTGAAATCACGCTGGTCTTCATCAGGGCGCTGTCGAACAGGTTGCCCGACAAGACAAGGAAGCCCGCGTTTCCGCGCAGCGGAGTGTCGTAGGGGCGGATCACCTCGGTGTCGGTGCTGCGCGCATTGCCCAGGGCCGCGGCCATGGTGGTGCCGGTGGCCGAGTGCGCGTCTGCGTGCAGACGGCCTGCCGCCAGCAGTTCGCCCATCACCGCCGGCACCCCGCCGGCGCGGTAAAACCGTTCGCCCAGATAGGCGCCGGCGGGCTGCATGTTGACCAGCAGCGGAATGTCGAAGCCGACGGTTTCCCAGTCCTTCACGGTCAGCTCCACCCCGGCATGGCGCGCGATGGCCTGAAGATGCGGCGGCGCGTTGGTGGAACCGCCGATGGCGGCATTGACCAGAATGGCGTTTTCAAAGCTTTCACGGGTCAGGATGTCGGAGGGTTTGAGATCCTCCAGCACCATTTCCACCGCGCGCCGTCCGGTTTCATAGGCCATGGCCATGCGTTCGCGGAAGGGGGCCGGGATGGCGGCATTGCCGGGCAGGGTCATGCCAAGGGCTTCGGCCATGGCGTTCATGGTGCTGGCGGTGCCCATGGTGTTGCAATGGCCCAGCGAGGGGGCCGAGGCGCAGACCCGGCTCATGAATTCCTCGTAGTCGATGGCGCCTTCGGCCAGCAGGCGGCGGCTTTCCCAGACGATGGTGCCGGACCCGGCCAGCTTGCCGTCCCACCAGCCGTCCAGCATCGGCCCGCCGTTCAGCGCGATGGCGGGCAGATCCGCCGTGGCCGCGCCCATCAGCATCGCCGGTGTGGTCTTGTCACAGCCTGTGGTCAGCACCACCCCGTCGATGGGATAGCCGTGCAGCACCTCGACCAGCGACAGATAGGCCAGGTTGCGATCCAGCGCGGCGGTGGGCCGCTTGCCGGTTTCCTGGATCGGGTGCACCGGAAATTCCATCGGGATGCCGCCCGCGTCGCGGATGCCCGCCTTGATGCGATCCATCAGGAAGACGTGGATCTTGTTGCAGGGGGCCAGGTCGCTGCCGGTCTGGGCAATGCCCACCACCGGGCGGTCGCCTTGCAATTCGCCGCGTGTGTATTCCTGGTTCAGATAGCGCTCGATATAAAGCGCGGTCATGCCGGGATTGTTGGGATTGTCAAACCACTCTTGCGAACGGAAACGGCGTTTGGCGCGGGTGTCGCTCATGGGTCTTCCTCGGTCTGCGGGCACCCCTCAGGGGTGCCGGAAAATGCCGCGATGTGCCACCGCAATCTTGCGACGGGGCGGCACGCTGGGTCGGGGCCGCCGGCTCAGGGTAGGTAGACGGCTTCGAGCACCGCCAGCGCTTCGCCGTCTTCGTCCAGCAGCATCAGGCTTTGACCCGCGATTTCCCAATGGCGGGTGGCGGTCAGAACCTGGGCGAACGCCTGTTCCCAGCCGTCCAGCGGCGGGGGACAGGCCATCAGGGTCGACAGGCCCCGTTCGAAACGCAGGCCGTTCTCGCCGTCACGGGCATAGCTGCCGCCCATTCCGTTGCAGCCCACCGTTGCCTGATAGGCGCTGTCCGCGCCGCCGCGCAGCAACAGATGCGGCTCGCGCCCGCCCGGCTGTGCCGCGACGGCTTCGCCGTTCAGCCGCGCGATCCGCCAATAGGTGTTCTCAAGCGCCGCCGGAGCCCGGTGCCGGTCGCAGCTGCCCTCGGGCCAGACGCTGACGAAACGGTCCACGATCAGGCTGCGCCGGTCGGGGCCTTCCATCGCCGGGCGCAGTTCCAGCCGTCCCATGACCGTGGCCATCAGTGGCGCGCCGGGGGCCGGGCGGGCTTCGGCATAGGCGCGTTCCAGCGCCGGGTAGTCGCCGGACATCTCGACCGGATAGGTCTTGCCGGTCAGGCAGACCTCGAATTGCGCGGCATCGGCCAAAGTGGTGACCAGCCCCTGCAGGGGCAGTTGCAAATCGGTTTTCGTCAGGCTGCCGGTGCTTTCCAACTCATAGGGCAGGTCGCTGTCGATCACCTTGCCCTGCATGGCCAGCGCGCGCAGGCGATCCGGTCCCTGGATCTCCCATTGCAGCGGCATTTCGGCAGCGCCGTGCAACACCAGTGCACCACGCGCCGCATCCACATACCATTGCCCGACCTCGTCGCGGGTCAACAGGGGCGCCTTGCCCTGCCACACCCGGCGCATGTGATAGGTCTGGTCGGGCCACAGATCCAGATGATGGGCGATGCCGTCGCAATCGGCGCAGGGCAGGATGCCGGTGAAGGTCGCGGGCAGGCGCAGCCCATGTGCCCCGATGACCGGCTGATCAGCGCCGGCCACGGCCACCAGTTGCAGGACCGGGGCGTCGGTGCCGTCGTCCAGTACCGGCACCACCGTGTCGGTGACATACAGAAGCTGCCCCGCCGCCCCTGTCACCCGGCCGCGTACAGCGTAGCGGTGACGCGGATCCAGACCGGCGGCGTCATAGTCGATGGCAAAGGGCCAGCCATAGGATTGCGGCGGCGTAAAAGCGCTGCGGCCCAGTTCGACCGCCGGCGCATCGGCCAGCGAGATGTCTTCCAGCACCGCCTCGAAACTGGCCCCGCCCGGCGCCTTCACGCCCGAGGGCATCTGCGCCCGGCCTTCCAGCGTCTCGGCGCCCGCCGCGCCTGCCAAGGCCGCCATCACCATTCCCGACAGAAGGCTCTTCATCGCGTTTGCTCCCCGTTGTCGCCCGCTGTGCCGGGCGCATCTTGATCCTGGCCCGCCGTACCGGGCGCGTCTTGATCCTTGCCCGGATTGGCCGGGTCCACAACACCCACGTCCAGCCGCGCCACCGAGACCGACTTGACCACCGCGTGACAGGGCGCCCCCGGCGCCAGCCCCAGCGCCTCGGCCGACCGCCGCGTGACCCGAGCAAGCAGGCGGTCTTTGCCAATCTGCAACTGCACCATGACCCCAGGCCCGGTGCCGCCGCGCATCTCGATGACCTCGCCGGGCAGGATGTTCAACGCCGACAACCCCTCGGGCCGCCCACGGGAAAGGATCACGTCCTGTGCCTCGATCCGCACGCGCACCTGCGCCCCCACGGCGGCCTGAAACCGTGGTAGGAACAGCGATCCGGCCGAGACGCGTACCTCGCTCAACCCGTCTGCATGATGCGCCGCCACCTGCCCGGTCAGGACCGAGCCGGCCTCGCGCACGCCGATGGTGCGCACCGCCGAGAGATCCGAAAGCACCTCGGCGGCCGGACCGACGCGCTCCACCCGGCCCGCGTCCATGGCCACCACGGTGGTCGCCAGTCGCGCCACTTCCGAGGCCGAATGGCTGACAAAGACGATGGGGATGCGGGTGTCGTCGCGCAGCCGTTCCAGATGCGGCAGGATCTCGGCCTTGCGGGCCTCGTCCAGCGCGGCCAGAGGTTCGTCCAGCAACAACAGGCGCGGGTCCGACAGCAACGCCCGGCCGATGGCCACGCGCTGACGCTCGCCCCCCGACAGGGCACCGGGACGGCGGGCCAGCAGCGCCTCCAGCCCCAGCAGCCCGACCACATGATCGAGCCCCGAGCGCCGCCCGCGTCGCGAAAACCGCTGGCCGTAGATCAGGTTGTCCCGCACGTTCAGATGCGGAAACAGCCGCGCATCCTGAAACACATAGCCGACGCGGCGACGATGCGGCGGCAGCCACAGGCCGGTGTCGGTGTCGCAAAGAACCTCGCCACCCACCGAAATGCGCCCCCGGTCGGGCCGCAGCAACCCGGCCATCGCATTGACCACGCTGGTTTTCCCCGAGCCCGAGCGCCCGAAAAGGGCGGTGACCCCGTCAGGCGCCTCGAAGCGCACGTCCAGCGCAAAGCCCGGCAGGGTGTGGGTCAGGGAGACGGCAACACTCATCGCCCACCCACCCGTGCCGCGATGCGCGCCGCCACCAGCTCCGACACCAGCAGGGCCGCCATGGCCACCGTTACCGACAGGGCCACCAGCCAGAAGACCGCCGGTTGCGCGCCGGGCACCTGCAGGAAGGCATAGATGGCCGAAGGTACGGTGCGGGTCTCGCCGGGGATCGACGAGACGAAGGTGATGGTGGCGCCAAACTCGCCCATGGCCTTGGCAAAGCCCAGAACCGCACCGGCCAGGATGCCCGGTGCGGCCATCGGCAGGGTCACGGTGGCAAAGACCCACAGCGGCGGCGCGCCCAGGGTGCCAGCGGCCTCTTCCAGCTTCGGATCGACCGCCTCGATCGCCAGGCGGATGGCGCGCACCATCAGCGGAAAGGCCATGATCGCAGCGGCCAGGGCCGCACCGGTCCACCGAAAGGCCACCTCGACGCCCAGCACCGCCAGCCCCCGGCCAAGAGGCCCCTGCGGCCCGAAGGTCAGCAGCAGCAGATAACCGGTGACCACCGGCGGCAGGATCAGCGGCAGATGCACCAGCCCGTTGACCAGCCCCTTGCCCGGAAACCGCCAGCGCGCCAGCGCATAGGCGGTAAAGATCCCAAACGGCAGGCTGGCGGCCACCGCCCAGAACGACACCTTCAGCGACAGCGTGATGGCCTGCCAGACCTCGGGGGAAAACCCGGCTCCGCTCATGGCATCACCGTGAAGCCATGGCGCGCGAACACCGCGCTGGCCTCTGGTCCCGACAGATAGGTCAGAAAGGCCGCTGCCGCCGCCGAGGCGTCGGGCATCAGGGCCGCGGGATAAAGGATCGGGGGATGGCTGCGCGGATCGAACTCGGCGCGCACCGCAACCCGCGGTTCGGCCTGCGCATCGGTGCCATAGACAATCCCCATCTGCGCCGCCCCAAGCGCCACCAGCGCCAATGCGGCGCGCACGTTGTCGGCTTCCACCACCTGCGACTGAAGTTCTGCCCACAGGCCCAGGTTCTCCAGCGCCGCGCGCCCATAGATACCGGCCGGCACGGCGTCGACCAGCGCCATCGCCAGCCGCCCTTCGCCCAGGTCCCGGGTCAGGCCGGACAGGTCCAGCGGTGCCGCCCCGGTGGGCCCGACCAGCACCAGACGGTTGCCCAGCAACGCGCGGCGGCTGACCGGATCAATCGCCCCTTCGGCCTCCAGCCAGTCCATCCAGGCGGTGTTGGCCGAAAGGAACACCTCGGCAGGGGCGCCTTGGGCGATCTGGCGGGCCAGTCCCGAACTGCCCGCATAGGCCGCCCTAAGGTCATGCCCGGTCGTGGCCTCCCACCCGGTTGCCACCTCATCCAGCGCGGTCTTCAGGCTGGCGGCGGCAAAGACCGTCACCTCTTCCGCGCGCGCAGCGCCGCAGGCCAGGAAAACCAGCACCCCGACCAGATGACACCACCGCACGCTTCGCGCCAAACATCCCAACATGACCGCAGACTGGCCGAGGCCGCCCTGCACCGCAACCGCCGCCAGGCCGGTTCCAGGTCTTTTTCTTGTCACAAATACTCCCGCCGGAGGCAAGAAAACCGCGGCCCGTCCGTCAACCATCAATCCGCGCATTCACCGCCCGCGCAATGACCAGTTCCTCGTCGGTCGGGATGACACGCACGGTCACCGGCCCGGTCGAGATCACGGGCGCCGACTGCGCATTGGCCGCCGCATCCAGCGTGATCCCCAGCCAGTCCATCCCGGCACAGGCCTGGGCCCGCACCAGCGCCGAGTTTTCACCGATGCCGGCCGTAAACACCAGCGTATCCAGCCCGCCCAGAACCGCAGCCAGGGCTCCCAGCTCGCGCCTGATGCGCGAGACGAAATAGGCGATGGCGGCGCGCGACGCCTCGGTATCGGCGGCTTCCAGTTCGCGCATGTCGTTGGAAACACCCGACAGCCCCTTCAGCCCGCTTTGCTTGTACAACAGGTCGGTCACCGCTTCCGGCGTCATGCCGCGCTGTTGCAACAGGTAGAGCACCACACCGGGATCAAGCTGACCGCAGCGCGTGCCCATGGCCAGCCCTTCCAGCGCCGAGAACCCCATGGTCGAATCCACGGATTTCCCGTCGCGCAGGGCGCACATCGAGGCGCCATTGCCCAGATGCGCCACAACGGTTCGGCCCCGTGCCGCGACGGGATCCAGACGGGCCAGTTCGCCGGCGACATAGGTGTAGCTGATCCCGTGAAACCCGTAGCGGCGCACGCCTTCGTCATAGAAACGGCGGGGCAGGGCGAAGGTCTCGTTGACCCAGGGCTGCCCGCGATGCAGGGCGGTGTCGAAACACCCCAGTTGCACCGCGCCGGGAAACGCCAGCCGGGCGCCACGCACGGCCGTCAGATTGTACGGCTGGTGCAGCGGCGCAAAGGGCGCGAACCCTTCCAGATACGCCATCGTGTCGTCGTCCAGCAGGGCCGGGGCGTCGAACCGCGGACCGCCATGCACGATGCGATGGCCCACGCCGGCCACCTCGGCCCCGGACAGGACCGGGCGCAGGGCCTCCAGAATGGCCCGAAGCACCCCCTGATGATCGTCCTGGCCGATCGGGGTCGTCGTCCGGGTGCCCTGCCAAGCCAGCGTCAGCGAGGCCGCGTCCGAGCCGAGCCGATCCACTTTTCCCTCGGCCAACTCGACAGGGGGATCGCCCACCGCATACACCGCGAACTTGATCGAGGAGGAACCTGAATTCAGCGTCAGGATACGGCTCACAGGGCAGTCCTTTTTGCATAGAGCGCGGCGATGGCGCAGGAGGCCAGCCGCGCCTTGTCGTCATCCGAGCGCGAGGTCAGGATGATCGGGCAGCGGGCGCCCACAACGATGCCGCCAGCCTCGGCGTGGGCTACGAACGTCAATTCCTTGGCCAGCATGTTGCCGCTTTCCATGTTCGGCGCGATCAGGATCTCGGCGCGGCCCGCGACCATCGACTTGATGCCCTTGGTGCGCGCCGCCCCCATGTCGATGGCGTTGTCCATGGCCAACGGCCCGTCGACCATGCCGCCGCGGATCTGGCCGCGATCAGCCATTTTCGACAGCACCGCCGCATCCAGTGTCGAGGGGATCTTGGTGGTCACCGTTTCCACTGCCGACAGCACGCCCACCTTGGGGGTCTCGATCCCCAGGGCGCGGGCAAGGTCGATGGCGTTCTGGACGATGTCGACCTTGGTTTCCAGATCCGGCGCGATGTTGATCGCCGCATCGGTGACGAACATCAGGTGTTCCAGGCCGGGCACGTCCATTACGAAGATATGGCTCAGCCGGCGTCCGATGCGCAGCCCGCCCTCACGCTTCATCACCTGCCGCAGCAGGTCGTCGGTGTGCAGGTGACCTTTCATCAACGCCTGCACCTTGCCCTCCAGAACCAGTTTCACGCCCAGGGCGGCGGCATCGCGGTGGGTGTCCACATGGATCACCTCAAGCCCCGAGATGTCGGCACCAAGCTCCTGCGCGGCGGCAGCGATCTTGACGCTGTCGCCAATCAGGATCGGTTGAATGATGGTGTGCTCATGGGCCAGAAGCGCCCCGCCCAGCGAGTTGGCTTCTTCTGGCGCAACCACGGCGGTTGGCATCGGGTCCAGCGGCTCGGCCTCGGCCAGCAGCTTGTCGAAATGCTTGTGCCGCCGCACGCTGAGACCGGGCATGTCGGCGGAGTCGAAGCTGATGTCGCCTGTCGGGGCAATCACCTCGGCCTGGCCATCCAGAATGCGGGTGCCGTCGGCCAGTTCGACCCAGGTGTCGAAGGTGACCCGGTTGCCATCGCCCTTGCCGGTCAGCCGCACCTTGGCGATCAGTTCGTCACCGGCGACGGCGCGGCCCAGGAAGCGATGGGTCTGGCTGAGATAGACAGTACCCGGCCCCGGCAACTGGTTGCCCAGCACCGCCGAGATCAGCGACCCGACCCAGGCGCCCGGCGCCACCGCCTCGGGCAGGCCATCGCCATCTCCGTCTTCCGAGGCCAGGTGCAACGGATTGAAATTGCCCGAGGCATGGGCAAAGACATAGAGATCATCGGCCACGCACAGTCGGCGGGTTTCGGCTTCCATGCCAACGGAAAGCTGGGCAAACGGCGTGTTGCGCAGGATCTTCATCAGGTGTCCTTTCCGGGGCAGGCGCCCCGTGGAGCTTTGGGACGGAGCGAGCGTTGGCCACGCGATATGGCAAGGACCAGCGGGCGCATCCGACGACGCGACGGCTGGCGTCGGCCAGGTGCGCATGTACCGGCCGGCGCCGCGAAGACGGCTGCGTGTGTGATGCTGCAAGCGCCGGACAGATCTGTGCCGCGCCCCGCGACCGGCGCGGTCTTGCCTGAGAGGGAGACCATCGGTGCCTCGTGAAATGATTGCGCCTTGCCATAGCGCGTCATGCCCATAGAAATAAGATGGCACGCAGCGGCACCTTGATCGAAATCAGTCCTTGGGGCGCAATGTCGTCAAAGTGTCATCGACCTTGCCGCAGGGCGCTGAAAATTGCGGCAATCCGGGCCTAGCCCTTCAGGCGTTCGACCACGGTTTTGGCGGTGACGGTGCCGATGATCTGGCCGTTTTCCTCGACCAGCATCTGACCGTCGTCGGACAGTTGCTCCATCACGTCGGCGACGGTGGTTTCAGGATCGATGCGCGGCGCATCCGAAGCGGCCGCCGGGCCCATCACATCGCGGGCGGTCAGCACGCCCAGCGGATTCATATGGGCCACGAAGTCGGCCACATAGTCCGACGCCGGGTCCGAGAAGATGTCGCGCGGGGTGCCGCATTGCACGATCCGCCCGCCTTCCATGATGGCGATGCGATCGCCCAGCTTGAAGGCTTCGTCCAGATCGTGACTGACGAAGATGATGGTGCGCCGGAGCCGCCCCTGAAGCTCGATCAACTCGTCCTGAAGGCGGCTGCGGATCAGCGGATCCAGCGCCGAAAACGGCTCGTCCATCAACAGGATCGGCGCGTCGGTGGCAAAGGCGCGGGCCAGCCCGACGCGCTGCTGCATCCCGCCCGACAGCTCGCCCACCTTGTGTTCGGCCCAGTCCGACAGCCCGACAAGTTCAAGCTGTTCGTCGATCTTGCGGCGGCGTTCGGCGAGGCTCATGCCCGCCAGTTCCAGACCCAGACCGGCGTTTTCGCGGACGCTGCGCCAGGGCAGCAGGCCGAATTGCTGGAACACCATGGCGACGCGATGCTGGCGGATGTGGCGCAGGCTGCGGGCATCGGCATGGGTGACCGAGACCATGCGGTCGCCGTCATTGACGCGCACCTCGCCGCGTACCACCGGGTTCAGCCCGTTGACCGCGCGCAGAAGCGTGGATTTGCCCGAGCCCGACAGGCCCATCAGCACAAGGATCTCGCCCTCGGCCACCGACAGGCTGGCGTTGTGGACGCCCAGAACCTGGCCGGTCTGCTCTTGAATCTCGGGGCGGGACTGGCCCGCATCCATCAGCGGCAGGGCGGTGTCGGGGCGATCCCCGAAAACGATGTTCACATCGTCGAACTCGACAGCAGCGCTCATTGATCCGGCACCCTCAGCATCCGATCCAGCAGGATGGCCACCACCACGATGATGAAGCCGCTTTCAAAGCCCAGCCCGGTGTTGACCTGGTTCAGGGCCCGTACCACCGGCACGCCCAGCCCGTCGGCGCCGACCAGTGCCGCGATCACCACCATCGACAGCGACAGCATGATGGTCTGGTTCAGCCCGGTCATGATCTGCGGCAGCGCATAGGGCAATTCGACCTTCCAAAGCGTCTGCGAGGGGGTGGCGCCGAAGGCCTGCGCGGCCTCAAGCAGCGGTTTCGGGGTCGAGGCCACGCCCAGCTGCGTCAGCCGGATCGGTGCCGGCAACACGAAGATCACCGTGGCGATCAGGCCGGGCACCATGCCGATGCCGAAAAACACGATCGCCGGGATCAGGTAGACGAAGGTGGGCAGGGTTTGCATCAGGTCCAGCACCGGCCGCATCGCCTGATACAGGTGCGGGCGGTGTGCGGCGGCGATGCCGATGGGCACGCCGACCCCCATGCAGACCACGCAGGCCGACAGCACCAGCGTCAGGCTTTCGGTGGTTTCTTCCCAGTAGCCCTGGTTCAGGATGAACAGGAAGCCCAGCACCACGAAGGCCGAGATCTTCAGGCTGCGCTGCAACCCATAGGCCGCCAGCGCGAACACCGCGACGACGATCAGCGGATGCGGCGTTTGCAGCACCCAGAGGATCGCCTCGATCAGCCATTCCATGGCCTCGGCCAGCCCGTCGAAAGCCCAGGCACCATTCACCTGCAACCAGTCAAAGAAGGCTTCCGCCCAGTCTCCGACCGGGATCTTGTTGTCAGTCAGCCAGGTCATGGCGCCCCTTTCGGTTCAACCCTCCGGGCGAACCCGGAGGGTCAGGATCGTCAGTCCGCCAGTTCCGCCGCGACCGCGGCCTGCGCGTCGCCGCCATCCTTGGTCGTCACGCCATCGAGCCAGCCCATCACCACGTCGGTATTGGCTTTCATCCAGGCTTCGGCCGCATCATCGGGATTTTCGCCATCGTTCAGGATGGCGCCCATGATCTCGTTTTCCATGGCCAGCGTGAACTTCAGGTTCTTCAACAGCGCGCCGACATTCGGGCATTCGTCCACGTAACCGGCGCGGGTGTTGGTATAGACCGTCGCGCCACCAAAATCGGGGCCGAACCAGTCGTCGCCGCCTTCCAGATAGGTCAGCTCGAAGTTGGCGTTCATCGGATGCGGTTCCCAGCCCAGGAAGACCACCGGATCGCCCTTGCGGGTGGCGCGGGCCACCTGCGCCAGCATCCCCTGTTCCGAGCTTTCCTTGACCTCGAAATCCTTCAGGCCAAAGGCGTCGGCCGCGAACATGTCCATGATCAGGCGGTTGCCGTCATTGCCCGGCTCGATGCCATAGATGGTGTCATCCAGCGCGTCGGCATGGTCGGCGATAGAGGCGAAAGAGGTGATGCCAAGCGCCGCGCCGGCGGCATTGGTTGCCAGCGTGTATTTCGCGCCTTCAAGGTTCTCGCGCACGGTGTCGACGGTGCCTGCTTCGCGGTAGGGCGCGATGTCGGCTTCCATCGTCGGCATCCAGTTGCCCAGGAACACGTCGATGTCGCCCTTGGCCATCGAGGTATAGGTCACCGGCACCGACAGGACCTTCACGTCGGTCTCATACCCAAGCGCATCCAGGATCACCGTGGTGGCCGCGGTGGTGGCGGTGATGTCGGTCCAGCCGACATCGGCAAATTTGACTTCGCCGCAATCGGCGGCGGCGGTGGTGGCGGTGAGGGTCAGCGCCAACGCCGTGCTGGCCAGGAATTTGGTCATGAGGACTCCCCGTGTTTTATTGATTGACGAGTCAATTAAGAACCGAAAGAATGAATTTTGCAACAGGTAAGGTCGAAAATGCCAAAACTGGGAATGGAGCCGATCCGCCGCCAGACGCTGGTGGCCGCCACCATCGCCGAGATCGGTGCGGCCGGGTCGCTTGAGGTGACGATGAGCCAGATCGCCCGGCGGGCGGGGGTGTCCAGTGCCCTGGCGCATCACTATTTCGGCAGCAAGGACAAGCTGTTCCTGGCGGCCATGCGCACCGTTCTGACCGATTTCGGCACCGAGGCGCGGGAGGCGTTGGCCGGGCAGACCGATCCGCAGGCGCGGCTTCGGGCCATCGTTCAAACCTGTTTCGCCCCGGCCAGTTTCCGGCCTGGCGTGGTCGCGGCCTGGCTGAACTTCTATGTGCACGCGCTGAATTCCGACGCCACCCTGCGGCTGTTGCGGCTTTATCGGCGGCGGTTGCACAGCAATCTTGTGCACGATCTGCGCCCCCTTGTCGGTGCCCAGGCCGAGGAGATCGCCGAGACCACCGGCGCCCTGATCGACGGCCTTTATATCCGTCAGGCCCTGAAGTCCGACGGACCGCTGGCCGACGCGGCGGTACGCCATGTCATGGCCTATCTTGATCTGGCCATCGCTGCCGGTTCCCGCGCATGACCCGTCCCAACATCCTGATCCTGATGGTGGACCAGTTGAACGGCACGCTGTTTCCCGACGGGCCCGCCGATTGGCTGCACGCGCCGAACCTCAAGGCGCTGGCGGCGCGCTCGACCCGCTATGCCAACGCCTATACGGCTTCGCCCCTGTGCGCGCCGGGACGGGCCAGCTTCATGTCGGGTCTGCTGCCGTCGCGGACGCGGGTCTATGACAATGCCGCCGAGTTCACCTCGGACATTCCGACCTATGCCCATCACCTGCGCCGGGCCGGGTACCAGACCTGCCTGTCGGGCAAGATGCATTTCGTCGGCCCCGACCAGTTGCACGGGTTCGAGCAACGCCTGACCACCGACATCTACCCTGCTGATTTCGGCTGGACGCCGGACTACCGCAAGCCTGGCGAGCGGATCGACTGGTGGTATCACAACATGGGGTCGGTGACCGGAGCGGGGGTGGCCGAGACCTCCAACCAGATGGAATACGACGACGAGGTCGCCTTCCACGCCACCGCCAAGATCCGCGATCTGGCGCGCGGCCATGATCCGCGCCCGTGGTGCCTGACGGTCAGTTTCACCCATCCGCATGATCCTTACGTGGCGCGCAAGGACTACTGGGACCTGTACGAAGGCTGCGCCCATCTGGCGCCGCAGATCCCGGCCATGCCCTATGCCGATCAGGACGCTCATTCCAAGCGCATCTTCGACGCCAACGACTGGCGCAGTTTCGACATCACGGAAACGGATATCGCCCGGTCGCGCCGCGCCTATTTCGCCAACATCTCGTATCTGGATCACAAGATTGGCGAGATCCTGCGGGCGCTGGAGGCCACCCGGCAAGAGGCGGTGATCGTCTTCGTGTCCGACCACGGCGACATGCTGGGCGAGCGCGGGCTGTGGTTCAAGATGTGCTTCTATGAAGGCTCGGCGCGGGTGCCGCTGATGATCGCGGCACCGGGCATGGCGGTCGGTCGGGTGGACGATCCGGTCTCGACGCTGGATGTGACGCCGACCTTGTGCGAGTTGGCGGGCGTGGACCTGCAGGAGGTCTCCCCCTGGGTCGAAGGGGTGTCTTTGGCGCAAGTCGGGCCGGGGGATGTGCGCGGCAAGCCGGTGGCGATGGAATACGCCGCCGAAGCCTCGAACGCGCCGCTGATCGCATTGCGTTCGGGGCGCTGGAAATACACCAACTGCGTGCTGGACCCCGAACAGTTGTTCGATCTGGACACCGACCCGCACGAGCTGACCAACCTTGCCGATGACCCGGCCCATGCCGGAACCCTGGCCCATTTCCGCGACCTGGCCGCCGACCGCTGGGATCTGGCGCAATTCGATGTGCAGGTGCGCGAAAGCCAGGCCCGCCGCTGGATCGTCTATGAGGCGCTGCGCAACGGCCGCTATTTCCCGTGGGACTTCCAGCCCCTGCAAGAAGCCTCTGAACGGTTCATGCGCAACCACATGGACCTGAACAAAGTCGAAGAAAACCAGCGCTTCCCGCGCGGAGAGTGACCCGATGCCCCAGACCGCCCAACCCCGTGCCAGCCACTATATCAACGGCGCCTTTGTCGAGGACACCGCCGGCGATCCGATCGCGGTGATCTATCCCGCCGATGGCAGCCCCATCGCGACCCTGCACGCGGCAACACCCGCCGTGGTGGAGCAAGCACTTGCGGCAGCGCAGGCGGCCCTGCCGGCGTGGCGCGCCATGACCGGCACCGAGCGTGGCCGCATCCTGCGCCACGCCGCCGACCTGATCCGCGACCGCAACCGCGACCTGTCGGTGCTGGAAACGCTGGACACGGGCAAGCCGCTTCAGGAGACGTTGGTGGCCGATGCCGCCAGCGGCGCCGACGCGCTGGAATACTTCGGCGGGCTGGCCGGCAGCCTGACCGGCGAGCATATCCAGCTTGGCAGCGATTTCGCCTATACGATCCGCGAGCCGATGGGGATCTGCGTCGGCATCGGCGCCTGGAACTATCCCACCCAGATCGCCTGCTGGAAGGCCGCCCCGGCACTGGCCTGCGGCAATGTGATGATCTTCAAGCCATCGGAAACCACGCCTTTGGGGGCGCTGAAACTGGCCGAAATCCTGACCGAGGCAGGCCTGCCCGACGGCGTGTTCAACGTGGTGCAGGGCATGGGCGCGGTGGGGGCCGCACTGGTGGGGGATACGCGGGTCGACAAGGTGTCGCTCACAGGCTCGGTCCCCACGGGTCGAAAGGTCTATGCGGCTGCTGCGGCGGGGATCAAGCATGTGACGATGGAACTGGGGGGGAAATCTCCGCTGGTGATCTTCGACGATGCGGATCTGGAAAACGCCGTCAGCGCCACGATCAATGCGAATTTCTATTCCTCGGGCCAGATCTGTTCAAACGGCACCCGCGTGTTCGTGCACAAGGGGGTGAAAGAGGCGTTTCTGGACCGACTCGCCGCCCGAGTCGGCACGGCGGTGATCGGCGATCCGCTGGATGAGGCCACCAATTTCGGCCCCATGGCGACCGAGGCGCAGGGGCAGATCGTGCTGGACTATATCGCCAGGGGCGTGTCCGAAGGCGCGCGGCTGGTGCTGGGCGGAACGCGGCTGGACCGTCCCGGCTGTTACATTGCGCCGACGATCTTTGCCGATGTGACCGACGCGATGGCCATCGCCCGCGAGGAGATTTTCGGCCCGGTGCTGTCGGTGCTGGATTTCGAGGAGGAGGCCGAGGTTCTGGCCCGCGCCAATGCCACCGCCTTTGGGCTGGCGGCAGGGGTTTTCACCCGCGATCTGGCCCGCGCGCATCGCGTTGCGGCAGGGTTCGAGGCCGGCACCTGCTGGATCAATACCTACAACCTGACGCCGGTGGAGATGCCCTTCGGCGGCGTCAAGGCCAGCGGTGTCGGGCGCGAGAACGCCAAGGCCGCGATCGAGCACTATTCGCAGCTCAAGACCGTCTATGTCGGCATGGGCGATGTCGAAGCCCCGTACTGAGGAGCCTGCCATGCAAGCGGATTACGTGATCGTCGGGGCCGGATCGGCAGGCTGTGCCATGGCCTACCGGCTGTCCGAGGCCGGGGCCTCGGTTCTGGTCATCGAACATGGCGGCACCGATGCCGGGCCGCTGATCCAGATGCCCGCCGCGCTGAGCTATCCGATGAACATGTCGCGCTATGACTGGGGGTTCAAGACCGAGCCTGAACCGCACCTGGGCGGGCGGCGGCTGGTCACCCCGCGCGGCAAGGTCATCGGCGGATCGTCGTCGATCAACGGGATGGTCTATGTGCGCGGCCATGCCGGGGACTATGACCATTGGGCCGACAGCGGGGCCGAGGGCTGGGCCTATGCCGATGTGCTGCCCTATTTCAAACGCATGGAAGACTGGCACGACCGCGGTCAGGGCGGCGACGCGGGCTGGCGCGGGCAGGGCGGGCCGCTGCATGTCACGCGTGGACCCCGCGACAACCCTTTGCATACGGCCTTTGTCGAGGCCGGGCGGCAGGCGGGCTATCAGGTCACCGACGATTACAACGGGCGCCAGCAAGAAGGTTTCGGCCCGATGGAGCAGACGGTCTGGAAGGGCCAGCGTTGGTCGGCGGCCAATGCCTATCTGAAACCGGCGCTGAAACGGCCCATTTGCGATCTGGTGCGCGGTCTGGCGCGCCGGGTGGTGGTCGAGGCCGGGCGCGCCGTAGGGGTCGAGATCGACCGGGGAGGAAAGATTGAGGTCATCGGCGCACAGCGCGAGGTGATCCTTGCGGCCTCGTCGATCAATTCGCCGAAACTGTTGATGCTGTCGGGCATCGGCCCGGCGGCGCATCTGGCCGCGCATGGGATCGCGGTGGTGGCGGATCGGCCCGGCGTTGGCCAGAACCTGCAGGATCACCTTGAGATCTACCTGCAAATGGCGGCAAGCCAGCCTGTTACCCTGTTCAAGCATTGGAACCTGTGGGGCAAGGCGATGATCGGCGCGCAATGGCTGTTCACCCGAACCGGACTTGGCGCGTCGAACCAGTTTGAAAGCGCGGCCTTCATCCGATCCAGGGCCGGGGTGCGTTATCCCGACATCCAGTACCATTTCCTGCCCATCGCCGTGCGCTATGACGGGCAGGCGGCGGCGGAAGGACATGGATTTCAGGCCCATGTGGGGCCGATGCGCTCGGCCTCGCGCGGCGAGATCACCTTGGGGTCATCGGATCCGGCGGCCGCGCCGCGAATCCTGTTCAACTACATGAGCACGCCCGAGGATTGGCAGGATTTCCGCACCTGCATCCGCCTGACCCGCGAGATCTTTGCGCAAGAGGCGTTCAAGCCCTTCGTGAAGCACGAAATTCAACCGGGTGCGGCGTTGCAGAGCGATGACGAGTTGGACGGGTTCCTGCGCGAGCATGTGGAAAGCGCCTATCATCCCTGCGGCACCTGTCGCATGGGGCGCGCCGACGATCCAAAGGCGGTCGTCGATCCGGCGTGCCGGGTGATCGGGGTGGACAGGTTGCGGGTGGCCGACAGTTCGATCTTCCCGCGGATTCCCAACGGGAACCTGAACGGGCCGTCGATCATGACGGGTGAGAAAGCGGCGGATCACATTCTGGGAAAAGGCATGTTGGCGGCGTCCAATGCCAGGCCGTGGATTCATCCAGAGTGGCAGACGGCGCAGCGCTAGGGCCGATGGTTCGGACGCGCTTTCCGGGTATGTGATTGATAGAACGGTAGAAAGCCGTGACCTGCTGGACGCAGCCCCATTGGGCATGGTCCGCAGGGCCTGTGGCGCGCCGGCCCCCAAATGGTCAGGGGCCTGCGCGAAGAGGGGGTCTTACTTCATGCCTGCGGCTTCACGAGCCACGGCAGGGATGTCCGAGCGCGAAAGGCCCAGGTCGTTCAGATCG
This sequence comes from Fluviibacterium sp. S390, assembly GCF_049800695.1. Lineage (NCBI taxonomy): Bacteria > Pseudomonadati > Pseudomonadota > Alphaproteobacteria > Rhodobacterales > Paracoccaceae > Meridianimarinicoccus > Fluviibacterium sp. S390. The sequence goes on along the minus strand of NZ_JBNAFN010000004.1, from coordinate 72,038 downwards.
CGGTCGCTGAGAACCGACAGTTCGTTGATCGTCACGCGATAGGTTGCCCGGCGGGTGCGATGGGCCCGGAACGCGTCGAGGGCGCGTTCGATGCGGTTGACGATGGAGTTCTCATACGTGCGGATGTCTGCGGTAAAAGCCATGGGTGTGACCTTTCATAATTGTTTGTCGGGGCAGCACTGTCTGCCTCTGCATACGAATATAGGCGAATGCTGCACCTGCACAATGAATGCTAGCGCAAACCCGGAATGCCGCAGGCGCATAGGCCGTTGCAGTTGCGGGCGGGCGTTGTTTGCGCAAGGCTGGCCCGGAATGATCGGATCAGGGAGGTCGGCATGACGGCGCGCGTTGTGGTTCTGGGAATATTCGTGGCGGATACGACCTATCGGGCAGAACGGATGCCCCGGCTGGGGGAAACGATCCTGGGCAACAGCTTCGTGCTGGGCCCCGGCGGCAAGGGGTCCAACCAGGCGGTGGCGGCGGCACGGGCCGGGGGCGACGTGCGGATGCTGACCAAGCTGGGGCAGGATGACTTTGCCGAAATGGCGCTGGGGGTCTGGACCGGGGCAGGCGTCACACCGGTCATCAGTCAAAGCGCCGAATCTTATACCGGGGCCGCGTTCATCTATGTCGAGGAATCCTCGGGCAACAATGCGATCATCGTGGCGCCGGGGGCGGCGGCGACGATCTCGGCCGGCGACGTGGATGGCTGGGGCAATGAAATCGCGCAGGCCTCGGTTCTGTTGACGCAGTTGGAGCAGCCGCTTGATGCCGCCTATCGGGCGCTGGAACTGGCGCGCGAGGCCGGGGCGGTGACGATCCTGAACCCGGCGCCCGCGGCCTCCCTGCCTGACGACATGCTGGCGTTGTGCGACTACCTGACCCCCAACGAATCCGAGGCCGAAGGGCTGACCGGCATCGCAGTGCACAGCGTCGAGGATGCGCGCAAGGCAGCCGAGGCGTTGTTGGAAAAGGGCGTCGGCCGGGTCGTGGTCACGCTGGGCGAAAACGGCGTACTGCTGCACGGGCGGGATCGCAGCCTGCACATCCCCGCCGTCACCGCCGGTCCCGTGGTGGAAACCACCGGCGCAGGCGATGCCTTTAACGGCGGCTTTGCCACGGCCCTTGCTGGCGGCGCCGGGGCAGAAGAGGCCGCGCGGTTCGGCGTCGCCACCGCCGGTGTCTCGGTCACCCGTCCCGGGGCCGCGCGGTCGATGCCGGACCGGGCCGAGATCGAGGCCCTGCTGGCCGGACGCTAGGCGCAATTTCCTTTCCCCAACCAGCGGAGCGGCGCGCGGTGATGCGATGCCGCGCGTGCGTTTGGGACTTGATCCCAAGAATTAAACAAGCGTACAATTAAATCAGAGGAAGCGTCCGGCGAACGGCCGCCAAGGGGAGGGAGCGGCATGTTCACCGCAAGCATGAGTTTCGATCTGGGCGAGGATATCGCCGCGCTGCGCGACATGGTCCACCGTTGGGCACAAGAGCGCGTCAAGCCGTTGGCCGCGGCCACCGACCGCGACAACACCTTTCCGAACGAGCTTTGGACCGAGATGGGCGAATTGGGCCTGCTGGGCATCACCGTGCCCGAGGCCGATGGCGGGTCCGGCATGGGCTATCTGGCGCATCTGATCGTGGTCGAGGAACTGGCGCGGGTGTCGGCGTCGATCTCGCTCAGCTACGGGGCGCATTCGAACCTGTGCGTGAACCAGATCAAGCTGAACGCCACCCCCGATCAGAAGGCAAAATACCTGCCGGGGCTGATTTCCGGGGAGACCGTGGGCGCGCTGGCCATGTCCGAGGCCGGGGCCGGGTCCGACGTGGTGGGCATGAAGCTGCGCGCCGAGAAGAAGAACGGCTACTACACGCTGAACGGCTCCAAGTACTGGATCACCAACGGGCCGGACGCCGACACGCTGGTGGTCTATGCCAAGACCGATCCCGAAGCGGGCTCGAAAGGCATCACCGCGTTCATCATCGAGAAGTCGATGACCGGCTTTTCGACCTCGCCGCATTTCGACAAGCTGGGGATGCGCGGCTCCAACACCGCCGAGCTGATTTTCGACAACGTCGAGGTGCCCTTCGAGAACGTGCTGGGCACCGAGGGCAAGGGCGTGCGCGTGCTGATGTCGGGGCTGGACTTCGAACGGGTCGTGCTGTCGGGCGTGAACATCGGCATCATGGCCGGCTGCATGGACGAGGTCATGCCCTACATGCGCGACCGCAAGCAGTTCGGTCAGCCGGTGGGCGACTTCCAGTTGATGCAGGGCAAGATCGCCGACATGTATGTCGCGCTGAACACCTCGCGCGCCTATGCCTATGAGGTCGCCAAGGCCTGTGACCGGGGCGAGGTCACCCGGCAGGATGCGGCGGGCTGTGTGCTCTATGCGTCCGAAGAAGGCATGAAGGTGGCGCATCAGGCGGTGCAGGCCATGGGCGGCGCCGGTTTCCTGAACGACAGCGTCGTCAGCCGTATGTTCCGCGATGCCAAGCTGATGGAGATCGGGGCCGGCACCAGCGAGATCCGCCGGATGCTGATCGGGCGCGAATTGATGGGGGCCATGGGGTGAGCAAACCGGTGGCCCACGGCACAACCCAGACCCTGACCGATGCCATCACCCGTGTTCTGAACGAACAGCGCGCCTATGAGGATGCGCGGGCGACCCGGATGGGGCAGGGGGCCGAACAGCTCACTGCGCCCCTGGGTAGCCTGATCGGCAAGGCGATCCCGGCCTCGGCGGTGCGCCGCGCGCTGGATCTGGCGGATCGGGCGGCGGGGGCCACGGTGCCGAACTTCCTGTTCGACCATGACAGCGCCGATCTGGCCGCCTGCGAGGCGACAGCCTTGAAGGTGCAGGCCTGGGCGCAGGGGATGAACGCCGCCTCGGGCGGGGTCGCGGGCTTCTTCGGCATGGCGGGCATGACCGCCGATATTCCGGCCACGCTGACGCTGGCCGCGCGCAATGTCCGGGCGACCGGCATTTCCTATGGGCTGGACGGCAGTAACGAAGACGAACGTCTGTTCCGGCTGATGGTGCTGGAAGTGGCCACCGTGCAGGCCGGTGACAAGCGGCGCGAGACGCTGGACAACCTCAACACGCTGGCCCGGCATCTGGCCTCGCCCGAGGGGCGGCTGGTGCTGGAAAAGACCGGCGGCTGGGTCACCGACAAGGTGGCCGAACGTGTGGCCCGCGCCCTTGGGGTATCGCTGGCCGGGCGCAAGGCGGGACAGGTCGTGCCGGTACTGGGCGGCGCGGTGGCGGCCACCGTCAATGCCAGTTTTCAGGCCGATGTGGCGCGCGCCGCGCGATATGCCTACCGCCAGCGCTGGCTGATGGCGCGGCAGCTTTTGTCGGGAGAGGCCTCATGAAACTGACCAGTCAGATCCGCACCGGGTCGGAAACGTTCGCGGCCAACCGGACGGCACATCAGGCGGCGATGGATCGCATCGCCGAGGCCGCACAGGTCGCCATGGCCGGCGGCGGCGAGAAGGCCCGCGAACGCCATCTGTCGCGCGGCAAGATCCTGCCGCGTGAACGGGTGTCGCGGCTGCTGGATCCGGGCTCCCCCTTCCTTGAGGTCGGGTTGTTCGCGGCGCATGGGCTTTATGACGGGGCCTCGCCTTGCGGCGGGGCGGTGGCGGGCATTGGCCGGGTCGAGGGCCGCGAGGTCATGGTCATCTGCAACGATGCCACCGTGAAGGGCGGCACCTATTACCCGATGACGGTGAAAAAGCACCTGCGCGCGCAGGAGATCGCCGAGCAGAACAACCTGCCGTGCGTCTATCTGGTGGACAGCGGCGGCGCCAATCTGCCCAACCAGGACGAGGTGTTTCCCGATCGCGACCATTTCGGGCGCATCTTCTTCAACCAGGCCAACATGTCGGCCAAGGGCATCCCGCAGATTGCCGTGGTCATGGGATCGTGCACCGCCGGGGGGGCCTATGTGCCTGCCATGTCCGACGTGACGATCATCGTGAAGGATCAAGGCACGATCTTTCTGGCCGGTCCGCCACTGGTCAAGGCCGCCACCGGAGAGGTGGTGAGTGCCGAGGATCTGGGCGGCGGCGACGTGCACACCCGGCTGTCGGGCGTGGCCGACTATCTGGCCCGTGACGATGCCCATGCGCTGGCGCTGGCCCGGCGTGCCGTGGCCAACCTGAACCGGACCAAGACACAGACGCTGGACCTGCGCACGCCCGAGGATCCGGCCTATGATCCGGCCGAGATGCTGGGCGTCGTGCCTGCCGATCTGAAGACCCCCTATGACATCCGCGAGGTCATCGCGCGGCTGGTGGATGGCTCGCGCTTTGACGAGTTCAAGGCGCGCTACGGCACCACGCTGGTCTGCGGCTTTGCCCATGTGATGGGAATGCCGGTGGGGATCGTCGCCAACAACGGCGTGCTGTTTTCCGAAAGCGCCGTGAAGGGCGCGCATTTCGTGGAACTGTGCTCGCAGCGCGGCATCCCGTTGGTGTTCCTGCAGAACATCACCGGCTTCATGGTGGGCCGCGCCTATGAAAGCGGCGGCATCGCGCGCGACGGAGCCAAGCTGGTGACGGCGGTGGCGACGACGCAAGTGCCCAAGATCACCATGTTGGTGGGCGGATCGTTCGGCGCGGGCAACTACGGCATGTGCGGGCGCGCCTATTCTCCGCGCTTTCTGTGGACCTGGCCCAATTCGCGCATCTCGGTCATGGGCGGCGAGCAGGCCGCCGGGGTGTTGGCGACGGTGCGCCGCGAGGCCATCGAGCGCAAGGGCGAGAGCTGGAGCGCCGAGGAAGAAGCCGCCTTCAAGCGTCCCACCATCGAGATGTTCGAGGAACAGAGCCACCCGCTCTATGCCTCGGCGCGGCTGTGGGATGACGGCATCATCGATCCGCGCAAGAGCCGCGATGTGCTGGCGCTCAGCCTGTCGGCGGCGCTGAACGCGCCGATCCCGGACGCGCGCTTTGCGCTCTACAGGATGTAGCCGATGACATTGGACGACGTGAAACAGCGCTATCCGGGGGCCGAGACCTTCAAGTTCGGGGACGGACCCGCCCTGTCGGCGCAGCTTCTGGACCTGGTGCGCAGGGGGCGCAAGACGGCGACCTGCGGCGCCCTGCGCGACTTCGGCCCGGGCGGCGAGGCGATGCCCGAGGCCGGGCGGCGCGACATCGCGCTGAACTGGGACGGCACCCCGGCGCTGGTGATCGAAACCGTCTCGGTCAAGATCATGCGCTTTTGCGATGTGCCCGAGGCCTTCGCCCTGGCCGAAGGGGAAAACGACACGCGCGAGGGCTGGGCCGCCGATCACCGGGCCTATTTCGCGCGCCATGGCGGCTATGCCGCCGACATGATGCTTGTGTGCGAGCGGTTCAGGCTGGTCGAAGATCTGCAATCCGGGGAGAGTTGAGCGATGTTCACCAAGATCCTGATCGCCAACCGCGGCGAAATCGCGGCGCGCGTCATCACCACCGCGCGGCGGCTGGGGGTGCGCACCGTCGCCGTCTATTCCGACGCAGACGCCAATGCTGCCCATGTGGAACTGGCCGACGAGGCGGTCCACATCGGCCCGGCCGCCGCTGCCGACAGCTATCTGCGCGCCGACCGCATTCTTGAGGCCGCAAGGCGTACCGGGGCCGAGGCGATCCACCCCGGCTATGGCTTCCTGTCCGAGAACCCCGGTTTTGTCGATGCGGTCAAGGCCGCCGGGTTGACCTTCATCGGCCCGCCCGCCGATGCCATCCGCGCCATGGGTCTGAAGGATGCCGCCAAGGCCGCGATGGAGGACGCCGGCGTGCCCGTGGTGCCCGGCTATCACGGGTCCGAACAGGATCCGCAGTTTCTGGCCGATCAGGCTGACAAGATCGGCTACCCGGTGCTCATCAAGGCGCGCGCGGGCGGCGGCGGCAAGGGGATGCGGCTGGTCGAAACGCCCGCCGGGTTCGCCGAGGCGCTGGCCGGGGCGCAGCGTGAAGGGCAGGCCAGTTTCGGCGATCCCGGCGTGCTGATCGAGAAATACATCACCCATCCGCGCCACGTCGAGATTCAGGTCTTCGCAGATGGCCATGGCAACGTGGTGCATCTGTTCGAACGCGACTGTTCCTTGCAGCGCCGCCACCAGAAGGTGATCGAGGAAGCCCCGGCCCCCGGCATGCCCGACGACGTGCGCGCCGCCATGGGCCGCGCCGCGGTCGAGGCCGCCCGGGCCATCGGCTATGAGGGCGCGGGCACGGTGGAATTCATCGCAGACGGGTCGAAGGGTCTGCGCGCCGACGGGTTCTGGTTCATGGAGATGAACACCCGCCTGCAAGTGGAACACCCGGTGTCGGAAGCGATCACCGGCCTTGATTTCGTCGAGTTGCAACTGCGCGTCGCTGCCGGAGAGCCGCTGCCGGTCACACAGGCGGATCTGAAGATCAATGGCTGGGCGATGGAGGCGCGGCTCTATGCCGAAGATCCGGCCAAGGGGTTCCTGCCCGCGACCGGCACGCTGGATCACCTGCGGTTTCCCGACGGCGCGCGCTTTGGCCCCGGGGCCCTGCGCATCGACAGCGGTGTGCGGCAGGGCGACGAGATCTCGCCGTGGTACGATCCGATGATCGCCAAGGTCATTGTTCATGCGCCGACGCGCGGTGCGGCCATCGGCCAGTTGCGCGCGGCGCTGATGGATACGCAGGTGACGGGCACCACCACCAACCTGGCGTTCCTGACCGCGCTGACCCGCAACCCGTCTTTCGTGGCGGGTGACGTGGAAACCGGGCTGATCGCGCGGGATCAGGCGGCGCTGGTGGCCCAGCCCGATCCGGCACCGCATGTGGCCTCGGTCGCGGCGCTGGCCGCCCTTGGCCTGCTGGAAGACCGCAGCGGCCCCGATCCCTGGGACCGTCTGTCGGGCTGGCGGCACTGGAGCGACGCTAAGCTTTACGTCACGCTGGAACACGGCGGGCAGGAGATTGCCGCGCAGGTGCGCGCCCTTGGCGGCGGGCGGTTCCGGGTCAACCTCGGCGATGGCGGACAGACATTGCAGGTCGCGCGTCGGCCGGATGGACGGCTGGCGGTGCAGACCGATGGCCATGCCAGCCTGCTGGATCTTGTGCGCAATGGCAGCACGCTGACGCTGTTCCATGATGGCCAGGCCTACGCCTTTGGCCTGCCCGACAGCCTGGCCGACATCGAGGATACCGAGGCTGGCGGCGACCTGATTTCCGCCCCGATGCCGGGGCTTGTGAAACTGGTGGCGGCCAGGCCGGGCGCGGCGGTGACGCAGGGCGACCCGCTGTTCGTGCTGGAAGCGATGAAGATGGAACACACGCTGACCGCCCCGCGCGACGGCACGGTGCAGGAGGTTCTGGTGGCCGAGGGCGATCAGGTCACCGATGGCGCGGTGCTGTTGGTGCTGGAGCCGGGCGATGGCTGATCCGGTCACGATCTTCGAGATGGGCCCGCGCGACGGGTTGCAGAACGAACAGGCCAGCATCGCCACCGCCGACAAGATCGCGCTGGTCGATCTGCTGTCGGATTGCGGGCTGCGCAAGATCGAGGTGACCAGTTTCGTCTCGCCGAAATGGGTGCCGCAGATGGCCGATGCGGCGCAGGTTCTGGCCGGGATCACCCGCCGCCCCGGTGTTTCCTACGCGGCGCTGACCCCGAACCTGAAGGGCTTTCAGGGCGCGCTGGCGGCCCGCGCCGATGAGGTCGCGGTCTTTGCCTCGGCCTCGGAAGGGTTCAGCCGGGCCAACATCAACTGTTCCATCGCCGAGAGCCTTGAACGGTTTGCCCCGGTGCTGGCGGCGGCCCGCGCGGACGGGGTGCCGGTGCGCGGCTATGTCTCCTGCGTGACCGATTGCCCGTTCGACGGGCCAACCGACCCGGCACAGGTGGCCCATGTGGCCAAGGCGCTCCGCGACATGGGCTGCTACGAGATCTCGTTGGGCGACACCATCGGCGCGGGCACGCCGGACACCGTGGATGCGATGCTGCGCGCGGTGACAGGGGCGGTGCCGGCCCGGCATCTGGCCGGGCATTTCCACGACACCAAGGGCAGGGCATTGGCCAATATCGAGGTCAGCCTCGGTCACGGGCTGCGGGTGTTCGATGCGGCGGTGGGGGGGCTTGGCGGCTGTCCCTATGCGCCAGGGGCGCGTGGCAACGTGGCCACCGAGGCCGTGGTCGACCTGTTGCACGGGCGCGGCCATGCCACCGGCATAGACCCAGACAAGCTGGCCCAATGCGCCGCCTATGCCACATCCCTGCGCGGAGACCCCGGATGAGCTTTGATACCCTCGACATCCAGACCGACGCCCGTGGCGTCACCACCCTGATCCTGAACCGCCCCGAGAAGCGCAACGCCCTGTCGGCGCAGATGATCGCAGAGCTGACGGCTTTCGCCGAAGCGATGCGGGACGATCGTACGACCCGCGTCGTGGTGCTGCGCGGGGCCGGCAGTCACTTCTGTGCGGGCGGCGATCTGGAGTGGATGAAGGCGCAAATCGAGTCCGATCGCACGGGACGCATGTCCGAGGCGCGCAAGCTGGCCGGCATGCTGAAGGCGTTGAACGACATGCCGAAGCCCCTGATCGGGCAGTTGCACGGCGGTGCGTTCGGTGGCGGCGTCGGGATGGCCTGCATCTGCGACGTTGTACTGGCCGACCCGGACACGGCGTTTGGCCTGACCGAAACCCGGCTGGGCCTGATCCCCGCCACCATCGGCCCCTATGTGGCCGCGCGGCTGGGCGAGGGCATGGCGCGGCGCGTGTTCATGTCGGCCCGGATCTTCGACGCCGCCGAAGCGCGCGACCTGGGCCTTGTGGCACGCGTGGTCGCGGCGGATGCGATGCCTGCGGCGATCGAGGCCGAGATCGCGCCCTATCTGAAAACCGCGATGGGCGCCGTGGGGGCCGCAAAAGCCCTGTTGCGCAAGCTTGGGCCGCCCATCGATGCGGCGGCGATCGACACCAGCATCACCGCGCTGGCTGACACCTGGGAAACGGCAGAGGCCGCGGCGGGGATCGCGGCGTTTCTGGAAAAGCGGCCGGCACCCTGGGCCGGCTAGGGGCGCTGCCCCTCTGGGCCTGCGGCCCATTCACCCCGGAGTATTTCGGCCAAGAAGAAGTTGCGCTGCGCGATCAGTTGAAGTCCCGGAACAGGCGGGTTTCCGTGAACATGCTTTCCAGCCGCTCGATCCGGTCGCGGCCCTGGTTGGGAAGCCGGGTCTGGACCTGCGCCACCAGTGCCTCGACCAGCAGTTGCAGCGACAGGGTGGAGTCCCAGCCCGAAGGTGCCTCGACCATGGTGCTGAAGACATGATCTGCGTGGCGGGCGATGGGCGAATTCCACTGGTCGGTGAAGAGCACGAGGGTGGCGCCGCTTTCGCGGCCCAGGCGGGCCAGTTTCGACAGGTCGCTTTCGTAGCGGCGGATGTCGAAGAGGATCAGGATGGCGGCGGCGTCCATGTCCAGCAGGTATTGCGGCCAGACCGCCGGGACGCGCCCCAGCGTGGTGACGCCGGGCCGGATGATCTGCAGGTGATTGTAAAGGTGATCGGCCACCGACCGGGTGATGCGCCCGCCTTCCAGATAAACCGGGCGGCCGGTGTCGGCCAGAAGGGTCGCGACGGTGTCGAAAGCCTCGGTGTCGATCCGGTCCAGCGTGCCTTGCAGGTTGCGCACCGCGGCTTCGGCGAAGCGAAACAGGGTGTGGCTGTCGCCATGGTCCCGTTGGGCACGATCCAGCTTGGACGCCGGTTTTCGGATCTGTTCGGAGATTTCGCGACGCAGCGCGTCTTGCAGCCCGGTGAACCCGTCGAACCCCAGTTTGCGGGCCAGCCGCACCACCGTTGGCGAGGAAACCTTGGCCGTGTCCGCCAGTTCGGTGATCGACTGCAGCCCGGCCACCGGGTAGTCCTGCAACAGGGCGCTGACCACTTGCCGCTCTGCCAGTGTCAGGGTGGCATGGCGTGCCTGCAGGATGTCCTTGACGATGGGTTGGGAAGCCTGGGTGCTGTGCATGGCGAAAATTTATCGGGGTGCCCGAATGGGGTCTACGAAATAATCTTGACAGAAATATATTTTCTGTAACGAATCCGATCAATGGAAAGCCCTGACCCCCAACCGCTGTTGTCTGCCGCCGAAAGGCCGGCCTGTGTGCTGCACCGGCCAAAGGGACGCAGTGCTGTGGTTCTGGCCTGCGAACATGCGTCCAATGCCATCCCGGCCCGCCTGAACGGTCTGGGACTGGCGGTGGCGGACAGGACGTCGCATGCGGCCTGGGACATTGGCGCGCGGGATCTGTCGCTGGCCCTGTCGCAGCGTCTTGACGCGCCTCTGGTCCTGTCGCGGGTGTCGCGGCTGGTGCATGATTGTAACCGGCCGGTCGGGGCGGCCGATGCGATACCGGCACGTTCGGAAGTGATCGACGTGCCGGGCAACAGCGATCTGACGGCCGAGGCGCGCCGCCAGCGTGAGGCCGCGGTTCATGCCCCGTTCCACGCCCTGTTGGGCAAGGTTCTGGCGGCGCATCCGGTGCCGCCGGTGCTGGTGACCCTCCACAGTTTCACCCCGGTCTATCACGGCAAACCGCGCGCGGTGGAGCTTGGGTTCCTGCATGGGGCCGATGATCGGCTGGCCCGTGCCATGCTGGCCGCCGTGCGCGACGTCTCGGGCTTGCAATCGGCGCTGAACGCCCCCTACGGTCCTTCCGACGGAGTCCTTCACACGCTGGAGGTTCACGCCCTGCCACAGGAGCGGCTGAACGTGATGATCGAAGTGCGCAACGACTTGCTGCGAACCCCGGCGCAATGCGCCGCCATGGCCGACACGCTGGCCGCCGCCCTGGCCGTGGCGCTGCCGGCCGCACAGGGCGCCGCCCCGTGATCGGCCACCGCCCGCCTGTCCTGTCCCAATCGCCTCTGGCGGCCGCGCGCCGCCGCAACACCGGAGTGCCGCAATGCCCTCGCCCCTGACCTTTCACGCGCTGGAAACCGCTGTCGCCGAGGGCGATATCGACACCGTTTTGGTCTGCTTTACCGACATGCAGGGCCGGCTGATGGGCAAGCGTTTCCATGCCGCGAACTTCATCGAACACGGCCACAAGGAAACCCATTGCTGCAACTATCTGCTGGCCACGGATCAGGAGATGGCGACGCCGGACGGCTATGCAGCCACCAGCTGGGCGCAGGGCTATGGCGACTATGTGATGCAACCCGACCTGAGCACCCTGCGGCCGGTGCCCTGGCTGGCGGGCACGGCCATGGTGCTGTGCGATGTGCTGGATCATCATACCCACAAGCCGGTGCCGCATGACCCGCGCGCCATCCTGAAGGGGCAGGTGGCCCGCGCCGAGGCGATGGGGCTGACCCCGATGATGGCCTCGGAGCTGGAGTTCTTCCTGTTCGAGAAGGGCTTCGACGAGCTGCGCAAGGGCGGGTACCGCGACCTGGAGCCGTTCTCGGGCTACAATCAGGACTATCACATCCTGCAGACCACCAAGGAAGAGGACGTGATGCGGCCGATCCGCAACCACCTGTTCGCGGCGGGCATCCCGGTGGAAAACACCAAGGGCGAGGCCGAGACCGGGCAAGGGGAGTTGAACATCCGCTATGCCGACGCCCTGTCCTGTGCCGACCACCACACCATCGCCAAGCACGCGGTAAAGGAAATCGCCTGGCAGGCGGGCCGCGCCGTGACCTTCCTGCCGAAATGGCGCGCCGACAAGGTGGGGTCATCCTCGCATCTGCACCAGTCGCTGTGGAAGGGCGACACCCCGGTGTTCCGCGATCCCGACGGCCCGCATGGCATGTCGGCGACGATGCAATCCTTCATGGCTGGCCAGTTGAAATATGCCGCCGATCTGACCTTCTTCCTGGCGCCCTATGTCAACAGCTACAAACGGTTCATGAAGGGCACCTTCGCGCCCACCAAGGCGGCCTGGTCGGTGGACAACCGCACCGCGGGTTTCCGGGTTTGCGGTGACGGCACGGCGGCGGTGCGCGTCGAATGCCGGATCGGCGGATCCGACCTGAATCCCTATCTCGCGCAGGCCGCATTGCTGGCCGCCGGTCTGGCGGGCATCGAGGAAAAGCTGCCGCTGCCGTCCGAGACCGCCGGCGATGTCTATGCCGCCAAGGAGGCCCCCGAGATCCCGCAGACCCTGCGCGCCGCGATCGAGACGCTGCGCGGCTCGGCGATGCTGAAAGACGCACTCGGGGCAGACGTGGTGGCCCATTACACCCGCTGCGCCGAGGTCGAGCAGGAAGCCTTCGATGCCGCCGTCACCGATTGGGAAATTGCCCGCGGGTTCGAGCGTGCGTGATAGCCGGCATGTGAGGCACGATCCCAAGGCCCGGACGTTCCGTCGCGTCTGCGCAATGCGCCAGGACTGGACCGGCTGGCGGGCTTGGATGTAACGATTTGGAAAACGTCCCGTGCGCCAAGGGCGGTGCGGCTTTTTCCGTACGCAATTGCAGTTGGCAGGCCGGGCCTTCCGGCGACAAATGAAAAGGATCCTCCGTGACCACTCTGGAGTGTATTTCCCCCATCGACGGCGCCGTGCTGGTGCGCCGTCCCGCCCTTGCCCCCGATGCCGCTGCCGCCACGGTGGCGCGTGCCCGCGCGGCGCAACCGGCCTGGGCCGCCCGACCGCTGGCCGAGCGCGTGGCGCTGGTGCTGAAGGCCGTCGAGATCATCGGCAGCCAGACCGACCGCATGGCCGACGAACTGGCCCGCCAGATGGGCCGGCCAATCCGCTATGGCGGCGAATTCGGCGGGTTCGAGGAACGGGCCAAATACATGGCCTCCATCGCCGACAGCACGCTGGCGCCCATGGTGATCGAGGACAGCGCCGCCTTTACCCGCAAGATCGTCCGCGAACCGCATGGCGTGGTGCTGGTGGTGGCGCCGTGGAACTATCCCTACATGACCGCGATCAACACCATCGCGCCGGCGCTGATGGCAGGCAATGTGGTGGTGCTGAAACACGCGACACAAACGCTGCTGGTGGGCGAGCATCTGGCCGAAGCCTTCCATGCGGCGGGCGTGCCCGAGGATGTTTTCGTCAATGTGGTGCTGGATCATGACACCACCAGCGGCCTGATCGCCGCGCGGGCCTTCGATTTCGTGAACTTCACCGGCTCGGTCGGCGGTGGCCGCGCGATGGAGCGGGCCGCGGCAGGCACTTTCACCCCGGTGGGCACCGAATTGGGCGGCAAGGATCCGGGCTATGTTCGGGCCGACGCAGATCTGGACGCGGCCGTTGATGGGCTGATGGACGGCGCGATGTTCAACTCGGGCCAATGCTGCTGTGGGATCGAGCGGATCTATGTCCACGAAAGCCTGTTCGATGCCTTCGTCGAGAAATGCACCGCGCTGGTGAAAACCCACAAGCTGGGCAACCCGCTGGACCCCGAGACCACAATCGGCCCGATGGCCCATGCCCGCTTTGCCGCCACGGTGCGCGCCCAGATCGCCGATGCGGTGGCCGCAGGCGCCACGAGCCATCTGGCACCCTTCGAGGGCGACGACGGCGGCGCCTACCTGTCGCCACAGATCCTGACCGGCGTGACCCACGACATGGAGATCATGCGCGAAGAAAGCTTCGGCCCCGTGGTCGGCATCATGCCGGTGGCCAATGACGACGAGGCGATCGCGCTGATGAACGACTGCCAGTACGGGTTGACGGCGGCGATCTATACCGCCGATGCCGAGGCGGCGGGCCGTATCGCCGATCAGCTGCAATCGGGCACGGTCTTCATGAACCGCTGCGACTATCTTGATCCGGCGCTGTGCTGGACCGGTTGCAAGGACACCGGATGCGGTGCCGGTCTGTCGGTGCTGGGCTTCCACGCCCTGACCCGCCCGAAATCCCTTCACTTCAAGAAAGGCTGAGCCATGAGCCCGGTTGCCAATTGGTCCTATCCCACTGCCATCCGTTTCGGCGCCGGCCGGATCTCCGAGATCGCCGAGGCCTGTGCGGTCGCCGGCATCACGCGCCCGCTGCTGGTCACCGACAAGGGGCTGGCCGGGCTGGAGATCACCGCCCGGACCCTGGACCTGATGGAGGCCGCCGGGCTGGGTCGCGCCATGTTCTCGGATGTGGATCCCAACCCGACCGGGGCAAATGTCGAGGCCGGGGTCGCCGCCTACAGGGCCGGGGGCCATGACGGGGTGATCGCATTTGGTGGCGGCTCGGGGCTGGATCTGGGCAAGGTGGTTGCGTTTCAGGCCGGGCAGACCCGCCCCTTGTGGGATTTCGAGGATATTGGCGACTGGTGGACCCGCGCCGATGCCGCGGCCATTGCGCCGGTCGTGGCCGTGCCGACCACCGCCGGGACCGGCTCGGAAGTGGGACGCGCGGGCATTATCACCAATGAAGAGGCCGCCGAGAAGAAGATCATCTTCCACCCGAAGATGTTGCCGGTGCAGGTGATCTGCGATCCGGAACTGACCGTGGGCATGCCGCCCGCGATCACCGCCGGCACCGGGATGGACGCCTTCGCCCATTGTCTTGAGGCCTATTGCTCGCCGCACTATCACCCGATGTCGCAGGGCATGGCGCTGGAAGGCATGCGGCTGGTCAAGGAGTACCTGCCGCGCGCCTATGCCGATGGGGCAGATCTTGAGGCCCGCGCGCATATGATGTCGGCGGCGGCCATGGGGGCTACGGCCTTCCAGAAGGGGCTGGGCGCGATCCATGCCCTCAGCCACCCCCTGGGCGCGCATCATCACACCCATCACGGCACCACCAACGCGGTCTGCATGGTCGAGGTGCTGAAGTTCAACCGCCCCGCCGCAGAGGACGTCATCACCCGCGCCGCCGCCTATCTGGGCATCGACGGCGGCTATGACGGGTTCATCGCCTTCGTGGACGCTTTGAACCGCCGGTTGAACATTCCCGCCACCCTGACCGAGCTGGGAGTCACCGATCCCGATCTGGACCGGCTGACCGCCGATGCGCTGCGCGACCCTTCCGTCGGCGGCAACCCGGTCAAGATGACGGCCGAAAACACCCGCGCGCTGTTCGAAGCCCTGCTGTGAGCCTTTCGCAGCGGGTACGGGCGGGCGGGCACCCGGTTCTGACGCTGATCCTCGGGATCGGGGCCGCTTGGGCCGATCCGCTGCCCGCGCCGCTGGCTGACGCCGACTATCTGCCGGTCAACCGGGCCGCCGCCGAGATCGGGCAGCTGCTGTTCTACGATCCGATCCTGTCGGGCAATCGCAATATCTCGTGTGCCACCTGTCATCATCCGAAATTCGCCACCAGCGACGGGGTCAGCCTGTCGCTGGGCGAGGGCGGGCAGGGGCTTGGCCCCGAGCGCAGTGTCAATCCCGCCAACCCGCCCGAGCAACGCATCCCGCGCAATGCGCCGGCGCTGTTCAACATGGGCGCCCGCGAGATCACGGTGCTGTTCCACGATGGCCGGATCGAGGTGGACCGGACCCGCAAAGCCGGCTTCCGCACCCCGTTGGAGGACGAGATGGTCACCGGGTTCGCGGGCATCCTGTCGGGGCAGACCATGTTTCCGGTGCTGAGCCAGGACGAGATGGCGGGACATTATTCCGAGAACGAGGTCAGCCGCGCGGTGCGGCAGGGGCTGATCACCGGGCCGGGCGGGGCCTGGGATCTGATTGCCGCCCGCGTCGCGGCCCTTCCTGCCTATGAAGCGGGGTTCGCGGCCGCCTATCCCGAGACCGCGACGCGAGGCATTGCCTTCACCGATATCTCCAACGCGGTGGCCGAGTTCATGGCCTTTGAATGGCGCAGCGACACCAGCGCCTATGATGCCCATCTTCGCGACGAGACGCCGTTGCAGGGCACGGCGGCCGAAGGCATGGCGCTGTTCTATGGCAAGGCCGGGTGCGGCACCTGTCACTCCGGTCCGCTGCTGACCGACCACGGGTTTCACGCCATGGGCCAGCCGCAGCTTGGTCCCGGCAAGGCGGCGCGCTTTGAAAATCACGCCCACGACGAAGGCCGATTTCGGGTGACAGGTGACGCGGATGCCCTGTTTGCCTTCCGCACCCCCAGCCTGCGCAACGTCACCCGCACCGGGCCGTGGGGCCATGCCGGGGCCTATTCGGATCTGCGGGCGTTCCTGACCGCGCATCTGGACCCGGCCAGCGCCATCACCAGCTACGACCGTGGACAGGCGGTGCTGCCGGATCTGCCGGGAGTTTCGGATTGGCGCATCCTCGACGATCCCGCCGCCAGTGCCGAGATTGCCGTGCGGGCCACCTTGCCACCGGTGTTTTTGACGACGACAGAGATGGAGGCGCTGTTGGCTTTCCTGACCGCTTTGGAAGACCCCGTGGCGCTCAGCGGGCGTTTGGGCATTCCCGACCGGGTGCCCAGTGGTCTGTCCATAGATCGCTGAACCGGGTCAGTTCTGCCGGCTCAGCGTGATCGCCTGATTGGCCGTCACCTGTTGCCAGTCTGTCGCGGTGCCATCGGGCCAGATCACCCGCCCCTCGGCCCCCGTCGCGGCCCCAAGCCCAAAATGCAACGGCCCGGCCTGTCCCCCGGCATGGCCTCCGCCCACGGTCATCTCCTGCCGCTGGACGCCCCGCGCCGTGCGTATCTCGACCCAGGCGCCGATGGCAAAGCGGTTGGGCCTGTCCTGCACCGGTGTCACGGCCAGCCAGTTGCCTGCACCTGCGGTTGTGTTCTGCCAGACCTCCAGCGGCGCGCGGCGGTTGACGACGATCAGGTCCAGCAGACCATCGCCGTTCAGATCGCTCAGCGCCGCGCCGCGCGACCGCTCCATCGTGGCGATCCCGGCCTCGACCGAGGCCTCGACAAAGGTGCCATCGGCCTGCTGCAGCAGCAGATTGTTGGGATCGCGCATGGCGTTGCCGGGCATTTGCTGGACATTGCCCTTGGCGATGAACAGATCGGCCAGACCGTCGTTGTCCACATCGCCGAACTGCGCATGCCAGCCGGTCGAGGGCCGCCCGTCATCGCCCAGATGCGGCCGCGTGGCCTGCGAACCCTGCCCCCAGGGCGCATTGCGAAACCCGGTCTCTCCGTCCGAGAACTGCAGCAACTGGTCGCCCATCGAGGTCAGCATCACGTCCGGGCGTCCGTCGGCGTTCAGATCCCGGCTGGCGATGCCCATGCCCCAGATCGAAACCCTTTCCCAGCCGTCCTTGGGCCCCAGCAGGCGCAGCGGCGACATATGCCACATCTGCTCGGCCCCCGCGCGCACGTAGTAGTGGCGATCGTTGGACAGCCGCAGATCGGCCCGGCCCCGGCGCGCCCAGTCGGAAAACAGTGCCGACAGCGCGCAATAGCCCGGCTCCAGCAGGGTTTCGGGGCCATAGCCTGTGCCTTCAGGGCGCAGCAGGATGTTGGCATCGCAGGCCTCGAACGGGCCTTCGGGGTCGGTCCGGTCCACATAGTTGCCGATGGCCAGCGTCGGGCGGGTCTGGCCCGGCTCGAATGTGGCGGCAAAGGCGGTGGACCAGCGGTCGGCCTGCGGCAGCCCCCAGGCGGCGGTGGCATCTTCGAACCGGCAATCGCCCAACCCGCGCAGGGCGATGTTGGGACCAACACGCAGCACGAACAGGTCCAGCACCCCGTCGCCATCCATGTCCAGCGGATAGGCGCCGGTGACCCCGGTCACCCCGGCCAGGGGTTGCCCCTCGGCCCGGTCGAATTTCAGCGGCGCGCCAGTGGTGGCTGTTGTGTTCAGATACAGCGGGCTGGGATTGCTGCCGCCTGCGGGCAGAAACTCGGGCAGGCCGTCGCCGTTGCAGTCAAAAACCGCGACGCCGCCGCCCACGAAATGCTCCCACCCGCCGTCATAGACATGGGCCGGGCCGGGCAGATCGGTTGCGCGGTCGGTGAACGTTGGACCCGCCGCCGCCGATCCCGCCGCCAGCAACGCCCCGCAAATGACCTTGAACATCGGCATCCTCCCCGCGCGCACCATGATCCGCAGGCAGGGGCGAGGCAAGCTTCAGAACGCGCTTTCCTTGATCGCCTCCATCGACACGTTGGTCGAGGTGTTGCCGACGAACGGCAGGGCCGAGATCTTTTCGCCCAGCACCCGGCGATAGCTGCCGATGTCGCGCGACCGAACCTTCAGCAGATAGTCGAAAGACCCCGCGATCATGTGGCACTGTTCGATCTCGGGCATGGCCAGCACCGCCCGGTTGAAGGCTTGCAGCGCCGGTTCGGTGGTGTCGGTCAGCTTGACCTCGACAAAGGTCACATGGTTGCGGTCCAGCCGCGCCGGATCCAGCACGGCGCGGAAGCCCTGGATGTATCCCTCGCGGATCAGTCGCTGCAGGCGCGACTGAGTCGGGCTTTTGGACAATCCGACCCTGCGGGCAAGCTCGGTGACGGACATCCGGCCATCCTGCCCCAATTCCACAAGAATCTTTCGGTCGAACGGGTCTAATGGGCTGTTGGAGGGCATAATTCAGTCGATCCGGCAAGAATGGCGACTGACATTCGGTCCTTTGTCCCGAAATGTCAATCAAGACAGGAAACCCGGCTCAAGGGAATCTGGTAAACGGGCCACAGTACCTGTTCCGGAGACTTCCATGACCAAGCTTCAAGACCTGCGCGCCACCATCCGGGCCCAGACCCTGTCCCAGGAAATGGGGCTGTTGAATGCCCTGTCCAGCCAGAGCGCATTGGACACCGCCTTTCGCAATCGCGCCGCGACCCGCGCCGAAGGGCTGGTGACCCGCATCCGGGGCGACAGCGCGCCGGGGCTGATGGAGGTCTTTCTGGCCGAATACGGCCTGTCCACCGACGAGGGCATCGCGCTGATGTGTCTGGCCGAGGCGCTGCTGCGGGTGCCGGATGCCGAAACCATCGATGACCTGATCGAGGACAAGATCGCGCCCTCGCAATGGGGCCAGCATCTGGGTCATTCCAGTTCGTCGCTGGTCAACGCCTCGACCTGGGCCTTGATGCTGACCGGGCAGGTTCTGAAGGACGGCACCGGGGTGGCGGGCGTGCTGCGCGGCATGGTCAAACGGTTGGGCGAGCCGGTGATCCGCACCGCCGTCAAACAGGCCATGCGCGAGATGGGCCAGCAGTTCGTGCTGGGCGAAACCATCGCGGATGCGCTGGAACGCGGCAAGGGCGCGCGCAAGAAGGGCTATACCTATTCCTACGACATGCTGGGC
The DNA here is from genome assembly GCF_049800695.1 of Fluviibacterium sp. S390. Lineage (NCBI taxonomy): Bacteria > Pseudomonadati > Pseudomonadota > Alphaproteobacteria > Rhodobacterales > Paracoccaceae > Meridianimarinicoccus > Fluviibacterium sp. S390. Next base: position 52,918 of record NZ_JBNAFN010000004.1, on the reverse strand, counting down.
GAGGCGGCGCTGACCGCCCGCGACGCCGCCGCCTATTTCGATGCCTATGCCGGGGCCATCACCCGGCTGACGCAAGCCAGTGACGGTGGCGATATCCGGGCCAATCCCGGCATCTCGGTCAAACTGTCGGCCCTGCATCCGCGGTACGAGGAGCAGCATCGCGACCGGGTCATGGCCGAACTGGTGCCGCGCGTTACCGATCTGGCCCGCCGCGCGATGATCGGTGGCATGGGCTTCAACATCGATGCGGAAGAGGCCGACCGGCTGGACCTGTCGCTGGATGTGATCGCCGCGGTTCTGGCGGCGCCCGATCTGGCCGGATGGGACGGGTTCGGCGTGGTGGTGCAGGCCTATGGCAAGCGCGCCGCCCCGGTTCTGGACTGGCTGCACGCGCTGGCCGAAACCCACGACCGCCGCATCATGGTGCGGCTGGTCAAGGGCGCCTATTGGGACACCGAGATCAAGCGCGCGCAGGTCGAAGGCCTGCCCGGCTTTCCGGTGTTCACCCGCAAGACGGCGACGGATGTGCATTACATCCTGTGCGCCGAGAAGCTGCTGGGGATGACCGACCGCATCTATCCGCAGTTCGCCACGCACAATGCCCATACGGTTGCCGCCATCCTGGAAATGGGCGCCGATCCGCAGGCTTACGAGTTCCAGCGCCTGCACGGCATGGGCAATGCGCTGCACGACATGGTGCTGAAGGACGCCGGCACCCGCTGCCGTATCTATGCGCCGGTGGGGGCGCATCGTGATCTGCTGGCCTATCTGGTGCGGCGGCTGCTGGAAAACGGTGCCAACAGCTCTTTCGTGAACCAGATCGTCGATGAGGATGTGCCGGCATCGGTGGTGGCCGCCGACCCCTTCGCGGCGCTGGAGGCGCCCGGACCGGTCGGCGCAGTGGTGCCGTCGGACGATCTCTATGCGCCCGAGCGTCCGAACTCCAAGGGGTTGGACCTGCACGACCGCCGTGATCTGGCCCGGCTGGAGGAGGCCCGCGCGCCCTTCCGAACCCATGTCTGGGAGGCAGGCCCGATGCTGGCCGTGCCTGGCGGCGCAGGCCCGGTGGCCGAGGTGCGCAACCCGGCCAATCCCGACGATCTGGTCGGCCATCTGCGCGACACCACGCCCGGGGAAGCCGAGGCCGCGCTGGCCGCCGCTGCCCCGTGGCAGGCCCCGGCCAGCGACCGCGCGACAGTGCTGAACCGGGCTGCGGACCTGATGGAAGACCGCTTTGGCGAGATCTTCGCGCTGGTCACCCGCGAGGCGGGCAAGACCCAGAAGGACGCCATCGCCGAGTTGCGCGAAGCGGTGGATTTCCTGCGCTACAATGCTGCCCGCGCTTTGGAGCTGACCCAGCCACCGCGCGGGGTGATGACCTGCATCTCGCCGTGGAACTTCCCGCTGGCGATCTTCGCCGGGCAGGTCTCGGCCTGTCTGGCGGCGGGCAATGGCGTGCTGGCCAAACCCGCCGAGGCCACGGTGCTGACCGCCGCCTTCGCCGTGCGTTGCCTGCGCGAGGCCGGAGTGCCGCCGCATGCCCTGCAACTGCTGCCCGGATTGGGGGCGGTTCTTGGCGCGCAACTGACCGGCGATGCCCGCGTGGACGGGGTGTGCTTCACCGGCTCTACCGCCACTGCACAAAGGATCAGCCGCACCATGGCCGCGCATCTGGCCCCCTCGGCGCCGCTGGTGGCCGAAACCGGTGGGCTGAACGCGATGATCGTGGACAGCACCGCGCTGCCCGAACAGGCGGTGCGCGATATCGTGGCCTCGGCCTTCCAGTCGGCGGGGCAACGCTGCTCGGCGCTGCGCTGTCTCTATGTGCAGGACGACATCGCGGACGGGCTGCTGACGATGCTGTATGGCGCGATGGATGAGCTGAGCGCCACCGATCCCTGGGACCTGTCAGCGGATCTGGGTCCGGTGATCTCGGCCACCGCGCGCGACGGCATTCAGGCCCATATCGACATTGCCGCACGCGAGGGCCGGGTGCTGAAACAGGGCAAGGTGCCCGCCACCGGATACTTTGTGAAGCCCACGGTCCTGAAGGTCGACAGCATCGGCGACATCGGCAAGGAGGTCTTCGGCCCTGTCCTGCATGTGGTGCGTTTCAAGGCCCGCGATCTGGACCGCGTGATCGCCCAGATCAACGGCACCGGCTTTGGCCTGACCTTCGGGTTGCACACACGAATGGACAGCCGCGTCGCCGAGGTGACCGAGCGGATCCGGGCCGGCAACATCTATGTGAACCGCAACCAGATCGGCGCCATCGTCGGCTCGCAACCCTTTGGCGGGGAAGGCATGTCGGGCACCGGTCCCAAGGCCGGCGGGCCGGCCTATGTGGCGCGGTTCACCCGGCCCGAAGCCGCCGCGACCTTCGCCCTGCCGAATGGCCGGGCGGCCGAAGAAACGGCCGTGCAGGCGGCCCTGGTCGCAGCGGGCGCGAAACCGCGCGTGGTCCTGTCCACCATCAGCCTGGCCGGGCCGACGGGGGAATCCAACCGCCTGACCGAACTGGGCCGGGGGGTGGTGCTTTGCCTTGGGTCCAGCCTTGATGCGGCGAAATCCCAGGCGGCCACGGCGCGCGAACAGGGCTGTCAGCCCGTGATCGTCGCCCCCGGTGCGACGGGAACTGGCGCAGTCGACGGGGTCCTGACACCCGACGCCCTGCGCCGCCTGACCGGCTTTGATGCGGTGATTGCCTGGGCTGAGGACCGTGATCTGCGGCCCCTGCGGCAGGCGCTGGCGGCGCGAGACGGCAAGATCGTGCCCCTGCTGTGCGAGGCCGATCTGGCCGCCCGCTGCCGGATGGAGCGTCACGTCTGCATCGACACCACCGCTGCCGGAGGAAACGCCGCCCTTCTGGCCGCCGTAGGAGAGGAGGAGACCGAGGACGCCTGAGTCGGACTACGAGCCCGAGAGCCGCTCGAAGTCGGCTTTCGGCAAGTAGTCTGCCCCATGAGTCTGAAGGCGGGCAAGCACTGGCCCATCAGGATCCTCGCCCTGTTCTTCCAGATACGGGGCGAGGTCCGACACGGCGTTGAATATCCAGACCGCTTCACCGGTGGTGATATCCACCTCGATCACCCGCCCGTTGATGGTTTCCGAGATGAGCATGTGGCGTCCGTCAGGACTTTCACGCACCGCGCCGGAAACATCCGCATCCAGATCGCCCCCAGCCTGTTCTGGAGAGGTTGGGAAGATGGTCCGGGCCGTGCGCTTGGCCAGATTCACGCGCAGGATGCGGGTCCCGCTGCTGGTGGCTTGACCCCCCTGGTTGTCAAAGACCAGCACCGTTCCATCGGCCAGAACCCGCGGGCTGTGCTGGGCAACCATCGGGCCGAAATAGTGATACTTGATCACGCCCGTGTCCCGGTCGAGGATCACCAGCGAGGAACTTGAACGCAGCGACACCAGGAGGTCGCCTGCATTCACGTCGTCCAGGGTCTTGGCCAGTGCCGGAGTGACCTCAACCGCGGCGTTGACGTGGTAGGGGTCGCAATCGTTGCGCACCGCATAGGCCAGCCCCTGCATGTCCGAGGCGCGAACCGAATCGTCCAGGAAATAGGTTGTCGCCTCGTTGCCATCCGGAGAGATGATCGACACGCCCTCCTGAAAGACCGAGCCCAGCTTGCAGTCGGTGCGCACCTGGGTCGCGGCGACAAATTTCGTCGCGGTTTCAACCGTGGCGGCGGGGGCCAGGATGGTGCCGTCGTCGGTGACCGTGGGCCAGTGGTGGCTATGATCGGGGCGCACCCAATCGACCGCGCCCTCCCACGACACGCGCGCGATGCCGACGTGATAGGGGTACATGTTGCGCGCCTGGAAGGTAACGATCAGATCGCCCTGATCGGTCATGTCCAGCCCCTGCACATAGACGTTTTCGGCCTGCGCCTTGCCCGAGAAATCGGCCAGGCGCTCGGGCGGGAACAGGGCTTCGGGGTCCACCTCCCACGTATGGAACACCGTTCCTTCATGATCCATGACATAGGCCAGGCATCCGAAGGTCGGGCAAAGGTCACGGCGATGATGAAAACCGCCGGTCATCAGGATCAGTTGATCGTCCGGAACTGGCCCCAGTGTGGAGGTGGAGTCCACGTCCGACTCTTCGGTGGCAAGCCGGACGACGGTATAGGGAAGTTCCTGATCTTCCAGTTCCCCAAGCGCGTCAAATCCGGCCTTGATCCAAACCAGCTGCTTGTGCGGGAAGATGCGGTATTCCATGGCTGCCACGCCCCAGACGAAGGCCAGCAGAGAGACGCCACAGACAAAGGCGATTTCTGGGAGGTGGCGCACCAATGTGGACCCGGTTTTTCGCGAAGCTTTTGACATATAATTTTTCGGTACCCTGAGAAAACTTCAAAATATTCACAGTCTATAGTGGGACCCGTCAAGATTATTTCGTTAACGCGTCGCGACAAGCGGACTGGCGCTCATTCTGGTGGTCGGCGTTGGCCGGTTTCTCACTGGCATGCGTTCGGACAATCGACCGCAACGCCCGAAACGGATGTCCGGGAACGAAACCCGGTTCCGCTGGCTTTACCTCACGGGGTGCAGAGGCGAGACTGCGGCCCAACGACTGAACGAGGACCAGCCACATGATTTCACGCGACGACAAGGCCTTTCTGACCGCGCTGTTCGAGGCTGCCGTTGCGGCGGCGGACCCCCGGCATGCTCTGGCGCGGCATTTGCCGGAACGGCCGAAAGGGCGGACGGTGGTCATCGGGGCGGGCAAGGGGGCGGCGCAACTGGCGGCCGCCTTCGAAGAACTCTGGGATGGGCCATTGGAAGGGGTGGTGGTGACGCGCTACGGCTATGCAACACCCTGCCGGCAGATCCGCATGCTGGAAGCGGCGCACCCGGTGCCCGATGCCGCCGGGTTGCAGGCCACTGCGGCGCTGAAACAGGCGGTCAGCGGGCTTGGCCCCGACGATCTGGTGGTGGCGCTGGTCTGCGGCGGCGGTTCGGCCTTGCTGCCCGATCCCCAGAAGGGGCTGACCTTTGACGACGAGGTCGCGCTGAACAAGGCTCTGCTGGCGTCGGGCGCGCCGATCTCTGCCATGAACGCGATCCGCAAGCAGTTCAGCGGCGTCAAGGGCGGTCGGTTGGCGGCGCTGGCGCATCCGGCGCGGGTGGTGAGCCTGGTGGTCTCGGATGTGCCCGGGGATGATCCGGCGCAGGTCGCCTCTGGCCCGACGGTGCCGGACGCCACATCGCCCGAGGACGCGGCGGCGCTGGTGCGCGCCTATCGCATCGACCTGCCGGAGCGTCTGATGGCGCATCTGGCGCAGGCCACACCGGCGCCGGGGCCGGATGCGGCCGCGTTCGCGGGGCATACGGTGACTGTCATCGCCTCGGCCGGGCTGTCGCTGGAAGCGGCGGCGCAAGCGTGCGAGGGGCAGGGCATTCCGGCGGTCATCCTGTCGGACGCGATGGAGGGAGAAGCCCGCGAGGTTGGCCGCGTTCTGGCCGCCCTTGCGCGCGAATGCGCCACCCGCGACCGCCCGTTTCAAAAGCCAGTGATGCTGCTGTCGGGGGGCGAGACCACGGTGACGCTGCGCGCCGAGGGCGGGCGCGGCGGGCGCAACACCGAATGCCTGCTGTCGGCGGCCCTTGCGCTGCAGGACATCCCCGGTGTCACCCTGCTGATGGCCGATACCGATGGCATCGATGGCTCGGAAAGCAATGCCGGGGCCTTTGCCGATGGTACCACCGCCGCCCGGCTGCGGGCAGCGGGGCAAGACCCCATGGCGCTGCTGAACGGGCATGACGCCTGGGGGGCTTTCGACAGCGTGGGTGATCTGTTCGAACCCGGTCCTACCGGCACGAATGTCAATGATTTCAGGGCAATCCTGATCCGCTAGGCCGGGTCCGGCCCGTCGCGGCAGGCTTACCGTTTACCGTAGTAGAGCCCGACCACGTGTTCGGCTTGCGCGAAGAACAGCCAACGCGACACGCCGACGCCGGCCAGATGCAGGGCGGCGACAAGCGCCAGCATCACCGGGTGATGGCTGAGCGTCAGGCCAAGGACCGGCAGGGCCACCATGCCCAGAAAGGCCAGACCGCGCAACTTGCGGGCGTGCTTGCGGCCCACCACAAAGACCATCTCGTCCAGCAGATAGTTGCTGCCGGTGTGAGGGCTGGCGATCTGCCGCAGGCCGCCACCGTCGCCCAGCCCGGTTGCGGTCTGCATGGTCGATCCGGCTTCGGCAAAGCGCCGGTCGCCGGCATGCCAGACCCAGAGTTGGGCCGCCCCGGCCAGCGCCAGCAGCAGCGGCGCCAGTGCGGGGGCGGCGAAGATTGCGCCGCCCGATAGGGACAGGGCCAGAAACAGCGCCGGGGTGCCGGGCTGGTGCCAGCGCGGCACGGTTTTCAACTGGGTATAGATCATCGCCGTGGCCCAGACCGTGGCCAGACACAGCAACGCGCCAAGCCATCCCAGCGGTTGCCAGTGTGCGCCGAAGAACACTGCCCCTAAGGCAAAAAGACCCATCAGCAGCAAACCGGCCACCGCCAGACAGCCCTCGCGCGACAGCCAGCTTGAGCGCCACTGGGTCAGCGCCCGCCACGCCCGTTCGGGGTGGCCAAGGTGGAAGGTGGACGCGGCCAATCCGCCAACAGCAAGCCCAAACCCCAGCAAATAATAGAAAAATGCGGCCCATCCGGTCACGGGCGGCAGGCCCAGGCCCAGCCAGAACAACAGTCCCAGACCAAAGCCCGACAGGGTGGTGAAGGCGATGACGGATGGGGCGGGATGCATCAGGCCGATCCTCCGGGCAGGCGGTCGAGGGCGCGGTCAAGCCAGCCGAGGAAGCCCTGCGGGGTTTCAGCGACGGGTTCCAGCAGGGGGGCCAGAATGTCGATCTGGTCGTCCTTGGGCCGCGGTGGCAGGTACTTGTTGACCGGTTTGGTGCCCAGTTCTGGCATCAGGTCCATGCCGCCGCGTTCGGCCACCAACTGGCTGACGGCGCTGCCCGGATCGCCCAGATCGCCGAAGTGGCGGGCCCCGGCGGGGCAGGTGCGCACGCAGGCGGGTTCCCGGTCCTCTTCCGGCAGGTTGTCGTTGTAGATCCGGTCGACGCACAGCGTGCATTTCTTCATCACGCCTTCGGCTTTGTCCATCTCGCGGGCACCGTAGGGGCAGACCCATGCACACAAGCCGCATCCTATGCAACTGGATTCATTGACCAAAACAATGCCGTCCTCGGTGCGCTTGTAGCTGGCGCCGGTGGGGCAGACGGTCACGCAGGGGGCGTCGTCGCAATGCAGGCAAGACTTGGGGAAATGCACGGTCTGGGCCGCGCCGCCGCTTTCGGGGGTGACTTCATAGGTGTGGACGCGGTTCAGAAAGGTGCCCTGCGGGGCAGCACCATAGGGGTCCTGATCGGACAGCGGCGCGCCATAGCCCTGATCGTTCCAGCCCTTGCAGGCGATGACGCAGGCGTGACAGCCGACACAGGTATCAAGGTCGATCACCAGCCCCATCTTGCGGTCGGTCGAAGCAGGGAGCTGGGTCATGAGTCCTCGGATTCCGGGGTCTGGAAAGCGTCTGGAAAAGGTATGGCTGGCGTCTGGCCCGGAGCGGTCTCGGTCAGCACGCGGCGCATCATCGGCGCCGGTCCCAGCGGGGTCTCGACCTGCTCGACCTCGGTGAAGCCTTGCCGGGTGTAGAACCCGTAGGCCGCCGAATTCACCACCAGCCGGCAAGAAGTGCAGCCCGCCGTCATCGCCTCGCCCAAGGCCGCGTGCAGCAGCGCCCGGCCGATGCCCCTGCGGGTGTGGAAGGGATCGACGAACAGCGCCAGAAGTTCGGCCTCGGGACACGAGCGGGTCAGCGCGGCAAAGCCGATGATGGCCCCGGATGGGCCCTCGCAGACATGGATGATGTCCAGCAGATCCACGTCCAGTTCCAGAAGCTCGGGGTGGGCTTTAAGTTTTTCAACGTCGCCGGCATTGGCCATGGCACCACGGCGGTACAGTTCGGCCAGTTGCGGCAGGTCAGAGGGGCGGGCAGCGCGGATCATGGGCGGCTCCTTGGGCCTTTGCCCACCGGGCTGGGCAGGGGCGAAAATGCGGGTTGGGACTCGGGCGGCGGCGGGTCGGCCTTTGCGATCCGCACCCGCAGGTCGAACCACGCGGCCTGCCCGGTGATCGGGTCGGAATTGGCCCATCGCAGCCCGTCGCCCTTGGGCGGCAGCAATTCGTGGATCAGGTGGTTCAGCAGGAAGCCCCTGGTCGCCTCGGGCGCATCGTCATCCAGCGCCCAGGTGCCCTTGCGCTTGCCGATGGCGTTCCACGTCCAGACGGTATTGGCGTTCAGCGCCTCTTGCAGGGCCACAGGCACGGTGATCTCGCCATGCGGAGAGGTGACCCGCGCCCAGTCGCCCTCGGCAAAGCCGTGTTCGTCCCACAGCTTGCGCGGAACATACAGCGGGTTGACCCCGTGCAACTGCCGCAGCCAGGCGTTCTGGCTGCCCCAGCTGTGATACATGGCCATGGGCCGCTGGGTCAGAGCGCGGATCGGATAGCTGTCGTCGGTGCCCTGGGGCTCCTCCCAATAGGGCAGCGGGTCCATGCTGCGGCGCACCCTTTCGCGCAGATGCTCGGGCGGCTGGCGGTCGCCATGGCCTTCGGCGGCGCGCTGGAAGCGGCGCAGGGGTTCGGACCACAGTTCGAACAGATAGGGTTGCGGGGCATCGAACAGGCCCAGTTCCACCGCCCAGTCCTGATAGGCCATGTTCCACGGTTTGTAGAATTGCGCCGCGTCGGGGATGTGGTGGATATGGAAGCCGCCCTGTTCGATATAGCGGTCGATCTGGTCGGGGTTGGGCGCGCCGCGCCCGGTCTGGTCGGCGGTTTCACCGCGATGGCCCATCAGCGGGCCGATGCCCGGTCGGCGTTGGTGGTTGGCGATATAGTCGGCGTAGTCCTTGTAGATCGGCATCCCTTCGGCATCGGTGAAGCCCGGCATGCCCAGACGGTTGGCCAGCTGGATCAGCACGGTCTGGAAGCCGCGCACGTCGCGGTCGGGTTCGACCACCGGCCAGCGGATAGCATCGGCGGCGGCCTCGGCCTCGCAGATCGGGCGATCCAGCAAGCTGATGCAGTCGTGCCGTTCCAGATAGGTGGTGTCGGGCAGGATCAGATCGGCATAGGCCACCATTTCCGAGCTGTAGGCATCGGAATAGATGATCCGGGGGATGACATAGTCGCCGTCGTCGGTGCGCCGTGTCAGCATCTCCATCACACCTGAGGTGTTCATGGAGGAGTTCCACGACATGTTGGCCATATAGAGAAACAGCGTGTCGATCGGGTAGGGATCCTGCGCCACCGCGTTCGAGATCACCATGTGCATCAGCCCATGCGCCGACAGCGGGTTTTCCCAGGTGAACGCCTTGTCGATGCGGCTGGCCGAGCCGTCGTCTTCCAGCAGCAGATCGTCGGGGCCGCGCGGAAAGCCAAGGTGCGGGCCGTCCAGCGGGCGGCCGGGACGGTCACGGCCGTGCGGGGTCGGATGGGCCGAAACCGGCTTGGGATAGGGCGGCTTGAAGCGAAAGCCGCCGGGCACCTCGACCGTGCCAAGGATGATCTGCAGGACGTGCAGCGCACGGCAGGTCTGGAAGCCGTTGGCATGGGCGGAGATCCCGCGCATGGCGTGGAAGCTGACCGGGCGACCCACCATCTTGGCATGGGTGTCGCCCCGGAAATCGGTCCATTCCTGATCCAGCGTGAAGGCCTGATCAAAGGCCGCATGGGCGATCTCGGCGGCCAGTTGGCGGATGCGCGGGGCGGGGATGCCGGTGGTGACGGCCACCGCTTCGGGGGCGTAGTCCTTGGACAGGTAGCGTTCGGCCATGTGCTGGAACACGGTGCGGGCGCCATCGTGGCTGGCGGCCAGATCGGGACGCACGCCCTTCTGGTCGAAGGGGGCAAGCTGTCTGGTGGCGCGGTCGATGACCACCAGCTTGTCCTCGGCATTGCGCAGCAGCAGCCCGTCCTTGCCCACAAGACAGGGGGCGTTGGTGAAGCGTGCCAGATAATCAAGGTCGATCTTGCCCGCCTCAATCAGGCAGTGGATCAGCGCCATGATGAACAGCCCGTCGGTGCCCGGCGTGATGCCGACCCAATCGTCGGCCACCGCGTTATAGCCGGTGCGCACCGGGTTGACGCCGACCACGCGCCCGCCGAGGCCCTTGACCTTGCCGATGCCGATCTTGATCGGGTTGCTGTCGTGATCCTCGGCCACGCCGAACAGGAAGAACAGCTTGGTGCGGTCCCAGTCGGGCTGGCCGAATTCCCAGAACGCGCCGCCCATGGTGTAGATGCCGGCGGCGGCCATGTTGACCGAGCAGAAGCCGCCGTGGGCGGCGTAATTCGGGGTGCCGAAGTTCTGGGCCCAGAAACTGGTGAAGGATTGCGACTGGTCGCGCCCGGTGAAGAAAGCCAGCTTGTGCGGGGCGGTTTCGCGCAGATCGTTCAGCCAGCCGACGGCGGTGGACAGGGCTTCGTCCCAGGAAATCTCGCGGTATTGGCCCGACCCGCGCGGCCCGGTGCGCAGCAGCGGTTTGCGCAAGCGCGAGGGCGCGGTGTGCTGCATGATCCCGGCCGACCCCTTGGCGCAGAGCACGCCCTTGTTCACCGGGTGGTCGCGGTTGCCTTCGATATAGGAAACCTTGCCGTCCTTCAGGTGCACGTTGATCCCGCAGCGGCAAGCGCACATGTAGCAGGTCGTCTTGCGGATTTCGTCCGACACATGCGGCGAGGTGTCGAGATCGACCTTCGGGATGGTCACCTGGCGCGTCTCCTGGGCTGGGGTGGTCCTGGCGTCAGTCTAGACCGGATATTTCGACACTGGCGAGAGGATTTTCCCGTCCCGGTGCCAAAAGCCCGGAAACGGGTCCGGGCTGGGGCAGGTTGGCGGAACATCGGGCCGGTGGCGCCAGGTGGGCAGGGCGCTGCTTGCCACACCCGCCGGGGGGGAGATGGCGCCGCGGCGGGCCGCCTGGTCAGATCCGGAAGGCCGAGGCCAGCGTTTCGGGCAGGTCGAATTCCGACAGCACGCGGGCACGGCCTTCTTCCGACATCTTGCGCGCGGTCTTGACGACAATGCCGTGCACCTTGTCCTGCGGATGCTTGGCCGCGAAGGGCGCGAAATACCATTTCAGGAACACGAAGCAGATCACGTCCTCCAGCGCCTGCACCTGCGGGTCGCGTTTCAGCCCTTCCTTGCGTAGCAGGCTGGCAGCGGTGTCGGCCTCGGCGTCGGAATAGCCCGCATCGCGCATCATCCCGGCCACGCGGGCGCCGTGGTGTTTGGCCAGATCGCGCCGCCAGGTCAGATAGCCGGCGCGGCCTTCGGGGTAGTCTGCCCGTTTCAGGGTCCAGCGTTCGATGTGCTGGCCGCGCGCCGCCAGTTGCAGCACCTCGGACGCCTCGGGGAACAGCCGCGCCAGTTCCGCGCTCATCCGCTCGCCATAGACTTGTGCCTCGGGGCGGCCATCGGTCTGGTTCGGATCCTGGGCATTGGCCGCATCAATGGCGGCGATCACATCGGTCAGTCGGCTCATGGGCGGGGCTCCGGGCATGGGTCAATGGGAAATCGGGGCGGGGGTGTGCTGGGATTGGCCGGTGCCGGGTTGCAGGCGGTCCAGGGCCTGTGCCAGCCGGGCGATACCTTCGGCGATGCGATCGGCGGGGATCGAGGAATAGGCCAGCCGGTAGTGGCGGTCGTCGGGTGCGTCCGGGGCAAAGAAGGCGCGCCCCGGTTCGATCAGCACGCCGTGGTCCAGAAGCTCCTGGGCCAGCGCGCGGCTGCCGATGCCTTCGGGCGTGGTCATCCAGAAGCTGGAACCGCCGAATTGTTCGGTCCCGGCCAGGGTCAGCCCGTGGGCGCGGATCGCCTGATCCATCACCACGCGGCGTTCGCCATAGGCCAGCCCCATGCGCTTGATCTGGCTGTCGTAATGGCCCTGCGACAGGAAATAGGCGGCGGTGCGTTGCAGATGCCCCGGCGGGTGGCGCAGCACGAGAGCGCGCAGGGCGCGGGCCTCGCGGATGAAGGGTTCCGAGCCGACCAGATAGCCCAGCCGCAGCCCCGGAAACAGCGATTTCGAGAACGAGCCGATGTAGATCACCCGCCCGTTGCGATCCAGCGATTTCAGCGCCGGTGAGGGGGTGTCGAGGAAGGACATCTCGAACTCGTAGTCGTCCTCCACGACAAGGAAATTGTCGGCCTCGGCCCGGTCGAGCAGTGCCATGCGGCGCTCCAGCGGCAGGGTGGCGTTGGTCGGGCACTGGTGGCTGGGGGTGGTGAAGACCGCGTCAACCTCGTCGGAAAGGGCGTCCGGGTCCAGCCCGTCGGTGTCCACATCCACCGCCAGCGTCTTGCAACGGGTCTGGTTCAGGATCTCGCGCAGGCCGGGATAGCAGGGGTTTTCGAAGGCGGCGAGACGGCGCTGGGTCAGCAGGATCTGGGCAGCAATCCACAGGGCGTTCTGGGCGCCCAGGGTGACCAGCACTTCCTCGGGGCGCGCGGTGATGCCCCGGCGCGGCAGGATGTGGCGCAGGATGTATTCCACCAGCTTGGGATCGTCGCGTTCGTAGTAATCCGCCGTCAGGGCTTCGAAATCGCGCTGGCCGAGCGCCTGCATGGCGCAGACCCGCCAGTTGCGATGGTCAAACAGGGTTGGATCGGTCTGGCCGTAGATGAACGGATAGGGATAGCGGCGCCAGTCGGGCGGCCGGTGCACGGGGGCGTAGGCGGAAAACTTCTGGCCCAGGGCGCGGGACCAGTCCACGCGGTCCTCGCTGCCGGCGCGCGGCAGGTCGAAGGCCGGCGGGCGCGGTGCCGACAGCGAGACGTAATAGCCTGACCGCCCGCGCGAGGTCAGGTAATCATTGGCCAGAAGCTCGGTATAGGCCAGCGTCACGGTGATCCGCGAGATCCCCAGATGCGCGGCCAGCTTGCGCGACGAGGGCAGCTTGTCGCCGGGTTTCAGCCGACCCGACAGGATCGCCGAGGTGACCATGTGCTGAAGCTGCTGCTGAAGCGTGCCTTCGAAATCTGGGTCCAGAAAAAAGGTCTGTTCCGAAATCGTGGCCATCGAGCTTCCCGGCATTGGTGCGCGCGCAGCCTAGGCCGTCGGGGGGGCATGTGCAAGTCAGGGGCGCAGCGGGCGGGAATTGTGCCGTGCAAACGGGTGGTTGCCGGTGAGCCGTGGCCCGGGGTCGGGTGCGACCGCGCCGCGCCGCAGGCGCGGCGCCCGGCCCAACGCCTTGCGGCCGTCAGGCCAAAAGGGGGCGGGAGCCGCCCCCGTCTGGATCTGTCCCTGTGCCGGTCGCCTAGCCGAAGACCCGGCCCAGGGCCGCGTCCACCGCGCCGGTGATGGCGTCGATGTCATCGGCCGTGGCGATCAGCGGCGGGGCAAAGCACAGCGAGTTGTTGAACCCCGGCAGTGACCGGTTGGTGGCGCCCACGATGACCCCCTGGCCCATGCAGTCGGACAGCACCGCGCCCACCTGCTTCTCGCTCACCGGCTCCTTGGTGCCGCGATCCGCGACCAGTTCGGCACCGCAGAACAGCCCCGCGCCGCGCACATCACCGATCACCGCGTGCTTGTCCTGAAGCGCGCGCAGGTTGTCCACCATCCGCGCGCCCATGGCCTTGGTGTTGTCCAGCAGGTTTTCGCGTTCGATGATCGCCATGTTTTCCATGGCCGCCGCCTGTCCGGCGGTGCAGCCGCCAAAGGTCGAGATATCGCGGAAATAGTTCATCGGATCGCTGTCGTCGTCCTTGAACTGCTCGAACACCTCCTCTGTGGTCACGGTGCAGGAAATCGCGGCATAGCCCGAGGCCACGCCCTTGGCCATCGTCACGAAATCGGGCTGAACATCGTAATTCTGATAGCCGAACCACAGACCGGTGCGCCCGACGCCGCAGACCACCTCGTCGATGTGCAGCAGGATGTCGTACTTGCGGCAGATCTCCTGCACGCGCGGCCAATAGCCCGGAGGGGGCGGGATCACGCCGCCACCGGCGGTTACCGGCTCAAGACACAGGGCGCCGACGGTGTCGGGGCCTTCGCGCAGGATCACCTCCTCGATGGCATCGGCGGCCCGCTGGCCATAGGCTTCGCCGCTCAGATCCCACTGGGCGCGGTATTCCAGGCAGTGCGGCACCTCGACGAAACCCGGCGTATAGGGGCCGTACTGGGCGTTGCGCTCGGGCTGGCCTCCACCGGAGAGGCAGGCGATGGTGGTGCCGTGGTAATCGCGTTCGCGGTACAGGATCTTGTGCTTGCGGCCGCCGTGGCGCTTGTGGGCGATCTGGCGGACCATCTTGAAGGCCTTCTCGTTGGCTTCCGATCCCGAGTTGGAATAGTAGACCCGGCTCATCCCCGGCATCTTTTCCAGAAGCTGCTCGGCGAATTGTGCCGCCGGCACCGTGCCCATGGCGCCGCCCCAGAAGTTCATCTTCAGGATCTGGTCGCGCACTGCGTTGGCGATGCTTTCGCGCCCGTAGCCGACGTTGACCGTCCAGACCCCGCCCGAGACGGAGTCGATGAATTCCTTGCCGTTCTGATCCCAGACCTTCAGCCCGCGGCCTTCGACGATGATCCGCGGATCATTGGTCTCAAGCGGTTTGTGCTGCATCAGGTGATGCCACATGTGCGCCCGGTCTGCGGCGACCACATCCGACAGATCGTTGCGAGAGATGTTCTGATTCATGCCAGCATTCCTTCTCCATGGCGCGACGGGATCAGTCTGACCCGGTCTGCCGCCATGCTCAAGCTTTCTAAGTGCACAGCGTGCGCGTGTCGGATAGGGCCAGTTCCGCATTCTGTGTAAGGCCAGGCGGGCAAGCCCGATGCCAGCAAGACAGGGCGCGCCCCGGGCTTTGTCCGGATCCGGAGGGCCGAAATTCGCCGCGACGGAAGGAAAAGACACCTGCGCGGGGGGGGGGCGAGATGCAGCTACGCGTGGCCCTGGCCTGCCATCTGGCCAATGATCGCGACGCGATCCTGATGACCCATTCGGTCGAACAGGCGCTCTGTATCGGGCTGTTCGTTGGCGCGGCTTTTGAATTGAACGGTCGTTTCGTCGCGGAGCTGATGCTTGTCGGATCCCGGCGCCGGGGCCTAAGTAGATGCAACAGCGAGGAGGCGAGAATGGATCTGAACGGATTGACGGCGATTGTCACGGGCGGCGCATCGGGGCTGGGCGAGGCCACGGTGCGGGCGCTGGTGGCCGAAGGCGCGCGCGTGGCGATCTTCGATCTGAACGCCGAACGCGGTGCCGCGCTGGTGTCGGAACTGGGCGCGGCGGTGATGTTCCGCTCGGTCGACGTGAGCGACGAGGCCAGCGTGACCGAGGCGTTGCGCGCCGTCGAGGACGCATTCGGCATCCCCGGCGCGGCGGTGAATTGCGCGGGCATCGTTCTGGCCAAGACCACGCTGGGCAAGACCGGGCCGCATCCGCTGGACGCCTATGCCAAGGTCATCGACGTGAACCTGAAGGGCACCTTCAACGTGCTGCGGTTGGCGGCAGCGCGCATGGCCGAGGCTGCCCCCGGCCCGGATGGCGAGCGCGGGGTGATCGTCAACACCGCTTCGGTCGCGGCCTTCGACGGGCAGCGCGGGCAGGCGGCCTATGCGGCCTCGAAAGGCGGCATCGCCGCGACCAGCCTGCCGGTGGCGCGGGATCTGGCGCGCAACGGCATCCGCGTCAACGCCATCGCGCCGGGGCTGTTCCTGACCCCCATGGCCGAGGAACTGGGCGAGGACGTCTGCGCGCAACTGGCCAAGGACGTGGTGTTTCCCAAGCGGCTGGGCAAGCCGTCGGAATTTGCCGACGCGGTGCTGTTCCTGATCCGGAACACCTATATGAACGGCGAAACCCTGCGCCTGGACGGCGCCGTGCGCCTGCCCTGAGGCTGCGCGAACCCGGTCCGATATTTCACCCCCGCAACGCCGTTTGCGGGGGTTTTTTCGTGTGTGTCCCGGCGCAAGGAAATGGAAGCCGGCGAAAGAAAATTTCAAATTCATTACGCAGGGGAAAGAAAAAGGTTAAGATAGTCTCATTACAGATGTGTCTTTCGACCGGGAGTCTGTCATGAGCACGCCGCCGCTGCTGAATCTATCCACCGCCGTCACCGCCATCGAAGACTATGACAGCGGCTTGCAGACCAGCCTGAAAAACGTCGGCGAGATGCGGACCGAAACCGCCAAGGTCATCGACGCGCTGGATGTGTTCGACCGGGCCATCGAGAAAGTCGTCGCCCTGCGGGACGAGCTGGACTCCTTCGGCGACGATATCGGCAAACTGCGGGTGATCGTGCGCCTGATGGGCAAGGCCGGGGCGCTGAAAGCCATCGCCAAGACCGCCGACGAAATGCTGGAGGTGATCGAGACCAAGACCAAGCAGTTCGAATCCCGCGTCGACAGCGTGGTCAAGAAGCTGGAAAAGAGCCCGATCAAGACCACGCTGGACAGTGTCAACAGCAAGGTGATGGATTTCGACGACCGGCTGGCGGCGGTCGAGGGCGAGTTGGGCGCGCAGAAATCCAGTTTCGGACAGGTGCGCGAGGTCGTCGGGCAGGCCGCGGCCTTCAACGCCACACCGATCCAGTGGACGGGCACGCTGGTGGAAACGCCCGCCGCCCTGCTGGGCGAGATCAACCAGCAATATGACAACGCCAAGGCGCTGCTGGACAGTTTTTCGACCGATGTGCCCGAGGGCGACTTCCAGCCGATCATCGACCTGGATGCGGCGGTGCGCAAGGTGACCAGCCTGCTGGACAATTTCAGCAAGCCGCTGAACGAGGTCTACAAACTGCTGGAGCCGATCGAGCCGCTGCTGGCAGCGGTGGACTTTCTGGCGTCGCTGACCATCGATCCGGTGATCAACAAGATCCAGGAAGCCATCGGCATCGACGACATCATCGACAAGGCCAAGGCCCAGGTGGAACGCCTGCTGCCGTCACTGTCGATCCTTGACCATCTGGACGGGGCCTTCGATCTGGCGGTGACGACCCTGACCGACTTTGACCTGAACGCCAAGACCTACCCGGTAGAGCAATCGGGCGGCGGCACGCTGGATGTGCCCGATCCGCTGGGCATCGTCGCCTGGGTCGAGGGCGAGCTGAAGGACAAGCTGCAGGAGTTTCTGCTGAACGGCGCCAAGACCCTGATCGCCGATGCCGGGCTGAGTGCCGGCGGCTATGGCGTGGCACTGGAAATCCCGCCGCATCTGCCGGGGGCCGATACCTCGCAGCCGCCGCTGACCGGGTCGGACAATGACAACGATCTGACCGCGCTGATCCATGACATCGTGATGATCGGCGACCAGCATGACAACGTCATCACCGCGCTTGGCGGTGAAAACATGCTGATCGGCGGGGCCGGTGAGGACGAGTTGATCGGCGTCGATGGCGAGAACGATTACTTCGCCGGCGGGCAGGGGGATGACACCCTGCGCGGTGGTGCCGGGGCCATGGACACGGCTTTCTATTTCGGGAACATCACCCAGTACGTGGTGTCGCGCGAAAGCGAGAACGCGCCGGTGGTGGTGGAACATATCTCGCCCATTGCCGGGGTGTCGCTGGACGGGCGCGACACGCTTTACGACATCGAAAGCCTGGAATTCCGCAATCGCGTCGTCGATGTGGATTTGCTGCTGAAGAACCAGCAGCGGGTGGCGCCGGGGACCAGTTTCACCGCGCCGGCGCCGGTGCAGAACCCTGACGGCAGCTATGATCCGTCCTTCCTGTTTGCCGACACGCCGGGATCGACCACAGGGGTCACCATGACCGGCAGTCTGGGCGACGATGTGATCGCGGGGGGCGCGGGCGACGACACCCTGTCGGGCGGCGCGGGCAATGACAGTTTCACCGGCGGGGGCGGCGATGACGCCATTGATGGCGGCGCGGGCATCGACACTTTCAGCTATTACGACGATGGCGTCGGCGGCGGCCATGACATCGAGGTCGATCTGGCCGCGGGCAGCTTCCGCCTGACAGGACGGCAGATCGCCACCCTGACCAGCATCGAGAACGTGGTGGCCGAAGATGCCACCAATTCGTTGCTGTTCGGCGATGCCAATGGCAACGGTCTGACCGGCGGCTTCTCGGACGACCTGATCGACGGGCGTGGCGGCAACGATGCCATCAGCGGCGGCGACGGCCGTGATATCCTGATCGGCGGGCTGGGGATCGACCAGCTGTTCGGTGGTGACGGCAACGATTACCTGGTGGTGGGCGATGCCGACACCTCGGCCGCGCAACGCTATGATGGCGGCGAAGGCACCGACACGCTGGACTATTCGTTCAACAATCCCACGCAGTCGAACGGGCCGCTGAACCATTCCTGGCTGACCGGCAACACCGGCTTCAATCCCGACGACAAGGCCGAGGTGCAGCAAGGCTCGGGCCCGGTGCGCATCTTTGCAGGTCAGGGCAAGGTCGAACGGATGGCCGCCGATCTGACCACGGTTCTGGTCACCGAATACACCCAGAGCATCGAAAGCTACGTCGGGTCCGATTTCAACGACGTGATCCACGGCGGCACCGGCGCCACGGCGGCCCATTCGCTGGACGGGGCGGGCGGCGACGATGTGATCTACGCCGAAGGCGCGCGCGGGACCATCCGGACCGGCGACGGCGTCGACACCGTCTATGCGGGCACCGGCGGGGCGGGCTATATCGGCGACAGCGAGGACACGCTGTACCTGGAATCCGTCGACGATCTGCGCTGGCATGTCGAGGATATCGGTGCCTCCAGCCGCAAGATCCAGGCCTTCCTGGCCACCGATACCGTGGAAATCAAATCGGCCAGCGGGGCCTCGAATCCCGGTGCAGGCTCGGTCCAGGGCTTCGGCACCATTTTCGGCAGCGACTTTGACGACAGTTTCGACATTTCGCGGTCCGGCATCCGCGACGAGGCCGCGGTGGTGGTGCATGGCGGCGAGGGCGACGACGATTTCAGCTTTCACATGCGGGGTTCAACCCCCAACAACGGTCATTTCTACGAAGCCCATGGCGAGGCGGGCAACGATCACTTCGCGGTGGCCTATAACGCCGAACTGGACGGCGGCGACGGCGACGACAGTTTCGCGCTGCGCGGCAATGGCGGGGCCACCCGGTTCATCAATGCCTCTGGCGGAACCGGGACCGACATGTTCCAGGTGATCCGGGTGAATGGCATCATCGACGGCGGCGAAGGCACCGATATCGTGTCGGCCTTCGACAGCAATCCGCTGGAGGGGCTGACCGTCAATCTGCTGGCACAGCAGATCACCTATGCCGGGGATTCCTCGAAGGTCACCACCCTGCGCAATATCGAGGTGCTGATCGGTTCGGACCTGCATGGCGACACGCTGTCGGGCGGGCACCTGGGCGACAAGCTGATCGGAGCGGGCGGCAACGATGTGCTGGAAGGCATCATGGGCGCCCGCAACGCCCCGGATATTGCAAGCTATTACAAGACCACGTCGAGCGCGTCAAAACTGCCGCTGAACGGCAGTTGGACCATCGAGGCCTGGTTCCAGACCACGGACGTGGATTCCGACTATAACCGCCTGATCTCGCGCCCGATCGGCGGGTTGCAGACCTTTTCGCTGGCGGTGCGCAATGGCGATGGTCATACCCGCTTTGACCGTGACACCGGGGGTTTCTACGCCATCTCGGGCGGGGCGGTCGCCGATGGCCTGACGCACCATATGGCGGGGGTCTATGATGAGGTGGCCCAAACCTTCGAGCTGTTCGTGGACGGGGTGTCCGTCGACAAACTCGTCAATCTTCAGGGCGCTCCGCGCGACGATCCGGCCGAGATTTTCATCGGGCGGTTCTCGGACACCAGCAAACAGTCCTTCGATGGCGTGATCGAGGAGATCCGGGTCTGGGACGTGGCCCGCGCGGCCACCCAGATCTCGGCGGATCCCACGGCCATCACTGCCGCCAATGAGCCCGACCTGAAGCTGCACATGGTGGGCGGCACGGCGGATACGCAGTTGACCGTGTCGAAAGGGGCGGCCTTCGGGCCGGTCTACCTTGACCAATCGTCGGGCGACGATCTGCTGTATGGCGGCGCTGGCAACGACATTCTGGCAGGCGGCGACGGCGATGACCTGCTGCACGGCGGCACCGGCGCCGACATGCTGTACGGCGGGACGGGGCGGGACACGGCCTCGTATGCGTCGGCGGCGCCCGGTGCCGATGGCGGGGCCCTTGAGGTGTCGGAATTCAACAACGTGACCGTGGATCTGCAGGCGGGCACGGCCGTTGTGCACAACAGCGTCGCTGCGGTGGACATCCATATTCCCAACACCTTGTTCTGGAACCAGATCGACCAAATTCTGCTGCAGCATGGCACGCTGGTCGCAACCCGGACCGTGCGTATCGTGCCCTCAGAATCCGGCGCGGCAGGTCAGAATCTGGTCGCCACCATGCGGACCTCTCCCTTTGCAACAGTCACCGATACCACGGCCAACCGGGATGTCACGGAAACCCTGGACGGGATCGAAAACGTCGTTGGCGGCGTGGGCGCTGACACGATCCTGGGCGACGGCGGCAGCAACACCCTGCGCGGCGGCGCCGGGGCGGACCTGTTGGACGGGCGCGGCGGCGACGATTATTTCGGGCTGGAGGGCAACGACACCGCCCGGGGCGGGGCCGGCAACGACACCTTCTTCATCGGCGCGGGCGCGCTGACCATCGACGGCGGCAGCGGCACCGACACGCTGGACTTCGGAGAGTTAGGCACCCGGCTGCTGGATATCACCAACTCCGACGGCTCGGTCAGCGAGGTCGAGCAGACCGTCGAACTGGGGCTGGTGCGCTATGACATGGCGGGCGGCTTCTACATCGCCGATTTCGAGATCGACGTGCCGGTCTGGTCCGATACCGGCACCCGCGAGTCGCGCGGCGGGCTGTCGCCCCGCGCGGTGCTGGAAACCGACGCGGCCTATGCCAACAGCGCCGACGACCTGACCCGCGTGGTGCCCACCGGCACCCAGTACGTGGTGTCCTTTGAAAAGCAGATCCAGAGCTTCCGGGGCGATTTCACCAACATCGAGGTGATCCGAAGCAGCAGCCACGTGGAGGTGCTGCAAGAGACCTCGACCGCCGGCGACGACTACATCCGCGGCGGGCTGAACCACGACACGCTCAACGGGCTGGCGGGCAATGACATTCTGATCGGGGATCTGGGCACCGACCATCTGGACGGCGGTGTTGGCGACGACGACATGCGCGGCGGCGGCGGCGACGATTTTCTGTACGTGGACAGCACGGGCGACAAGGTCGATGGCGGCGACGGCTATGATCGGGTTGCGATCGTCGCCGGCACCGGCTTTGACGTGGACCTGGCAACTTGGGCAGCGATCGAAGAAGTCGAAGGCGCGGGCGGTGATGACACGCTGGACGGCTCAAAGGCGTTTTCGCGGCTGACGTTGTTCGGCCGCGCCGGTCAGGACGAATTGCGCGGCGGTTTCGGCAATGATCAGCTGTTCGGCGGCAGCCAGGATGACATGCTGTTCGGCGGCGATTCCACCGACTCACTGTTCGGAGATTCCGGGGCCGACTGGATGGACGGCGGCGAGCAGTCGGATTTCTACGCGTTCGACGGGTTCGACACCATTCAGGACAGCGGCACCCGGGGCTACGACAAGGCCCAGACCAACGATGCTGCGGGCGTCACCGTCTCGCTGGCCGGGTGGAGCGGCGTGGAGCGGATCAACGGGTTCACCGGGAACGACCGCATCAACGGGTCGGGGCAGACCGACGCGCTGTTGCTGTTCGGCGATGCCGGCGATGACATCCTGAGCGGCGGCAGCGGCAACGACGTGTTGATCGGCGGCGATGGCAACGACACGCTGAACGGCGGCGGCGGCAACGACTTTTTGCTAGGTGGTAGCGGTGATGATGTGTTCGACGGCGGCGCGGGCAATGATGTGCTCTATATCGGCCAGCCGGGGGATTATGTCTTCGACGGCGGCGCCGGGTTTGACAAGGCCGTGGTCACCGACACCAATGGCATCATCCTGTCCATCGGCGGCTGGACCGGGGTGGAGCGGGTCAACGGGCTGACCGGCAACGACAATATCGAGGCCAACGGGCTGGCCACGGCGATCACGCTGGTCGGATCGGCAGGCAATGACGTTCTGGCGGGTGGTTCGGCCGGAGATGTGCTGTATGGCGGGGCCGACGATGACCGCCTGTTCGGCGGCGATGGTGCCGATGCGCTGATCGGATCGGTGGGGGACGACTATTTCGACGGCGGCGACGGCGGCGACTTCTACCTCGGCGGCGCCGGGCTCGACTCGTTCGTCTGGAAAGCGGGCTTCGGACGCGACGTGGTCAAGGACTACATCGACGGCGAGGATCGGCTGGATTTCCGCTTCCACACCGGGGTGACGGCGCTGTCCGACCTGACGATCACGCAATCGGGCGCGCATACGGTGATCCGTCTGGCTGCGGGTGGGCCGGACAAGATCACGCTGGCGGATGTGCTGGCCACCGATCTGACCAGCAGCGATTTCGACTTCGTCTGAGGGACGCGCCTAGCGGTAGATCTCGTCTTCCGAGGGGAAGCTGCGGTCCTTGACCTCGGTGGCATAGTCGCTGACCGCCTTCTCGATCATAGGGCCCAGAGAGCCGTAGACCTTGACGAATTTCGGGGTCCAGGGGTTCATGCCCAGCATGTCCTCCAGCACCAGGATCTGGCCGTCGCATTCGGCACTTGCGCCGATGCCGATGGTGGGAATGTCGATCTGCTTCGTGATCTTGGCCGCAAGCGGCTCGACCATGCCTTCCAGAACCACGGCAAAAGCGCCGGCCTCGGCCACGGCCTTGGCGTCGGCCTCGTGCAGGGGCCAGCTGTCCTCATCGCGGCCTTGCGTCTTGAAGCCGCCCATGACGTGGCTGCTTTGCGGGGTCAGGCCGATATGGGCCATCACCGGGATGCCACGTTCGGTCAGGAAGCGGATGGTTTCGGCCATGCGTGCGCCGCCTTCCAGCTTGACCGCGCCACAATGGGTTTCCTTCATGATCTTGGCGGCATTGCGGAAGGCCATGTTGGGGCTTTCCTCGTAGGTGCCGAAGGGCATGTCGACCACGATCAGCGCCTTCTTGGTGCCGCGCACCACCGCCTGCCCGTGCATGATCATCAGGTCCAGCGGCACGCCAACGGTGCTGTCCATGCCGTGCATGACCATGCCCAGGCTGTCACCCACAAGGATGAAGTCGGCGTATTTGTCGACGATCGCCGCCGTATGCGCGTGATACGAGGTCAGCGACACGATCGGGGTGCCGCCTTTGCGCCGGGCAATTTGCGGCACGGTGATACGGCGGATGGTTTCGGTCTGGGTGCTCATGAAAGGGCCTCGTGCAGAACGGCGGGGGTCAGGGGGTGACGACGCGCTGGTCGATCAGAAGAACATCGCCGAAGCGCACCGCCAGCAGGATGACGGCGGGGCGGGCGATGCGGCCGGAAAGCTCGGCAAGGGTTTCGGCGTCGCGGATATCTACCGACTCGATCTCGGCGCCGGCGGCATCGCTGACGCGGGAGGTGATGGCGGCGGCCAGTTCCTCGGCGCTTTGCGGCAGTTGCGGCAGGGCGCGTTCGGCCCAGTCCAGCGCCGCGTTCAGCGCCGGTGCGGCGGCCCGATGCGCCGGGGTCAGCCGCACATTGCGCGAGGACATGGCCAGACCGTCGCGTTCGCGCACGGTGGGCACGCCGATGATCTTGATGGGCATGTCGAGATCGCGGACCATGGTGCGGATGACTTGCAGTTGCTGATAGTCCTTGCGGCCAAAGAAGGCGCGGTCGGGCTGAACGATGTTGAACAGCTTGGTCACCACGGTGGCGACGCCGCGAAAGTGGCCAGGTCGCAGTGCGCCGATCAGGACGTTGGCCAGCCCGGTGGTTTCCACGACGGTCTGGGCCTCGGGATGATACATTTCGCCGGCTTCGGGCAGGAACAGCAGGTCCACGCCCTCGGCTTCCAGCAGCGCGATATCCCGGTCCAGATCCACCGGATAGGCATCCAGATCGCTGGCCTCGTCGAACTGGGTCGGATTGACGAAGATCGAGGCCGCAACCCGGTCACAAGAAGCCTTGGCCGCGCGCACCAGCTTGAGGTGGCCATCGTGCAGGTAACCCATGGTGGGCACCAGACCCAGCACGGCCCCGTCGGCCTTCAGCCGGGCGACGGCCGCACGGGTTTCGGATTTGGTCGGGCAGATTTCCATGGCACCGCCGGTCGAAGAGCTTTGATCTTCTGAGTAAAGCGGCGGCGCGGGCGGCACAAGTGCCGTGGCTGGCGCCAAAGGTCACGCCAGACCGGAGAGAGGGGCCCCGGTCTGGCGCGGCATCGTCAAGCGCAGGTCACGCTCTCACGATGAGGATCGGACACGGGGTCCGGGGTCAAATCGCTGATCCAGGCGCGCATGCTGGCCTGCTGGGCAATCTCATAGGCGCGGTCCAGATCCCAGGCCGCCATGGCGTCCTGCAGGCTGGGCGCGTCGCAATTGGCCGGATCGGTTTCCGCAGGCTCGATCCCGACGTCGGGCAGCCGCACGGCCAGCAGCGTCAGCAGGCCAAGGGTCAGGGCCGCGCCGCCAAACCAGCCCAGGGCAAAGACGGAAAACAGCGCCCAGTCGGACAGCCAGGCCAGGGTGCCCAGGCCGCAGCAGCAACAGGCGTTGAACGCGATGATCGACACGGGGTTGACGGCACGCGCCGCGCGCGGCTGCGGGGTCGGGTCCAGGGCATCTGTCTGTCGGTACATTCCGGCGACTCCTCACAAAACTTTTGACGATGACACAAACACAACCGTTTACTCTTGCCCTCAGGATCATCCTCCAAGCTTAAGGATCCGTTACCCATGATTCGACGCGGGGAGGAAATGCGCGCAGGGCCGTTGCATGTCGTTTTTTCCGGTCGATGGGTCGGGCCGATTTGGACAGGAGGGCACCGCCGCGCCATGGTGCTGACAAGCGTGGAACAGGAGGCCCGGCCATGAAAACAGAAGTCAAAGCACTGGTTGTTGGTGGTGGGGCTGTCGGCGCGTCCATAGCCTATCATCTGGCCCGCGCGGGCTGGGACGACGTGATGCTGCTGGAACGGGACGAGCTGACCAGCGGATCGACGTGGCACGCGGCGGGGCTGCTGCCGCTGTTCAACATGTCCTATGCCACGACGCATATCCACAAGTACTCGGTCGATTTCTACAAGATGCTGGAGGCCGAGACCGGGTTGAATGCCGGGTTCTCGGTGGTGGGCAACCTGCGCATGGCGCAGACGCAGGCGCGCATGGATGAATACATGCTCTATGCCTCGACGGCCGAAACCGCGGGCGTGCCCTATGAATGGCTGACCCCGGCCCAGATCAAGGAGCGGTGGCCGCTGGTGCGCACCGAAGATCTGAAGGGCGCGATCTATCACCCGACCGATGGCTACATCAATCCGGCGGATGTGACGATGGCCATGGCCAAGGGCGCCCGTCAGCGCGGCGTTGTCATTGAACGCAAGTGGCAGGTCGATGGCTATCGCTGGAACGGGCAGGCCTGGGAAGTCACCTGCACCCGCACCGCCGACAAGGGCGGCAATCTGATCGCGACCGAGGAACAGGTGGTCATCACCGCCGAGCATGTGGTCACCGCCACCGGCAACCACGCGCAGCGCACCGCGCGACTTCTGGGGTTGAAGATCCCGGCGATCCCGGTGGAACACCAGTTCATTGTGACCGAGCCCGACCCGGCCTTGGTGGAATATCGCAAGACACATGGCGAACACCCGGTCCTGCGCGATGCCGACGCCAAGTGGTACGTGCGCGAAGAACGCGGCGGCTGGATCCTTGGCCCCTATGAGCGCAACGCACCTGCGCGGTTCGAATACGGCGTGCCCGACAGTTTCCGCGCCGACCTCTTCCCGCTGGATCTGGAGCGGATCGAGGAGGAATACATGTCGATGATCCACCGGATTCCGTCGTCGGAAACCGTGGGTCTGAAGGATGATTTCAACGGCCCGATCTGCTACACGCCGGACGGCAATCCGCTGGTCGGTCCGGCGCCGGGGCTGCGCAACATGTGGCTGGCCGAAGGCTTCAGCTTCGGCATCACCGCGGCGGGCGGCACCGGGTATTACCTGGCGCAGATGATGGTGGACGGCGAGGCCGAGATCGACATGGCCTCGCTTGATCCCAAGCGCTACGGGCGGTGGATGACCACCGAATACGCGGCGCGCAAGAACGAGGAATGCTACGACCACGTCTATATCCTGCACCACCCCGACGAGGAACGCCCGGCCTGTCGGCCCCTGCGCACCGCGCCGGCCTATGACCGTCAGGCGGCGCGTGGCGCGCAATTCGGGCAGGTCAACGGCTGGGAGCGGCCCAATTATTTCGGCCCGCTGGGGGCGCATGACAATTTCGACCACGACTCTCGCAGTTTCCGGCGCGGCGACTGGTGGCAATATGCCGAGGCCGAGGCGCGTGCGATCCGCGAGGGTGTCGGACTGATCGACGCCACCGCCTTTGCCAAGCACCGGGTATCGGGCGCGGGCGCCACCGAGTTTCTGGATTGGTTCACCTGCAACAAGCTGCCCAGGATCGGCCGGATCAACCTGACCTACGCGCTGACAAGTGCAGGCACGACGCGCACCGAATACACCATCGTCCGCCAGCACGAGAACGTATACTATCTTGTCTCGGCCGGGGCCTGGGTGACCTATGACGCGGACTACCTGCAAAAGGCGGCCGAGGATTTCATGGACCGCACCGGCAAGTTGGTACTGGTGCAGGATGTCACCACCCAATGGGGCGTGTTCGCCATCGCCGGCCCGAAGTCGCGCGATGTGCTGAAGGCGGTGCTCAAGGATGCCGATCCGGACACCGCCCTGTCCAACAAGCGGTTCCCCTGGCTGTCGGCCCGCGAGATCGAACTGGGCATGTGCCCCACGATGGCGATCCGTGTCGCCTATACCGGCGAGTTGGGATGGGAGTTGCACCACCCGATCGAGATGCAGAATTACCTGTTCGACCTGCTGGAAAACGCCGGTGCGGCGCACGGCATGAAGCTGGTGGGCGCACGGGCGCAGAACTGGCTGCGGCAGGAGAAATCCTATCGCGCCTTCGGCACCGAACTGGGCCGCGACGCCACCCCCGCCGAGGCCGGTCTGGACCGCTTCATCGACTTGGACAAGAACTTCTTCGGCAAGCAGGCAATGCTGGATCTGGGCATCCGGTCGAAATGCGTGACCCTGCTGATCGACGGGCCCGAGGATGCCGACCCCTGGGGTCGCGAGGCGCTGTATGACGGCAACACGCGTGTCGGACGCCTGACATCGGGCGGCTATTCCGTGGCCTTCGGCAAATCCATTGGCATGGGCTATGTGGCGCCGGACCTGGCGGCTCCCGGCACCCGCCTGAAGGTCAAGATGTTTGACCAACTGTGGGATGCCGAGGTGACCGAGGACAGCCCCTATGATCCGACCAATGCCACCATTCGCTTGAACGGATAGACAGCCGGGGCGTCGGGGCTAGCCGGCGCTCAAATCGTCATAGGCGCGCAGGGCCTTGGCCGAATACATCAGCGACGGCCCGCCGCCCATCTGCACGGCCATGGCCAGCACGTCCGCGATTTCCTCGCGGGTGGCGCCAAGCTTGACCAGCGCGTCCATGTGGAAACCGATGCACGGCTCGCAGCGATCCGCAACGGCGATGCCGAGGGCGACGAACTCCAGCGTCTTGGTGTCCACGGCAGAGCCGGTCTTGGCCGCCTTGCTGAGGGCGCCAAAGCCCTTGGCCGCTTCGGGAATGGCAGTGTTCAGCGCGCGCAACTGTTCGCGCATGTCCTTGTTCTTGTCTTGCCACGACATGAGGTCGCCCTTTCACTCTGGAATATGTGCATGGGTTGCGACCATTCTCGTCGTACGGCAACGCGACAGGAGCGCACAGGGGGGGGCGGGATCCCGCCGCGCCGGCAGCCTGAGCCGCCGGCAGGGACAGCCGCCCGCACCCGAAGGGGCGGGCGGTCGTGGGATCAGTTGGGCACGTCGCCTTCGATGCCTTCGACGTAGAAGGTCATGCCGGCCAGTGTGCCGTCGTCGGCCACTTCGCCTTCGGCCAGCCAGGGTGTGCCGTCTTGCTTGTTCAGCGGGCCGGTGAACGGGTGGTAGGCACCCGAGGCGATGTCATCGCGCATCTTGGCTGCTTCGGCACGCACGTCTTCGGGGATCACTTCGCTGAATTCGCCGATGCCGACCATGCCCTCGGTGATGCCGTACCAGGTGTTCACCGACTCCCATGTGCCATCCATGACGGCCTGCACACGCTCGATGTAATAGGGCGCCCATTCGTCGATGATCGAGGACAGGCGCGGTTCGGGCGCGAATTCGATCATGTCAGCCGCCTGGCCAAAGCCGTAGCCGCCCTGTTTTTCCAGTGTCGCCAGCGGCGCGGTGGAATCGGTGTGGGCCAGGATCACGTCAACACCCTGGTCCAGCATGGCCTGGGTGGCGTCGGCTTCCTTGCCCGGATCGAACCAGGTGTAAAGCCAGATCACGTTGAGTGTGACATCCGGATTGGCCTTCTTGGCGTGGATATGGGTCGAGTTGATACCGCGGATGACCTCGGGGATCGGGAACGAGGCGATATAGCCGATCTTGTTGGTCTTGGTCATCGCCCCGGCGATATAGCCGGTGACAGCGCGGCCTTCATAGAACCGCGCGGAATAGACCGAGACGTTGGGCGCGGTCTTGAAGCCGGTGGCGTGTTCGAACTTCACGTTCGGAAACTTCTTGGCGACGTTGATGGTCGGATCCATGTAGCCGAAGGAGGTGGTGAAGATCAGGTCGACACCGGACAGCGCCATCTGGGTCATCACGCGTTCCGCATCGGCACCCTCGGGAACCGATTCCTGTTCGACCACCTCGACGGCATCGCCGAAGTGTTCCTTCATCTTCATCGCCGCCTCGTGGTGGTGCTGGGACCAGCCGCCGTCGTTGGCGGGGCCGACGTAGATGAAGCCCACCTTCACCGGATCCTCGGCGATGGCCGGTGCCGCGACACCGACCGCCACGACCGCCGCGGCGAGCACGGCTTTCAATGTTTGCATCATGTTCAAGTTCTCCTTGTTGGTTTTCTTTTCAACGGCGCAAGATCCTTGCGGATCTCGCGTTCGATTTCCTCGTGCAGTTCGGTCTCCACCTCGCGCTCGACCTCGGCTTCTACCTTTTTCTCGATGGTGCCTTCCAGTTCGGTGTTGATCAGCGCGGTGGTGATGATTGCGGTGGGCACGGCGATGACGCCCAGCCCGACGAACAGGATCGCGGTGGTGAACAGCCGCCCTTCGGTGGTGATCGGGTAGATGTCGCCATAGCCCACGGTGGTGAAGCTGACCACCGCCCACCACAGGCTGATCGGGATCGACGAGAACGCCTCGGGCTGGGCATCATGTTCGAAGATATAGATGCCGACCGCCGCGATATAGAGGATGATGGCCGCCAGGAAGGCAAACACCATCAACTCGCCCCGGCTGTGGGCCAGGGCCACTTCCAGCCGCCGCAGGGCGCGGTTGGCATGCAGCAGTTTCAGCAGGCGCGCCAGCCGCAGCAACCGAAGCGATCGGATGGCGGCCCATTGCTGCTGCACGATCAGCAGCGCCGGCAGGCAGGCCAGAAAATCCACGATGCCCCAGAAACTGAAGATGTATTTCAGCCGGTTGGGGGCGCAGTAGACGCGGGCGATGTATTCCACCAGAAACACGAAGAGCACAAAGATCTCGAACCAGAACAACAGCGCATGGGCCCAGGACGGCAGGCTGGGCACGGTTTCCAGCGAAATGCTCAGCCCCGACGCCACGATCAGTCCCTGGTGGGCCAGCGCAATCGCGCGCGAGTGGTCCGGGTGCACCCCGTCCAGGATCTCGATGTATTCTTCGCGGCGCATATGCGGTCAGGTGGCCTTTTCGTCCGGGTCAGGTGGATGCGTGGAAGACGCGGCCAAGGGCGGCCGGTGCGTTCAGCGCGGCGCGGCGGCGGTCTGCCGACATGATGACCAGCACAAGGATGGTAATCAGGTAGGGCGACATGGACAACAGCTCGACCGGCACCTTCAGGCCCGCCGCCTGCAGGTTCAGCTGCAACACGGTGACGCCGCCGAACAGATAGGCCCCCAGCAGCACGCGCCAGGGTTTCCAGGCGCCGAACACCACCAGTGCCAGCGCGATCCAGCCCGCGCCCGCGGTCATGCCCTCGGTCCATTGCGGCACGCGCACGAGGCTGAGGTAAGCACCGCCCAGACCGGCGCAGGCACCGCCGAACAGGATTGCCAGAAAGCGGATGCGCACCACCTTGTAGCCAAGGGCATGGGCGGCCTCGTGGCTTTCGCCGACCGCGCGCAGGATCAGACCGGCGCGGCTGAACTTCAGGAAGGCCCAGACCGCGGCCACCAGCGCCAACGCCACGTAGACGGTGACGTCATGGCTGAACAGCACCGGACCGACGAAGGGAATGTCCGACAGGATGCCCAGGTTGACCGAACCGATGGCGGGCGGCTTGATGCCCACGTAGCCTTGTCCGATCAGGGCCGAGAACCCCAGCCCGAACAGCGTCAGCGCCAGCCCGGTCGCCACCTGGTTGGACAGCAGGTATTGCGTCAGCACGGCGAAGATCACCGACAGGGTCGCGCCCCCAAGGGCCGCGCCGACAAACCCCAGGAAGGGGCTGCCGGTTTCCACGGCGACAGCAAAGCCGCAGATGGCACCGGTGATCATCATCCCCTCGACGCCAAGGTTCAGGACGCCGGATTTCTCGACCACCAGCTCACCGATGGCGGCCAGCAGGATCGGGGTCGAGGCCACCATGAGCGAGGCCAGCAGAAGCTCGATTGATATAGCACCCATCACGCCACCTCGGATTTGATCAGGCGAATGCGGAAGTTGGTCAGAACGTCCACCGCCAGCAGGAAGAACAGCAACATGCCCTGGAAGGCCTGGATCGCTGCTGCCGGAAGTCCCAGCATGAATTGCGCCAGCTCGCCGCCGATATAGGTCAGCGCCATCAGCAGCCCGGCCAGCAGGATGCCCACCGGATGCAGGCGGCCCAGGAAGGCCACGATGATGGCGGTGAAGCCGTAGTTCGAGCCGAAGTCGATGCTCAGTTGCCCCGCCGGGCCAGACACCTCGAACATGCCCGCCAATCCGGCCAACGCGCCGGAAAGGCCAAGGCATGTGACGATCAGCCGGGTCGGGTTCACGCCGCTGAACCGCGCCGCGCGCGGCGCAGCCCCGGTCAGGCGGATCTGGTAGCCCAACATGTGCCGGGCCAGCAGGACATAGGCGCCGATCACCGCGATGAAGGCCGCGACCACCCCCCAGTGCATGCCGGTGCCGGGGAACAACTCGACGTTGGCTGCCGCGTCCCAATGCTGGAAATTGCGCGAGCCAGGAAAGCCGCCGCCGTCGGGGCTGCGCAGAAGGCCCAGCGAGACCGAGGCCAGAAGCTGTTCGGCCACGTAGACCAGCAGCAGCGACACGAGGATCTCGTTGGTGTTGAATTTCGTCTTCAGGATCGCCGGGATCATCGCCCAGGCCCAGCCGCCCAAGGCGCCAGCCAGCACCATCAGCGGAAAGATCAGCGGCGATTCAGACGGGTAGAGCGCCAGTCCGACGCCGCCGCCGCAGATCGCGCCCATGATGTATTGACCTTCGGCGCCGATGTTCCAGATGCCGGCCTTGAAGCCAAGGCTCAACCCGATGGCGATCAGGATCAGCGGCCCGGCCTTTACCAGAAGCTGCGGCCGCGAGTAGCTGGCGAATTGTTCGTTGAAGAGCGGATCGTAGAAGATCGTGCGGATGGCCTCGACCGGATCCTTGCCAAGGGCGGCAAACATCAGCCCCCCGGCAATCACGGTGGCCAGAACCGCGACCAGCGGCGTCAGCGCGGTCCACAGACGGGACGGGGTGGGGCGCTTTTCAAGGCGGATCATGGGGCGGCTCCTTGTGGGGCGCTAGGCTTCGGCATGATGTGCGGTGTCCATGTCATGAGCGCCGCCCATCATCAGGCCGATTTCTTCCAGGCTCAGCCCGGCGGCAGGGCGCGGTTCGGTCAGGCGGCCTTCGTTCAGGGCCGCGAAATTGTCTGCAATCTCAAGTATTTCCTCAAGATCCTGGCTGATGACGATCAGCGCGGTGCCCTGTTCGGCCAAATCCAGCAGGGCCTGCCGGATCGCGGCGGCGGCGGCGGCATCCACGCCCCAGGTCGGCTGGTTCACCACCAGCGCGCGGGGATTTTGCAGCACCTCCCGGCCGATCACGAATTTCTGCAGGTTGCCGCCAGACAGGGCACGGGCGGCCACATGGCTGCCCGGCGTGCGCACGTCGAAATCGGCGATGATCTTTTTCGCGAACTCCCGGGTCTTCGGCCAGTCCAGCATACCGTTGCGCACCAGAGACATGCGCGGGTCGCCGGTCAGCATCGCGTTTTCCACAAGGCTCATGTCGGGTGCTGCGGCATGGCCCAGACGTTCTTCGGGCGCGGTCAGCAGCCCCATCGCGCGGCGCTGGCGTGGGCCGAGGGCGGCGATGTCCTGACCTTCAAAGAACAACGTGCCCGCCGGGGCGCGGCTTTCGCCCGACAGAACGTCCAGCAATTCGTCCTGTCCGTTGCCCGCAACCCCGCCGATGCCCAGGATTTCGCCGGACCGAACCTGCATCTGGATGCTCTTCAACGCGGTGCCGAACTGGCGCTCCGAGGGCAGACTCAGCCCACGCGCCTCCAGCAGCACCTCGCCGCGCGTGCCTGCGGCGCGGGCCGGGGTTTGCAGGGTGGCACCGACCATCAGTTCGGCCATGGCGCGGGCCGAGGTTTCGCGCGGGATGCAATCGCCCACCACCTTGCCGTGGCGCAGCACAGTGGCCGCGTCGCAGAGGCTGCGGATTTCATCCAGCTTGTGCGAAATATAGAGGATCGCGGTGCCTTCCGCCGACAGGGTGCGCAGGGTGGTGAACAGCATGTCCACCTCTTGCGGGGTCAGCACCGAGGTCGGCTCGTCCATGATCAGCAGCTTGGGATTCTGCAACAGGCAGCGGATGATCTCGACCCGCTGGCGTTCGCCCACCGACAGGTCACCGACGCGTCGGGACGGGTCCAGCGGCAGGCCATATTCTTCCGAGACCGAGCGGATGCGTTCAGACAGATCGCGCCGGGGCGGCGGGTCTTCCATGCCCAGGGCGATGTTTTCGGCCACGTCCAGCGCCTCGAACAGCGAGAAATGCTGGAACACCATGGCCACGCCGCGCCGACGCGCTTCCGAGGGTTTGGCAGGCATGTAGGCTTCGCCGTGCAACTCCATCCGGCCGGCGTCGGGTTTGACCAACCCGTAGATGGTCTTGACGAGGGTCGATTTCCCGGCGCCGTTTTCGCCCAGCAGCGCGTGGATTTCCCCCGGCGCGATCGAGAAACCGACCTGGTCGTTGGCGACAACGCCGGGATAGGCCTTGGTCAGACCCTCCAGCAACAGCAGGGGTGTTTGGGCAGGCTCAAAACTCATGGGCAATCCGGGATTGATGGGCGCAGGGCTCGTCGGCCAGAAGGGCGGCGGCGACACCGATGGCAATGGCTGCAGGATGCTTGCCGAGGCGTGGATCGCCGATCGGACAGGTGATGCGGGAAACGTCGTCGGGGGCATGGCCCAGGGCCGCAAGCCGGCGCCGGAAACGGGCCCATTTTGTGGCCGATCCGATCAGCCCGGCGCTGTGAAACCCGTGGGTCAGCAGCGCATGGCAAAGATCAAGATCCAGCGCGTGCGAATAGGTCAGGATCAGGTGCCGGGCATCGCGGGGGGCGCGGTGCACCAGCAGCGGTGGTTGTGCGGCAGGCAGCACCGTAGCCGTTTCGGGCGGCGTTTCCGGGAAGCGGTCGGGGGCCGTGTCGATCCACGTCAGCGCAAGGTTCGGCAGGGGTGCCAGCACATCGACCAATGCGCGCCCCACATGGCCCGCGCCCCAGATCCAGACCGGGCGGGTGGGTCGCGTTACCGGCTCCAGCAGCCAGCCGTCCTGAAGAACGGTGGTCACTGGCTGGCCTTCGGACCGGGCCGCGCGGCACGCACGGCGCAGGGAAAGCGGCGCCAGATCCGCGCCATCGATACGGCGCAGGAAAGGCGTGTCCTCGGCAACCTCGGCCAGACGCGTGGTGTCGAAACATTCGATCACAAGGGTGACCGCGCCGCCGCAGCACTGGCCGCGCGCGGGGCCCAGCGGGATCCGCTGCACCCTGTGGGTACCTGCGGACAGGCATTTGCGGGCCTCGGCCACCGCGTCGAATTCCAGCGCGCCGCCACCGATGGTGCCCGATTGCCCCTCGGGCCAGACCAGCATCGCGGCGCCGGTTTCGCGCGGCACGGATCCTGCGGTCTCGGCCACCACCACCCGCGCCACGCGCGGATGCCGCGCAAGGGCCTGTACCAGCATGTCGCGATCCAGGCTCATGTGCCCTGCACCACAAGTACCGGGCATAGGTCTGGCACGCACGGAAGTGCGCTGTTGCAGGATGACATGTGAACGCTCAGCCGGGCGCGCGTCACGGGTTTCCCATCAATGCGCACGGCCGGGCCGCCTGGAAGTAACGCCACCATAGATCCGAAAAACCGCCGCTGTACCGGAATGGATCCGTGCCAAGATCGATCGATGCGGCGTAGACCAGCCTTGGCGTCCAGCAGGAAAGCCGGGAAACTCGGCATTTGCAAGACTTCTGTGCGTTGGCCTGACACCCTGAGCCGGGCAAATGCGAAGAATTCGGGCAGAAATGTCCAAGCCTTGCGTGTCGAGGGCACTGTGAGAACCTGTGCCCGCCGCCCTGAGCCCCCGATAGGGCTTTCACGTCGTTGCGCTGGCTTCTAGGTTGGCCGCATGACCAGTTCTCCGCGATTCATCCACCTGCGCCTGCATTCCGAATACTCGCTTCTTGAAGGCGCGGTTCGGGTCAAGAAACTGCCCGGTCTCGTGGCTGGGATGGGGATGCCGGCGGTGGCGTTGACCGACACCAACAACATGTTCGCCGCATTGGAGTTTTCCGAGCTTTCGGCGCGCTCGGGCGTGCAGCCGATCATCGGCTGTCAGGTGGATCTGGCCTATGACACCCCGCGCCCCGGTGAAAAACCGCTGCCGCCCGCGCCGGTGGTTCTGCTGGCGCAATCGGCGGCGGGGTACGCGCACCTGATGAAGCTCAACTCGGTCCTCTACCTGGAAAGCGACGGGCAGGTGCCACAGGTACCGCTGGCCAAGCTTCTGGAGCATTCCGAGGATGTCATCTGCCTGACCGGCGGTCCCGACGGGCCGGTGGGGCGGCTGTTGCAGGCGGGGCATCGCCCGGCGGCCGAAGCGCTGGTGCGGCAACTGGCCGAAGGGTTCGGCAACCGGCTGTATATCGAGTTGCAGCGCCATCCCGGCGAGGACGGCCTGCCCGAGGCCGAGGCCCGGACCGAACGCGGACATGTCGAGATCGCCTATGCGATGGATCTGCCGCTGGTCGCCACCAATGACGTCTATTTCCCCAAGGCCGAGATGTACGAGGCGCATGACGCGCTGATCTGCATCGCCGATGGCGCTTATGTGGATCAGCAGGACCCGCGCCGTCGCCTGACGCCCCAGCACTATCTGAAAAGTCCCGAGGAAATGGCGACCTTGTTTGCCGATCTGCCCGAGGCGCTGGAAAATTCCGTCGAGATCGCCCGCCGCTGTGCCTTCAAGGCCGAGACCCATCCGCCGATCCTGCCCCGTTTCGCCGACGACGAAGTCGAGGAATTGCGCCGTCAGGCGCAGGCCGGTCTGAAGGATCGCCTTGCAGTCATCCCGCATGCGGCCTCGGTCGAGGACTATGAGAAACGGCTGGAGTTCGAGCTGGGCATCATCGAAGGCATGGGCTTTCCCGGCTATTTCCTGATCGTGGCCGATTTCATCAAATGGGCCAAGGATCACGACATTCCGGTGGGGCCGGGGCGGGGCTCGGGCGCGGGCAGCCTTGTGGCCTATGCGCTGACCATCACCGACCTTGATCCGCTGCGCTACAGCCTGCTGTTCGAACGGTTCCTGAACCCCGAGCGGGTGTCGATGCCCGACTTCGACATCGACTTCTGCATGGATCGCCGCGAAGAGGTGATCCACTACGTGCAAGAAAAATATGGCCGCGACAAGGTGGGCCAGATCATCACCTTCGGCGCGCTGCTGTCCAAGGCTGCCGTGCGCGATATCGGGCGGGTGTTGCAGATGCCCTACGGGCAGGTGGACCGCCTGTCGAAGATGATCCCGGTTGAGGGGGTCAAGCCGGTGTCGATCGAGAAGGCGCTGATCGACGAGCCGCGCCTGCGCGAAGAGGCCCGCCGCGAAGAGGTGGTGGAACGACTGCTGAATTATGGCCAGCAGGTGGAAGGCCTGCTGCGCAATGCCTCGACCCACGCGGCGGGGGTGGTGATCGGGGATCGACCGCTGGACGCGCTTGTGCCGCTTTACCGCGACCCGCGCTCGGACATGCCTGCGACCCAGTTCAACATGAAATGGGTGGAACAGGCCGGCCTGGTGAAGTTCGACTTCCTGGGCCTGAAAACCCTGACCGTGATCCAGAACGCCATCGACCTGATCGAGGCGCAGGGCCGTCCGCTGCACGTTGCCGCCGATGGCACGCAGCTTTACGAGCCGGCGGCCGGGGCCGAGGGGCAGATCAACCTGATCCCGCTGGACGATGAAAAGACCTATCGACTGTATGCCGATGCCAAGACGGTGGCGGTGTTCCAGGTGGAAAGCTCGGGCATGATGGATGCGCTGCGGCGCATGAAACCGACGTGTATCGAGGATATCGTGGCGCTGGTGGCGCTGTATCGCCCCGGCCCGATGGAAAATATCCCGACCTATTGCGAGGTCAAGAACGGGCTGAAGGAGCGTGCCTCGGTCCATCCGCTGATCGACCATATCCTTGAGGAAACCCAGGGCATCATCGTCTACCAGGAACAGGTGATGCAGATTGCGCAGGTGATGGCGGGCTACAGCCTAGGCGGCGCCGATCTGCTGCGCCGCGCTATGGGCAAGAAGATCAAGGAGGCGATGGATGCCGAACGTCCCAAGTTCGAAAAGGGCGCGGCGGAAAACGGGGTCGACAAGAAGAAGGCGAGCGAGGTGTTCGACCTTCTGGAGAAATTCGCCAACTACGGCTTCAACAAGTCACACGCCGCGGCCTATGCGGTGGTCAGCTATCAAACCGGCTGGCTGAAGGCGAACCACCCGGTCGAGTTCATGGCCGGGGTCATGAATTGCGACATCCATCTGACCGACAAGCTGGCGGTCTATGCCGAAGAGGTTCGGCGCGGGTTGGGTCTGGAGATCGTGCCGCCCTGCGTGAACCGTTCGCAGGCGATGTTTTCGGTCGCCGATGGCAAGGTCGTCTACGGGCTGGGCGCGCTGAAGAACGTGGGCATCGAGGCGATGAAGCTGGTCGAGGCGGGGCGGGGTGACAAACCCTTTGCCAATCTGTTCGACTTCGCCCGCCGGGTGGATCTGAAGCGCATCGGCAAGCGCCCGATGGAAATGCTGGCCCGTGCCGGGGCCTTCGATCAACTCGACAGCAACCGCCACCGGGTGTTCAAATCGCTTGACGCACTGGTGGCCTATTCCGCCGCCATTCACGATCAGCGCGGATCGTCACAAGTGTCGCTGTTCGGCGAGGCCGGGGATGATCTGCCGGAACCGCGCATGTCGCAAGTGACCGACTGGTTGCCAGCCGAACGGCTGGGCGAGGAACATACCGCGATCGGTTTTTACCTGTCGGGGCATCCGCTGGACGACTACATGCCCGCGCTGAAACGGGCCGGGGTCAAGACGCTGGCCGAGGTGGAGGAGGCCGCCCGCACCGCGCCGTTGGTGGCCAAGCTGGCCGGGGCCGTGGCTGGGCGGCAGGAACGCAAGTCGGCGCGCGGGAAACGCTTTGCCTTTGCGCAACTGTCGGACCCATCGGGACTTTATGAAGTCACGATATTCTCGGATACGCTTGAGGCCAGTCGCGATTTGCTGGAGGCGGGCACCAACGTGGTGATGACGGTGGAAGCCACCAGCGAGGCCGACCAGTTGAAACTGCTGTGCCGCAGCGTGGTGCCGGTGGATTCCGTGGCCACGGCGGGCGCGCCCATGGGGCTGCGGGTCTTCCTGAATCGCAGCGAAACTCTGGAAACCATTGCAGCGATGCTGGAAAAGGCGCGCGAGGAAACCCGCGTGCCCGCGCGGTCGCCGGTGGAACTGTGCTTGCTGGGACCGGACCTCCCGGGCGAGGTGCAGATCAAGCTGCCCGAGCCCTATTATGTCAACCCCGCCATCAAGGGTGCCGTCAAATCGCTGGACGGGGTTGTTGTGGTCGAGGATTTCTAGGAAGGATCAGCACTTCTTGGCGGCTTCGCTCAGCTTGAACTTCACTTGGTTGCGTTTTTCAAGCGGGAACAGACCTCCATCCGAGATGATGGAGTTCAATTCCACCATGTCGACTTTTTCCATGCAGTTCACTGGCGTCGGATCCAGACCCATCCACGACACCCGGTTCTTGACCATGAGCGCATACTGGCTGTTGTTGGCGGGCACCGTGGAAGCTGCCGTCGTTTCTGTCGTCGTTGGGGAAGGCGCGGTTGCCGTGGTTACGGTACAGGCTGACAGGGCGCAGGCACCTGCCAGAAACAGGGCCCCAAGAAATGTTTGCATGCGGAACCTCACAAGGGCTGAAGGCGACTGCGCGGGCAGTCGCGTTGGTTCAGCACTTCTTGGCGGCCTGGCTCAGCAGGAATTTCGCGGTGCTGCGTTTGTCCGCATTTTTGACCCGCCCGCCCGTCAATGCCGAGTTCAGCTCTACCTTATCGGCGGTGCTCATGCAGTCAATCGGGCTGGGATCCAGACCCATCCCCGAGACACGGTTCTTCAGGACTTGACCATATTGATCGGTGGCATGGGCGCCGGTCGCCACAAGGGCGACGGTCATGGCAAGGGCAAGGGATTTCCGAGCAGTTTTCATAGGTTCATTCCCGGTTGATGGGTGGTGCATTGTAGCAGACCTAGGCAGAAGCGGGACGGTTTTCCACGGACCGCACGTCAAAGTGAGACGGGTCCCGAGGTGTCGTCGCGGCCGGTTCAACGCATCGCACGGGCCCCGTCTGGGGTGCCCATGCGATGACGCGCATCCCTCAGCGGGCGCGGGCCGCGTCCAGGATATCCGACGCCTGTTGGCGCATGGTGGACGTGTTGGTGTCATCGTCCGACAGGATCTGGCGAAGCTGCACGATCTCGGTCAGCGTCAGTTTCTCGATCCCGGCACTGTCGATGCTTTGCAAACTCAGCGAATTCACCAGGGCGCCGACCAGCATCGACTGGCCGATGGCCATCGTGTCGGTGTCGGTGGTGGCCCAGACGGCCGAGGCAGAGGGCAGGGCGACGGTTGCGGCAAGCAGGGCAGCTTTCAGGGTCGTTTTCATTTCAATTTCCTTTCATTGCGAACCACGGTGTGTGGTGTCATTAATAAGCACGGGGTAATGGAAAAATGGAAATGAACTCATTTAACGTTCCCGCACGGAACGGGGATGAAAATGAGGCTAAAAATGCCGGAAAAGAGAGGGCAATGAAACAGACCTCTCATTCGATGCCGTGCCGGTGTGGCGGTGCGAGCGCGACGTGATGATGTCTTTACATTATTGAGGATAGCGGTTTTGAGGGTGCCGCGGTCGGAAATAGCCCTGGACGTAATACATCCAGGGCCTCAGTTTTTTTATTTGCGCGTCATACGAATTGAGCAATTGAGACTGGGTTTGTTTTGGGGCGCCAGATTGCCCGAACCGAAAGCCCGTTGTCTCTGCAATTGTAATTCGCATTACTGCACAGTCGGTTTCCGTGGCTGGCCCCGCCCGTTACGCTTGGTCCAGATTGTCAACGATTTCCAGATGCTGTGCCTGTTTGGCAACCACGCTCAGCCAGCGATCGACCAGCCGCAGGTCCGGGGGTGCCGCCGATACGCCCGGCGCGATCTCACCTTCCAGAACGGACTCCACCGCCAACGACACAGTAACCGACACCAGCCGTGCCATGGCGGAACCGCGGTCGTCGCCGTGGGCATCCATGACATAGGTCTTGTGATAGACCGGCACGCCTGCACGGTCGGCGCGCAGTTCCACGCACATCACCACGCGATCGGCCTCGCCGTCATCGAACTGGTGCTGCTGCAAAAGGGTTTCCGACATCTCCTGCAGTCGGGTCTCGCCTTCCGGTCCGGACAGGCCTTCGATCTCGCGGAAAAGATCGTCCCAGGCTTCCGCCCAGCCTTCCAGCCGCAGGGTGCCGCGCACGAAGGTGCGAAGGCGCCAGTCCGGATCAAAGTCATATTCCGCGATGAATGGCAGGCTGTCGCGGTTGGGATAGACCTCGAAGCTCTCCGGCGCGGGCAGGGGCGCATCATAGCGGGTCAGGCTGTCCCACGGGCGCGTCACGTTGAAGTCCTCGAAATCCTTCAGCGAGCGGGACGGGGACCGTAGCGCCTTCAGCACGCCCAGGGGCGACCAGCTGAACTTGTAGCGGAACGGGTTGGGGATTTTTGGCAAGCCGCCGCAATAGCTGCGAAAGGTGATCTCGTTGGCCGGGTCATGCACCCCCGATGCGCGATAGTCCGAAACCAGCCAATGGGCCATCAGGTGATCGATGCCGGGATCAAGACCGACCTCGTTGATCGAAACCAGGCCCTGGTCGCGGAACGCCGCATCCAGTGCCTGCATCTGGGGCGAGATGTAGGAGGACGACACGAAATGCGCCCCGGCGGCCAGGCAGGCCTGCGCGATGGTCACATGCCAGTCCCCCGGCAGCATCGAGACGGCGATATCGCCGGGCTGCAGCGCGACGGCGAATGCGTCGGGATCGAAGGCCCGCACGTCGGCAGACAGTCCTTCCAGCGCCGCAAGCGCCTTGGCGGGCGTGCGGTTCCAGACCACCACATCGTGGCCGTTTTCGATCAGCCGGCGCAGGCCGGGGCGTGTGGACAGGCCGGTTCCGACCCAGTGCAATCTTGGCATGGTACAGGCTTTCAAACTTTGGAGACGTGGGTTTCATAGATCGCCCCGGCCCGTTTCCAGACCCCGGTGCGATCAGTGTCGAGATCTTCGAGGTAGGGCAAAAGCTGGTCGGCGTAGTCCTCGCTGCTTTCCGCGGGCAGCATGGACGGCAGGTTGTCGATGGCCATGACATCCAGCGGCACCGGGCTGTCGGTCACCCGGACAAGCGGGTCGGCGAAGGTGGTCGAGCGGTGGTAGATCGGGATCGGGTTGTAGCTGCTGCTCGGGTCGCAGGAGACATCGGCAATGACGCTCAGGCGCCGTGCCTTGGCCACGGCCTCTGCCGGGACGAAGACCGGCACGCTGGGGCTGGCGAGGATGCAGTTGACGAATATCTCATGGTCCAGAATTTCGGGGAAGGGGCCGCCGCTGGCGGTTTCCGCCTTGTCCCAGCGGGTGACGGACAGACCCAGGGCGGTGCAAAGATCGCAGGCCCCACTGCCCACGCGACCCAGGGCACCGATGACAAGGGCGGCAGGCGCGGGCGCATCGGGAAGGGCGGCAAGATCCTTGCGCAATTCATCCAGCAAGGCCGTTTTTCCGGGATAGACACCGATAGCGCCAAGCGAGGTTCCGGACGTCTGCGCGATCCAGGCCTTCATGCCGATGGCCGCCCCGGCAAATCCGGCCCAATAGCCGAAGGCAGCGATGCGCCGCCCGGTGTCGTCCAGCAGGTATTCCAGATCCAGCAGGGTGCCACCGCCGCGCCGGAACCGGCGCAGCAGTGCCGGGCCATCCGCCTGCCCCTTGTAGGCATGGCCGAACATGATGTGGCGATGGGTCAGGTCGGGACCATCCGCGTCCAGTTCCTTAAGGCCTAAAATGATCGCATCTGACGGCGCGTCGGGCCAACTGTGCGCCGGGGCGATCACGCAGCCCGCTTTGGCATAGCCGTCCGTCGGAATGGCGCGGGCGGGAGAGTCCTCGACCGTCACCTGATGGCCTGCGTCCAGAAGCGCTTTGGCGCCTTGCGGGGTCAATCCTACCCGCTGTTCCATCTCGCGCTGTTCTGCCCTGACCCAGATGTGTGCCATGCCCGTGCCTCCCTGCTGTCGAGGGACAGGAGGTATCGCCCCTTGCGCTGCGATGCAATCGTGTCGTCTGCGCCGGGACCCGCCTGATGCCATGGCAGCCCGCCAGCGCCCTACCAGTGCGGCGGCTTCTGGTCCGCCAGCGGGACGGTGCCGCCCAGGTCGGACTCCCGCTCGGCCTCGCGCTGCATCAGCATGGCGACCCGCCGGGTCAGGGTCTGGATCTCGCGATCTTGCCGCGCGATCACGTCCGACAGGTCGCTCAGCGTGCGCTCCAGATAGGCCATTCGTTCCTGCATAGCCTGTGTCGCAGTCTCGGTCATTTGCCAAATCCTTGTGTTGTTCGGCTTTGTATCGCCACGAGAGGGGTCAATAGGTTGCTCCCGCACCCTCCATCCGGTAGAGGGGCCGCGACCGTCAGAGGTGGAGCCCCCATGGCCAAGAAGGACAAGAAACAGCCACGCCCCAAGGCGGAAACGCCGAAGGGCTTCCGTGACTATTTCGGCGCTGAGGTGACCGAACGCAAGGCGATGCTGGACCGCATCGCCGAGGTGTATCATCTTTACGGGTTCGACGCGCTGGAAAGTGCCGCCGTCGAGACCGTCGAGGCGCTTGGCAAGTTCCTGCCCGACGTGGATCGGCCCAACGAAGGTGTGTTCGCCTGGCAGGAGGAGGACAGCGACTGGCTGGCCCTGCGCTATGATCTGACCGCGCCACTGGCCCGCGTCTATGCCCAGTTCCGCAACGATCTGCCGACGCCCTACCGGCGCTATGCCATGGGCCCGGTCTGGCGCAACGAAAAGCCGGGGCCGGGACGGTTCCGCCAGTTCTATCAATGCGATGCCGATACCGTGGGCGCGCCGACAGTTGCCGCCGACGCCGAGATCCTGTCGATGCTGTCAGACGCGCTGGAAGCCGTGGGCATCGACCGGGGCGACTATGTCGTCAAGGTCAACAACCGCAAGGTTCTGAACGGGGTGATGGAGGCCGCAGGCGTGCTCAACCCCGACGATCCCATGGCCCTTGCCGCGGAACGCGGCATCGTGCTGCGCGCCATCGACAAGCTGGACCGTCTGGGCCGCGACGGCGTGCGGGCGCTGCTGGGGGCGGGACGCGAAGATGCCTCGGGCGATTTCACCAAGGGTGCCGGGCTGAGCGACGATCAGGCAGCCATCGTTCTGGGCTTTCTGGATGCGCGCGGGGCCGATGGCGCCGCCACGGTGGCCAACCTTCAGGCCCTGATCGGCGGGTCCAAAACCGGCGCGCAGGGGGTCGACGAGTTACAGCAAATCGCTGATCTGATGGCGGCAGGCGGTTATGGCGCCGACCGGGTCGAGATCGATCCTGCTGTGGTGCGCGGACTGGGCTACTATACAGGCCCGGTTTTCGAGGCCGAACTGACCTTCGAGATCACCGACGACAAGGGCCGCCCGCGTCAGTTCGGCTCGGTGGCCGGGGGCGGTCGTTACGACGATCTGGTCAAGCGCTTCACCGGGCAGGCCGTGCCGGCCACCGGCGTGTCCATCGGCGTCGATCGTCTGCTTGCGGCGCTGACCGCCAAGGGCCGGACCGCAGCGCAGGCCCATGGGCCGGTGGTGGTGACGGTGATGGATCGCGACCGCATGGCCGACTATCAATCCATGGTCGCCGACCTGCGCGCGGCGGGCGTCCGGGCGGAAGTCTACCTCGGCAACCCGAAGAACTTCGGCAACCAGATGAAATACGCCGACCGCCGCGATGCGCCCCTGGCGGTGATCCAGGGCGGCGACGAGGCCGCGCGCGACATGGTGCAGATCAAGGATCTGAAACTGGGCGCGGAGATCGCCGCACAGGCCAGCCTGGAAGAATGGAAATCCCACGCCGCGCAGCGCGAAGTACCCCGCAGCGATCTGGTGGCCGAGGTGCGCAAGATGCTGGACCGGGGCCAATGACCGAGCCCTGCAAGTCCCAGATCCTCGCCGAGGCCCAACGCCTGCGCGCCTGTTTCGAGGCGGCTGGCGCCACGCCGGTGGATGCGGACATCCTGCTGCCTGCCGAAACCCTGCTGGACCTTTACGGCGAGGACATCCGCGCGCGAGCCTATGTCACCATGGATCCGCTGCATGGCGAGTTGATGATGCGCCCGGATTTCACCGTGCCGGTGGTGCAAGCGCATATGTCCAACGGGGCCGGCACCGCGCGCTATACCTATCTGGGCGAGGTGTTCCGCAAGCAGGAAGGCGACTACGATCGCGCCAATGAATACCTGCAAGTGGGCTTCGAGTTGTTCGACGCTGAAGCCCCGGAAAAGGCCGATGCCGAGGTCTACGCGCTGTTCGCGACCCTGCTGGCGGATCTGCCGCTGCGCGCCGCGACCGGCGACGTGGGTATCCTGCGGGCGGCGATTTCCGGGTTGAAACTGTCGGCGCCGCGCCGCGCCGCGCTGATGCGCCACCTCTGGCGTCCGCGCCGCTTCCGCACCCTGCTGGAGCGTTTCTCGGGCCGCACCCCGGCCACGCCGCAGCGTGTGACGCTGCTGGAGGCACATGCGCGGGGCGAAGACGTGCTG
The DNA here is from genome assembly GCF_049800695.1 of Fluviibacterium sp. S390. Lineage (NCBI taxonomy): Bacteria > Pseudomonadati > Pseudomonadota > Alphaproteobacteria > Rhodobacterales > Paracoccaceae > Meridianimarinicoccus > Fluviibacterium sp. S390. The sequence goes on along the minus strand of NZ_JBNAFN010000004.1, from coordinate 8,221 downwards.
TCGCGCGCCGGGATGTTCATCGGTCTGCGCGACCCCGACGAGATCCGCAAACGCCTTGATCGTCTGGCGGATGACCTGTCGGAACCGCCCCTGACCGAGGGCGAACTGGCGTCTCTGGATCAGGTCATCACGCTCAAGGACATGAGCCCCGCCGCGCTGGAGCGACTGAGCGACATCGCCGTGGACATGCCCGCGATGCACGACGCGGTGCAGCGGTTCGAACGGCGGCTCGACGCGCTGCAGGCCCGTGGCGTCGACATCGACCACTTGCCTTTCGAGGCGGAATTCGGGCGCACCACCATGGAATACTACGACGGCTTCGTGTTCGGCTTCTCCGGCACGGAACAGCCGGGTCTGCCGCCGGTTGCCCTTGGCGGGCGCTATGACGCACTGACCCGGATCCTCGGGCAAGGCACCGCCATGCCGGCCGTGGGCGGCATGATCCGTCCGGCCTCTCTTCTGGACCTGCGCAGCGGAGATCCCGCATGACCCTGAAGCTTGGCGTGCCGTCCAAGGGACGGTTGATGGAAAAGACCTTCGACTGGTTCAGCGCCCGCGGGATCGGCCTCAGCCGCACCGGAGCCGAGCGCGAGTACAGCGGTGCCGTCACCGGGATCGACGGGATGGAACTGGTGCTGCTCTCGGCGTCGGAAATACCCCGTGAACTGGCCCGTGGCCGGATCCACCTCGGCGTAACCGGCTCTGACCTCGTGCGCGACAAGCTTGCGGCCTGGCACGACCATGTGATCGAACTGGAGCCCATGGGCTTCGGCTTTGCCGATCTCATCATCGCGGTGCCGAAATGCTGGGTCGATGTGGACACCATCGCCGATCTCGACAGCGCCGCCGCCGCCTTCCGCGCCACCCATGGTTTCCGACTGCGCATCGCCACGAAATACCACCGGCTGGTGCGCGAATATCTCAGGAAGGAAGGCGTGGCGGACTATCAGCTGGTCGACAGCCAGGGTGCCACCGAAGGTACGGTCAAGAACCTGACCGCCGAGGCCATCGCCGACATCACCTCGACCGGCGAAACCCTGCGCGCCAATCATCTCAAGATCCTCGGCGACGGGATCATTCACCGCAGCCAGGCCACGCTGTTCAAATCCCGCAAGGCGCAATGGACCGGCGACGATCGCAAGGCGTTGCAGGTGCTGAAAGACTGCCTCGCCGCCGCACCCACCTGATCTTTTTCTTGTTGGAAATACTCAAGGTGCGGCGACGGCCAAGACAGGCCGCACCGGATCAGAGGACTCCGATCTCGGCCAGCGCTGCCTGCATCTCACGTGGCAGCCGATCATCGCCGGTCTCCGATGCCCGATCCAGATCGGCCGGTGAATCCTCGGGCTTCAGATAGCGCCAGCCCTGAAACGGGCGGCGCGGGGCAGGGCGGGTGCGGAAGATCTGCGGGTCCATGACGATCCCGCAGCGCCGGATGCCGTCCTCGCCGATCACCTCGTCCAGTCGCAGGATGCGCTGCCGCGCCAGGATCGCCCCCTTGAACACCCAGAACAGCGACCCGCCGGCCAGCAATTCCGCTTCGCGCTTGGGCCACATGCGGGTGACGTGGCGGGGCAACCCGTCGGGCTGCTGGGCCGCACGGGTCTTTTGCCACGCGACCAGGTCGTCAACCGCTTCGGCGCCGACGCAAAGTTTTACCAGATTTATGTGGTTTGGCACCTGTCACCCCCTGTATGTCGTTAAAGATAGTTGATCGCGGCCGCCGGACAAGGTAGAACTTGAGGCCGTTTCCTCCTGCCAGAGAGCCCCATCCATGAGCCGCTTTTCCGCCCCCATCGCCGAATCCATCTGGGACATGAAATACCGCCTGAAAGACGCAGAGGGCACCCCCGTGGATCATGGGGTTGAAGATACCTGGCGACGCATTGCCGGGGCGCTTGCGACGGTCGAAAAGGATCCTGCCGCCTGGGAGGAGAAATTCTATGGCGCACTGGAGGACTTCAAGTTCCTGCCCGCCGGCCGGATCATCGCCGGCGCCGGGACCGCGCGCAGCGTGACCCTGTTCAACTGCTTCGTCATGGGCACCGTGCCCGACAGCATGGCCGGCATCTTCGACATGCTGAAGGAAGCCGCGCTGACCATGCAGCAGGGCGGCGGCATTGGCTATGATTTCTCGACCATCCGGCCCAAGGGCGCGCCGGTACAGGGGGTCGCGGCGGATGCCTCGGGCCCGCTGAGCTTCATGGACGTCTGGGACGCCATGTGCCGCACGATCATGTCCGCAGGCTCGCGCCGGGGGGCGATGATGGCGACCATGCGCTGCGACCACCCGGATGTGGAACAGTTCATCACCGCCAAATCCGACGCCGCACGGCTGCGCATGTTCAACCTGTCGGTGCTGGTGACCGATCCATTCATGGAAGCCGTCAAGGCTGACCGGCCCTGGGATCTGGTCTTCGACGGGGTGGTCTACAACACTGTCCGCGCCCGCGACCTGTGGGACCGGATCATGCAGTCGACCTATGACTATGCCGAACCGGGCGTGATTTTCATCGACCGGATCAACGCTGCCAACAACCTGAACTACTGCGAGACCATCGCCGCCACCAACCCCTGTGGCGAGCAACCGCTGCCACCCTATGGCGCCTGCCTGCTGGGCTCGATCAATATGGCCAAGCTGGTGTCGAACCCCTTCGAGGGCGATGCGGCGCTGGACGAGGACGCCCTGGACGATTTGGTGCGCACCGCCGTTCGGATGATGGACAACGTGGTCGACGCTTCGCGCTTCCCGCTTCCCGCGCAAGAAACAGAGGCGCAGAACAAGCGCCGGATCGGGCTGGGGGTCACCGGGCTGGCCGACGCCCTGCTGATGGTCGGGCTGCGCTATGGCTCCGAGGACGCGGCGCGTCAAACCGAGTGCTGGTTGCAGGCAATCGCCCGCGCCGCCTATCTGGCCTCGGTCGATCTGGCGAAGGAAAAGGGCGCCTTCCCGCTGTTCGACGCCGACAAATACCTGGCCAGCGGCACCATGCAGGCCATGGACGACGACGTGCGCGACGCCATTGCCAAGCATGGTATCCGCAACGCGCTGCTGACCTCCATCGCGCCGACCGGGACCATCAGCCTTTATGCGGGCAATGTCTCGTCGGGGATCGAGCCGGTGTTCGCCTACAGCTACACCCGCAAGGTGCTGCAGAAGGATGGCTCGCGCACCGAGGAAGAGGTTGTCGATTACGCCGTGAAACTGTGGCGCGAGAAGTTCGGCGACGTGGACCTGCCCGACCATTTCGTCAACGCCCAGACGCTGGCGCCGCTCGATCACGTGCGGATGCAGGCCGCGGCTCAGAAGTGGATCGATTCCAGCATCTCGAAGACCATCAACTGCCCGGCGGACATCGGCTTTGAAGAGTTCAAGGACGTCTACATGGCCGCCTGGGACCAGGGCTGCAAGGGCTGCACCACCTATCGCCCGAACGACGTAACCGGCAGCGTGCTGAGCGTCGCCGAGGAGAAGCCGAAAGCGGCCCCTGTGGTGCAACCGGTCGAGGTTGGTGGCGTCGTCCACCTGACCGAGCCGCTTGACCGTCCCGTGGCCCTGGAAGGCAACACCTACAAGCTGAAATGGCCCGACAGCGAGCATGCCATCTATATCACCATCAACGATGTTGAAGTGAACGGCCATCGCCGCCCGTTCGAAATCTTCATCAATTCCAAGAACATGGAGCATTTCAGCTGGACCGTTGCCCTGACCCGGATGATCTCGGCGGTGTTCCGGCGCGGCGGCGATGTCTCCTTCGTCGTCGAGGAATTGAAGGCGGTGTTCGACCCGCGCGGCGGGGCGTGGATGGAGGGCAAATACATCCCCTCGATCCTGGCGGCCATCGGTGGCACCATCGAAAAGCACATGATCGCCATCGGCTTCATCGACGGAGAGGGGCTTGGCCTGAAGACCGACCCCCATGCAGATCCCGTCACGGGACTGGCGGCCCCGAAGGGCAAGGCCTGCTCCAGTTGTGGCAGCTACGAGATGCGGATGATCGAGGGCTGCATGACCTGCGCAAACTGCGGCTTTTCGAAATGCGGCTAGGCGCGGAGACCTAGCGGACCCCGTGTTTTTTCGACGGGCAATTGAGGGGCATTCGGGCCACAAAAATACAGACTCTCGTTGGGGATTGAATGCCCACTGGACGTAAAGTCCTAGCAAGTGTTCGATATCGGAATGCCGGTCCGAAAGGGCCGGCATTCTTGCAATCTGGGATCGGCTCACGGTGCCGTGGTTGCCGGTATCGGCCCCGAGCCACCGTCCGACCACCAACCGACATTCGCCGCGTCTGCAAAATTTGAAGAATCATGAACGCACACACTGCGGGGCTTTGTTGAACACTTCGATTGCAAGCCGTACTCCCCCTCTCTGGTAGGACTTGCCCCAAGACCTGGGTGACATGTGTGCCAACGGTGGTATAGCGTCTGGGGACGGCGATGCGGATCTGGATTTCCGCGCCCTGTCGGTCGAAGCCCCGCGCCACGAGGCTGTGCCCCAACAGCTTCATACGGTGCATCTTCGGTTCGACGCGGCTTCGGCGGTGATGGTCGCTCCATCTTCGCCACAAGGCGCTGTCCGGGTATCGCGACGCGCGCGGCCTTTGTCGCGCGTCTCTCCGGCGTTTGTGGCGTTCCATTCGCATTCACCCTCGGCCTTGATGTCGGTGATGTGGATCAGAAGGTGCAGCAGCCCGGGGCACTCTCACGCCAGCTTTCCTTGCCAGCGGCAAAGGGTACTGAAAACGGACGCGGTCCAGCCCAGACAGACCAGCCGCAAGAGGCCTTGCGCCAACCCGGTTGTCTGCCTCGGCGGCGATCCGAACAGCACCTTCAGCGTCAGGCAGGTCTGGCCTCGCGTCACTGAAGCTCGCTAGACGACCCCGCCTGCCGGTCGGTAGCGGAGCCCTGATCATCCCGGGGTCGAACCAGATACAAACCGATCCACGCTGGCTCAAGCTGCCACTCCAGGATGACCCGTTCGTGGTCCTGGACTTCCTCGGGGGCCAACTGGTCAGGCATGCTGGATGCCCGCAGTGACTCCCTCAATGCGATTTGTGCAAGAACGCCGACGCCATCTGAAAAGCGGCCGGGGACAAGGCAATTGCGAGAGGTCGATCCGCAGTCTCCTGACCACAAGGATGGCGCACTCCTGTGGGGTTGGCCACATCGAAAACCCGCCCGCAACACGGTCTTATCGCGGCCCGGTTCGCGAAGACCTTCTCTATCGGGCGCCAGGATCGGTCGGTCTGGCGTATCGACCCTTGTCAAATCAGGTTTGGCCTTTTAGCACCGCACTAGTGGAGCGGTGGCCGAGTGGTCGAAGGCAGTAGTCTTGAAAACTACCGTGCGCGGAAGCGTACCGTGGGTTCGAATCCCACCCGCTCCGCCAGACCATCCTTTTCCCCATTCCTTCTGACGTACCATTACCTTAGTAAATATCTGTTAAAAGGTGACGAAATCACCTTGGCGGTTTCTCTGGCTTTCGTTCGCTTGTGCTTGTATTGTCTCACTGAGTGGTACGAAAGGTGGTATTATCGTTGGCGGTGCTGAGTGGGAAGTTGACACGGAAGCTGGTTGAGAACCTTGGGCCGGGTCGTCATGGGGACGGCAATGGGCTCTACTTGGTTGTAGACCCCTCGGGCGCACGCCGCTGGATCGTGCGCGTTGTCGTTAAAGGACAGAGAAACCGGAAAGGTGGACCACTACGCACAGACTTCGGCTTGGGCGGTGCCGATATCGTCACGTTGCATCAGGCTCGTGATCGAGCATTGGAATACCGTCGGATGGCCAAGCAGGGGCTGAACCCGCGTTTCAATGTGAAGTCGGAAATTCCAACCTTCGAAGAAATTGCCCAGCAAGTTCACATCGACCGTTTGCCCACGTGGAAGAACGCGAAACACGGCCAGCAGTGGATCAACACGCTCCGTGACTACGCCTTTCCCAAAATTGGACGGATGCCGGTGGACAGTATCGGCCAGCCCGAAGTGATGATGTGCTTGTCCCCAATATGGACGGAGAAGCACGAAACCGCGCGGCGCTTGATGCAACGAATGAAGACCGTCCTGGATGTGGCAAAGTCCAAGGGGTTCAGGTCTGGCGAGAACCCCGTGACGGGGATCAAGGACGCAGGTGTCTTGCCAAAAGTAAAGGTCAAGCCCAAACATCACAACTCAATGCGCTGGCAAGACGTGCCCGCGTTCTATGCGGATCTGAATGACCGCAATGCCATGGCAGCTAAGGCACTGATGTTCACTTGTTTGACGGGGTCACGTACAGGCGAGGTCCTTGGCATGCGATGGGAGGAAATCGACCTTGAAGCACGGCTTTGGAGTTGTCCTGCGGAACGCATGAAAGCCGGTGACGTGCACAGGGTTCCCCTGACCGATGAGATGCTGGCAATCATTGAACCACTGAAGGCTATGCAGTCAGACTATGTATTCGAGGGGCAGAAACGGCACAAGCCATTGTCAAACATGTCCATGTTGATGCTGTTGCGCCGCATGAAGGTAGAGGGTGTCACCGTGCACGGGTTCAGGTCCAGCTTTCGCGACTGGGCAACCGAGGCCACTAACACCCCACGCGAAGTCGCTGAAGTGTCCTTGGCGCATACGATAGGTTCCAACGTGGAGCGTGCCTATGCCAGATCAGATCTCCTGGAAAAGCGTCGTTTGCTCATGGAGAAGTGGTCGTGCTTCGTAACCCGGGCTGATGCAACGGTAGTACACCTACCGACCAACTCTGGCTTACCGGGAAAGTAAATCTCAAAAGGGTCGTCATTGTGTCCCCTTTTGATCTGCCGGGTAGCATCTCATTGGCTCCACAGGTATTGCGCTAGTCTGAAAAGGGTACTCAGAAGGGGGACTTAATGAAGGACCCAAGCATAGAAGAGCAGGTTGCGTCTGTGGTGGATCGCCTTTTGGGTAGGCCCGTCCAGAACGCTCTAGCGCCGGCCGGTGCGACGCTTGATGTTTCACGCCCTAACATTCACGACCACAAGTCCGAGTATCTTCGCGAAAAGGGTGCGGTCGACAGAGCGTTGGAAGGCATAAGTGGCTTGTTGGAAGCTGTTTTGGGCGACCGTTCAAAGAAAACTCCCGAACATGAAGCAATGTTCAGCAGGCTGAGAACCGTAGTTGATCATGGTGCACGTCGTCGACTTGCGGTTCGCCGGCCAGATAGCACTTCAGAATTGATCAGGATGAACGCAATCCAAGATGGCCTTACAATCAATGCACTGCAAGTATTGTTGGACTACCGACAGGAGTTGACCCAAAGACTGGCGGAACTAAAGGTTCAGGAACGGCAATTCTGGGCAGTGAAGCATCGTCCTGCGAACTACTTTGCGCGGGCCGTGGCGTTGAGGCTTGCCCGTCTCTATGCCGCTGAAGAGGGAGAGCGACCTTCATACGGTACGTCCAGAGATGGCGGGCATCCGTCCACAGAGTACTGCCGTGCATTGGAAGAAATCTACGGCATTCTTGAAATCAAGGCATCTGTAAAGTCAGCGGCCAAGTGGGCTGTCAACAACCTGACGGACGATGACTTGAAGACAAATGTATCGTCGAGCATCGGTGATCTGCTCACGGTGGTGGGTGGTGGCAATCGTGAGAATGCGTATCTCACGTTGGAGGGTGCCTTCAGAATAAGCGACGCCGAATAAGCCCTTTCGTAGGGTCAGGACTCGTTCTTGTCTCAAAGCCAGAACATGACGGTTGCGGCCAATGCGATGGCTGAGAGGAAGACTTTTGGGCATCGGTCGTAGCGAGTGGCCACACGCCGCCAGTCTTTCAGTCTTCCGAACATGATCTCGATGCGGTTGCGGCGCTTGTATCGACGCTTGTCATACTTGATGGCTGTCTTGCGCTGCTTTCGGCCGGGGATACAGGCTCGTATCCCCTTGTCTTTCAATGCTTCTCTGAACCAGTCTGCGTCATAGCCCCGGTCCCCGAGCAGCCACTCGGCATTCGGCAGGCTGCTCACCAATGCCCGTGCGCCGATGTAATCGCTCACCTGCCCGGCGGTGACGAAGAGATTGATTGGTCGCCCCAGGCTGTCGCAGACGGCGTGCAGCTTTGTATTCATACCGCCCTTGGTTCGGCCGATCAGGCGGCCACGCCCCCCTTTTTAACGCCCAGGCTGGACGCGGTGCGGTGTGCCTTCAGATACGTCGCGTCGATCATCACGGTCTTTTCTTCACTGTGTTCGGCGGCCAGCCCAG